>NZ_JADMJK010000247.1:0-11970 GCF_018780625.1 Polaromonas sp. | reverse complement strand
GGCTTCCGTCCTAGCTTCGTTTTTTAGATCATTAATCCCCCCAGCGCAAGCAGGACGAGAATTATTGGCTATCGATTTGATAGTATTTTGGGCGCTGACCCAGCACTGCATCTGCTCGGGCCGGTGGTCGGCGCGGGCTTGCCAGGTTTGCACCTGCTCCGGGCCCAGCCGCGCGCTCAGGCGTTCCACCAGCTCCAGCGCGCTGCCCCCTTGCTGGCGCGCGGCCATCAGCAAGCTGCCGGTGGCGGCGGCCGAATCCGTGAGCGCCTCGGTTTCAAGTGACTGCAGGCGCAGGCTGTGCACGGGCGCGGGCAGCCGCTGCTGCCCCAGTTGCTCGGCCATCAGGCGCGCCAGGTGGCGCAAGTCCTGGGCGGGCTGGGCCGTGCGGATCACCAGCTCGCCGCTGGGTGCCACGTCGCGCCGCTTGTCGAGCTGCCAGACCAGCTTGAGCGCGCACAGCCCGCGCTGGCGGCCCAGCAGCCAGGCCTGCAGCGGCAGCACCAGCAGGCGCTGGGCACCGGCCATCAGCGCGGGCGCATGGGTGACCAGCGCATCGAGTTCCTGCGTTTCGTCAAACGACTCGGGCAGCACCTGCCATTCGTAGACATCGGGCGCGTGGCCCCGGGCGCGGTCCAGCGCCTGCAGCAGCGGTGCGCCAAAACGCCGGGCCACACCCGCCCGGGGCAGGCGCAGCAAGTCGTCCCAGCTGCGGCAACCGACCCGCTCCAGCACGTCCAGGTGCGGCCTGGCCGCCGTCAGGGTGTGCATGGGCAAGTCGGCCACCCGTTTGCTGGCGGCTTCTGGTTGGCCGCGGCACTGGCGCAAGCGGCCAAGCGCTATTAATGATGTAGCACCTTGTGACCGTTCCATATAGGCTAGAACCTTGTTTTGTTCAAAAAACTGGCTGGCTTGACTGGCCATGTTCTGTGCCAGCCGGGCCAGGCCGCCAAACAGCCGCAGACTGCCCGACACCTCCATCAGCACCGCCTCGTCCACCAGCGCCACGCGCGGCGTGTAGCCCAGCGCCATGCAGGCAAGCGCCTGCTGTGCGGCCACCGCGTCGATCAGCGGGGGCGCCGCATCAGGACGTATGCAGGCTTGCAATGCGATCCAGCGCATGGGAACTCCGCATTGAAACAGCCGGCAAGGCTTGGGCCTGCGCATCTTCCCGGCGGCGCCGTACCCGCTCTCGGCTGGCTGCCAGCAGCGCGGTCAGCCTGGCCGGCCGGGTGGCCAGCAGCACCGGCGACGCCAGCGGCGGGCCACGGCGTTTGAGGACATGGACGAAAAGATTGCCCTCCTCGCTCGTTGCGCCTTCAAGCAGCAGGCGCAGCGGCGCGGGCGACGACTCGTGCCGGGCGCGCAAGGGACGAAACACAAACAGCAGCTTGCTGTGCGCATGGGCGGCAATTTGCAGCCGGCGCAGATGGGCGCTGCGGGCGTCGGGCAGCCAGGCCAGCACGCTGGCTACGTCGGCGCATTGAAGCGCTTCGCGGGTGGCCCAGAGCAGCGCCGGACCTTGGCCCTGCACGCACAGCAGGCGCTGCATGGCGAGCTGGCGCGCGCCCAGCGCGGGGCCAAACGGCAGATATGGCGCGCCGACCAGCACCACGAGACGGCCAGGCGCCGCCTGTTGCGCCGCAGCCAGCGCAGGCGCCAGCAAGCCCCATTCGTGCAGGCCGGCCTGCGGCTGCAGCACTTCCGTCAGCGCGCCTTGCGGCCAGCCGCCGCCGGGCAGCACCTGATTGAGGCCTGCATAACCCGTGTCAATGACCTGCAGGCTGGCACTGCCCAGCGCACCGGCGCGCCAGACATGGGCGAGTTCAGGCAAGGCACGGTGGGTGACGGTGGACGCAGTGGGCACAGGCATGAAAGATCTGAAGTCGGGTCTAATAACTGTATAAAACTACAGTATATGACCAGATTCGAAGCGCTGCGCACTATCTTTAAGCGCTCTTTGTAATCCGTTGGTCGCGCCCTGCACCGGGCCGCAGGCGAAAAAATAGGCGCCAAGGCTCATGACCCCTGGCGCCTTGTGGCGGCGTTAATTTTTTAAAGTTTCAGCGCTGGCGCACCAACCGAACGATCAGCGCGAGTGCCGTCAGGCCGACCGCCACAAAGCAGAGGAATGACCAGTTGGCGATCGAGCCACCCAGAAAGGTCCAGTCAATCTTGCTGCAGTCGCCGCTGCCCTTGAAGATCATGGGAATGACGCGCTGCAGTGGAAAGGTCTCGATCATTCCGTAAAAGTCCCGGCCGCACGAAGCGACTTCGGGCGGGTACCACTGCAGCCAGCTTTGGCGGGCGGCCACAAATGCGCCAAAACCCGACAGCAGCACCAGCAGACTGGCGCCAGTGATCAGCAGCCCTTTTTGGCGGGCGAATGCGGTGAGGCCAGACACAATGGCCACCAGCACCAGCGCATAACGCTGAACGATGCACATCGGGCAAGGCTCCAGCCCCACGCCGTGCTGCAAGTAAAGGCCAAAAGCCAGCAACAGCACGCAGGCCGCCGACACCAGGGCCAGCACACGGCGCGGCATCGTATCAGAGTAAGTCAAAAACATCGTCATCCTGTGGTTCACGTTGATCCAAAAAAGCAAGGCTGGCGCCAAGTTTAAGCGCAAGCACCGGGTTTCAGGATGCTTGGCTGGCGGCTTGGCCGTCGATAAAAACACGGGCCTTGCGCGGCGTCAGCACCAGCGTGTCGCCTTCTTTCAGGCCCATGTCGCGAAACTGCTGCGCCGGCATCTGGGCCTCGATCAAGGGGTCGCCCGACGGCGCGGCTGTCTGTTGGTAGCCGTCGACCGGAATAAGTTCCAGCCGCGCAATCGGCCCGATCACGATCGCCCGCTCCAGCGTGGCCACGATGCCGGTGGCGCCGGGCATGTAGCGTTGCACCTCCAGGTCGTGCGGCCGCACATAGGCAAAGGCCTTGGCGTCCTGCGCGCCGGCATGCTCGGGCGAGTCGATGCGCACGCCTTCGAGCTGCACCTGGCCTTCATGCGCGCGGCCGTGAAACAGGTTCACGTCGCCCAGGAAGCCATAGACAAACGGGCTGGCCGGATGGTCCCAGACTTGCTGCGGCGAGCCGATCTGCTCGACCACACCCTGGTTCATCAGCACCACCCGGTCGGCCACTTCCAGCGCTTCTTCCTGGTCGTGCGTCACAAAGATGCTGGTCACATTCAGGTCGTCGTGCAGGCGGCGCAGCCAGCGGCGCAATTCCTTGCGCACCTTGGCATCGAGCGCGCCAAACGGCTCGTCGAGCAGCAGCACCTTGGGCTCCACCGCCAGCGCCCGCGCCAGGGCAATGCGCTGGCGCTGGCCGCCCGACAGCTGCGACGGAAAGCGGTCGGCCAGCCAGTCGAGCTGCACCAGGCTGAGCAGGGAGTGGACTTTTTCCCTGATCTGCGCTTCGCTGGGGCGCAACGCACGCGGCTTGACGCGCAGGCCGAAGGCGACGTTTTCAAACACCGTCATGTGGCGAAACAGCGCGTAATGCTGGAACACAAAGCCCACCCCGCGCTCGCGCACATGCACGTCGGTGGTGTCTTCGCCGCTGAACAAGATGCTGCCTTGGTCGGGCGACTCCAGCCCGGCAATGATGCGCAGCAGCGTGGTCTTGCCGCAGCCAGAGGGGCCGAGCAAGGCGACCAACTCGCCCGCTTCGATGTCCAGGCTCACATCGCCCAGCGCCTGGAAGTTGCCAAAATGCTTGCTGACATTGCGAATTTCGATACCCATGATTTCTTTCCTTTAGCGGAGGGCGGCTGGATGCGGGGGACGTTCGGGCGGCAGCGCGGCGGCGGCTTTCATGTCGGCGTCCTGGCGCCATTCAGCCACCGACTTGATGGTCAGCGTGACCAGCGCCAGAATGGCCAGCAGCGACGCCACGGCAAACGCGGCCACCGACTGGTATTCGTTGTACAAAATTTCCACATGCAGCGGCAAGGTGTTGGTTTGCCCGCGAATGTGGCCGGACACCACCGACACGGCGCCAAACTCGCCCATCGCGCGGGCATTGCAGAGAATTACGCCGTAAATCAGCCCCCACTTGATGTTGGGCAGCGTGACATACCAGAAGGTTTGCCAGCCGGTGGCGCCCAGCACAATGGCGGCCTGCTCTTCGTCGTTGCCCTGCGCCTGCATCAGCGGAATCAGCTCGCGCGCAATGAACGGAAAGGTCACGAACACGGTCGCCAGCACAATGCCGGGCACGGCAAAAATCACCTTGATGTCGTGCGCCAGCAGCCACGGCCCAAACCAGCCCTGCGCGCCGAACACCAGCACATACATCAGGCCCACCACCACGGGCGAGACTGAAAACGGCAGGTCCACCAGCGTGGTCAAAAACGACTTGCCGCGAAACTCGTACTTGGCGATGGCCCAGGCCGCGGCCACCCCAAACACCAGGTTCAGCGGCACGGCAATCACGGCGGCAATCAGCGTCAGCTCGATCGCCGACCAGGCGTCGGGTTCCTTCAGTGCGGCCAGGTAGGCGCCAAAGCCTTTGCGCAGGGCTTCGGTGAACACGGCGGCCAGCGGCAGCACCAGGAACAGCAGCACAAACAGCAGCGCCACGGTGATCAGCGTGTAGCGCACCCAGGGCGCTTCGCTGGTGCCCGACTGAAAACGCCGCACCGCGTGGGTCGACGGCCCGCTCATGATGACGCCCCCGTGTTGCGGCGCTGCCAGGTTTGCAGGGCGTTGATGACCAGCAGCAGCACAAAGGAAATCAGCAGCATCACCACCGCCACGGCGGTGGCGCCCGCGACGTCGTACTGTTCGAGCTTGCCGATGATGATGAGCGGCGTGATTTCAGAGATCATGGGCATGTTTCCGGCAATAAAGATGACCGAGCCGTATTCGCCAATGGCGCGGGCAAAGGCCATGGCAAAGCCCGTTAGCAGCGCCGGCGCGATGTGCGGAAGAATCACCTTGGTGAAAATCTGCAGCCGCGTGGCGCCCAGCGAGGTGGCGGCTTCTTCAAGTTCTTTTTCAGCGTCTTCAAGCACTGGCTGCACGGTGCGCACCACAAACGGCAGGCCGACAAAAATCAGCGCAATCACCACGCCGGCCGGGGTAAACGCCAGCTTGATGCCCATGGGTTCGAGGTACTGGCCGATCCAGCCATTGCCGGCCAGCAGCGCCGTGAGCGAAATGCCGGCCACGGCGGTTGGCAGCGCAAACGGCAAGTCCACCAGGGCATCAATGAGTTTTTTACCCGGAAACCGGTAGCGCACCAGCACCCAGGCCAGCAGCAGGCCAAACACCAGGTTCACCAGCGCGGCGATCAGCGACGCGCCAAACGTGAGGCGGTAAGACGCCAGCACGCGCGGCGACGTGACCGCCATCCAGAACTGGTCCCATGTCAGTGTGAAGGTCTTGAAAAACAGCGCCACGATCGGGATCAGCACAATCAGGCTGAGGTAGAACACCGTGTAACCCAGCGTCAGCCTGAAACCGGGCAGCACGCGCCTGGGCGCTCTTTTGGCGCCCGCGCGCAGGGCTGGCGCCACCGCGGCGGGCGGCGCTGCAGAAGACAAAGCGGTCATGGATTACTTGACGGTGTAGAGCTTGTCGAACTGGCCGCCGTCGTCAAAATGGACTTTCTGCGCTTCGCCCAGCGAGCCAAAGTATTTGGCCACGGTGAACTGTTTCAGTGGCTTGAAGGTGGCGGCGTTCTTTTTGAGCACCGCTTGCGAACGCGGACGCAGCGCATGCTTGGCAGCGATTTCCTGGCCTTCTTCCGAATACAGGTAGTCCAGATAGGCCTTGGCCAGCACTGCCGTGCCTTTTTTGGCCACGGTACGCTCAACGACGGCCACCGGATTTTCAGCCGTAATGCTGACCGACGGGTACACGGCGGTGACCTTGCCGGCGCCGAACTCGCGCTCGATAGGGATCACTTCCGACTCAAACGTGACCAGCACATCGCCAATGTCGCGCTGCAAAAAGATGCCGGTGGCGTCACGCCCACCCTTACCGAGTACCGGCACGTTTTTGTAGAACTTGCCTACAAATTCAGCCGCTTGCGCGTCGGTGCCGCCTTTTTCGCGCACGGAACCCCACGCGCCCAGGTAGACGTAACGGCCGTTGCCGCCGGTTTTGGGGTTGACCACCACCACCTGCACGCCGGGTTTGGCCAGGTCATCCCAGTCCTTGATCCCTTTGGGGTTGCCTTTGCGCACCAGAAACACCATGGTCGAGGTGGTGGGCGACGCGTCGTGGGGGAAGCGCTTGGCCCAGTCCTTGGCGACCACGCCGCTGCGGGCCAGGAATTCAATGTCGGTGGTGGTGTTCATCGTGACCACATCGGCGTCCAGGCCATCGGCCACGGAACGCGCCACGGCGCTGGAGCCGGCATGCGACTGGTCAACCTTGACGTCTTTGCCCGTGGTTTTCTTGTAGTGCGCAATGAAGGCGGTGTTGTAGTCCTTGTAGAACTCGCGCGCCACGTCGTACGAGCCGTTCAGCAAGGTCTGGGTTTGTGCCGAAGCCAGGCCGCTGGCGGCCAGGGCCAGTGCGGCCAGTGTCAGTTTAAGTTTTGAAGTCATGCGGTTTCCAGTGAGGCTGAATGTGAAGAGGTTGGGGGATTTTGGTAAGACACCGTCAGGGGCGCATCGTCCGCGAGGGACTGCAACAAGGCCACGCCCAGCGGCCATTCGCCGTGGCCTGACGCGAGGTTGATGTGACCGGCTTCTGGCAGGCGCACAAACTCGCTGCCCCAGGCGCGGGCATAGGCCCCGGCCAGGCGCACAGGGCAATAAGGGTCGTTGCTGCTGGCCACCAGCACGCTGCGGTAAGGCAGCTTTTGAAACGGTACGGGCGCAAAGTCGCTCAAGATGGCGCGGCGTTCCGGGTCTGCCGGCGCCACCAGCAAGGCGCCCTGAATGCGCGCTGCGGCTTCAGGCGGCAAATGCGCCGTGGCGATGCAGCCCAGGCTGTGCGCCACCACCACCACCGGCTCGCCCTGCTGCAAGATGGTGCGGGCCAGCGTGGCCACCCAGGCCTGGCGGCTGGGGGTGATCCAGTCGTCCTGCTGCACCCGCACGGCGCCGGCCAGCCGGTCGGCCCACAGGCTTTGCCAGTGGCCGGGGCCGGAGTCGCGCCAGCCGGGAACGATGATGAAACGCACTTGGCCTGAACCTGTTTTAAGGCTTGGGCGTTGAATGGTGGGCGGTGTTGCCGAGTCTGAGAGTCGCCATGATGTGCTCCTTGGGTCGCGGGGAATGAATGAGATTCCTGCATTGTGCGGAGCAAGACATAAAACTCAAAAGAATATATAGCTCTTAATTTATCTATATAAATGAATATAGAAATTTTTGACCTGAAAAGCTACCCGCCCAGGCGCCAGGAATTCCTGACCTCAGGCGGGTAAAGGTCAGGACTCGCCGTCCACCATCTGCTCGCCCTGCATATGGCGGCCGATGAAATCCAGAAAGCTGCGCACCGCCGGCACCTGGCCGCGGCGCGAGGGGAAAACGGCATGCACCATGCCCGGCTTGGGCGCCCAGCCTGGCAGCACCGGCACCAGCAGTTGCGCCTGCCGCTCGGCCATGCTGAGCGTGTCGGGCAAAAAGCTGACGCCCGTGCCGGCCAGCACCGCCAGCTTCAGTGTTTGCAGGTCATCGGCCACGTAGCGTGGCTGGTGCTGAAACACAAATTCCTGCCCCTCGGGGCCCAGCAGCACCCAGGCGCTGCGCCCGTCGGTGGACGACATCGCCACCGTGTCCAGGCGGGCCAGGTCTTGCGGCGTGACCGGCATGCCCTGGCGGCGCAGTTGCGCAGGGCTGGCCAGCAAATGGCCCGAGGTAGCCCCCAGCTGCTTGACCACCAGGCTGCCGCTGTCGTCCAGCGTGGGGCGCACCCGCAGCGCAATGTCGACGCCTTCCTCCACCAGGTCGACCACCCGGTTGGTGACCCGCATGTCGAGCTTGACCTGCGGATACTGGGCCAGGTAGCGCGGAATCAGGTAGCCCAGCGTGCTTTGCGCCAGCGTGACCGGGCAGGTGATGCGCAGCGTGCCGCGCGGCTCCACCTGCAGATGCGCCACGGCTTCGGCGGCGGCCAGCGCCTCGTCGCGCATGGCGCTGCAGTGGCGCAGGTAGATCTCGCCGACCTCGGTCAGCGACAGCTTGCGCGTGGTGCGCTGCAGCAGCCGCACGCCCAGCCGCGCTTCCAGTTCAGCCACGCGGCGCGACAGCCGCGATTTGGGCAGCCCCAGCGCCCGGCCGGCAGCGGCAAAACCGCCCCGCTCCACCACCTCGGCAAAGTACAGCATGTCGTTGAGGTCTTGCATGGAATTCCTTTAATTGCGCTGTCATCGTCCTGCTGGCAGGACAATCAGTCGCGATTTTGCCAGCTTATCAGCCAGTCGATGCACCGGCACAATCTATCCCATGGTTGAAATCCAAACCAAATCCCTCTAATTTTTATTCAAGGACCTCCCATGACCCAACTTCTCCATATCGACTCCAGCATTCTTGGCGGCAATTCGGTATCGCGCCAACTCACGGCCCAAATCGTTGCCTCGTGGCGCGCGGCCCACCCGGCCACCCAGGTCAGCTACCTGGATTTGGCGGTGGACACCCCCAGCCACCTGTCGGCTGAGTCGCTGGGCTTTCGCCTGCCGGCCGGCGCGGCTGAACTGAGCGCGGAGCAGCAGCGCGAAAACGCCATTTCCGAGGCCCTGGTCACGCAATTCCTGGCGTCCGATGTGGTGGTGATTGGCGCGCCGCTCTACAACTTTGCCATCCCGACCCAGCTCAAGGCGTGGATTGACCGCGTGGCACAAGTGGGCCGCACCTTCAGCTACACCGACAAGGGCCCGGTCGGCCTGGCAGGCGGCAAGACCGTGATCGTTGCCTCGGCCCGCGGCGGTGTCTATTCCACCAGCGACGCCGGCAATGCCATGGAACACCAGGAAAGCTATTTGAAGACCATATTCGGCTTTTTCGGCGTGACCGATGTGCGCTTTGTGCGCGCCGAAGGCCTGGCCATGGGCGAAGCCGCCAAGGCCGCCGCGCTGGCCGCCGCCGCCGCTGACATTGCCATCCAGACGCAGGTTGCAGCCAACCAGCCGCAAGCCACGCTGGCCGCCTGACTGCGGTAGCCGCAGGCCCTGCGGCCGCCAGAAATTCCCGTCAAACTGGCGGGACAAAAAAATGCCCCCGTGCAGTCACCTGCATGGGGGCATTTTTGATGAGCGGCTTGCAGCACTTGCTGGCAACGCGCCAGCGGCCATGAATTTACATGGCGACTGTCGATGCGCCCGTCAAGCCGGCCCGGGTCAGCCGACCCATTTGCGCGCGTTGCGCCAGATCTGCATCCAGGGGCTCAGCTCGCTCACGTTGCCGCTGGTCCAGCTCATCTGCACATTGCGGAACACGCGCTCGGGGTGCGGCATCATGGCGGTGAAGCGGCCGTCTGCCGTGGTCACGGCCGTCAGCCCGCCTGCGCTGCCGTTCGGATTGGCCGGGTAGGCTTCCGTGGGCTGGCCCAGGTAGTCCGTAAACCGCATCGCTGCAATCGCCTTGGTGGCATCGCCCCGGTAGGCAAAGTTGGCGTAGCCTTCGCCATGCGCCACGGCAATCGGCAGCCGCGTGCCGGCCATGCCCTGCAAGAACAGGCTGGGCGAATCGAGCACTTCCACCTGGCTCAGGCGCGCTTCAAAGCGTTCGCTGCGGTTGGTGGTGAAGCGTGGCCAGGCCTCGGCGCCCGGAATGATGTCGGCCAGCTCGGCAAACATCTGGCAGCCGTTGCACACGCCCAGGCCAAAGGTGTCCGGCCGTGCAAAAAAGGTCTTGAACTGGTTGGCCAGCACCGGGTTGAAGGTGATGGACCGGGCCCAGCCAATGCCGGCGCCCAGCGTGTCGCCATAGCTGAAGCCGCCGCAGGCCACCACGCCCACAAAGTCGGCCAGCTTGGCGCGGCCGGTTTGCAGGTCGGTCATGTGGACGTCATAGGCGTCAAACCCGGCCAGGGTGAAGGCATAGGCCATTTCCACATGGGAATTCACCCCCTGCTCGCGCAAAATAGCGACTTTGGGCCGGGACAGGCTCAGTGCCGGCGTGAAGATGGTTCTGGCCGGGTCAAACGTCAGGTGCGCATGCAGGCCGGTGTCGGCAGGATTGCCCTGGGACGCGTGCTCGGCATCGGCGCCGGCCGGGTTGTCGCGCTGCTGGCAGATCTTCCAGCTCACTGCGTCCCAGACCTGGTGCAGGTCCTGCAGCCTGGCCTTGAACACCGCCTTGGTGTCGCGCCAGACCTGGACTTCGCCCTTGCCGACTTCCAGCGCAGCGTGCTGCGGCCGGGTTTTGCCAATGAAATGGCTGAATTTGGACAGCCCGTGCGTGCGCAGCGTCTGCATCACCTCGTTGCGCACTTCCGTACGCACCTGGATCACGGCGCCCAGCTCTTCGTTGAACAGCGCCTTGAGCGTGAGTTCTTCGCGGCGGGCGCCGACTTGCGACGCCCAGTTTTTGCTGTCGCCGGTGTCCATGCGGCTGTCGGTGATGCCGTCGCCTTCGACCAGCAGCATGTCGATATTGAGCGACACGCCAACATGGCCGGCAAACGCCATTTCACAGGCGGCGGCAAACAAGCCGCCGTCGCTGCGGTCGTGGTAGGCCAGGATCTGGCCCTGCGCGCGCAATTCATTGACGGCGTTGACCAGATTGACCAGCTCTTTCGGGTCATCCAGGTCGGGCACCTCGCCGCCTTCGAGATTCAGGCTTTGCGCCAGGATGGAGCCGCCCATGCGGTTTTGCCCCTTGCCCAGGTCAATCAGGATCAGCGTGGTGTCGGCTTCCTGCGTGTTCAGCTCGGGCGTGAGCGTGCCGCGCACGTCAGGCAACGTGGCGAAAGCGCTGACGATCAGCGACACCGGCGAGGTGACTTTTTTGGCTTGGCCATCGTCATTCCAGACGGTGCGCATCGACAGCGAATCCTTGCCGACCGGGATCGACACACCCAACGCCGGGCACAGTTCCATGCCGACCGCCTTGACGGTCTCGTACAGGGCGGCATCCTGGCCCGGCTCGCCGCAGGCAGCCATCCAGTTGGCCGAGAGCTTGACGCGCGCCAACTCAATCGGTGCAGCCAGCAGATTGGTGATGGCTTCGGCCACCGCCATGCGGCCCGAGGCTGCTGCATTCACGGCCGCCAGCGGCGTGCGCTCGCCCATGCTCATGGCCTCGCCACCAAAGCCCTGGTAGTCGGCCAGCGTGACCGCGCAGTCGGCTACCGGCACCTGCCACGGGCCCACCATCTGGTCGCGGTGCGTCATACCGCCCACGGTGCGGTCGCCAATGGTGATCAGGAAACGCTTGGACGCCACGGTCGGGTGGCTCAGCACGGCAATCGCGCTGGCCTGCAGGTCCACGCCGGTCAGGTCCAGCGGCTTGATGTCCTGCGCCACGGTTTTAACGTCGCGGTGCATCTTGGGCGGTTTACCGAGTAGCACGTTCATGGGCATGTCCACCGGGGCGGGCTTGTTGTCGTCGGACAGCACCAGTTGCTTTTCCTCGGTGGCCACGCCAATCACGGCAAACGGGCAGCGCTCGCGTTCGCAAAACGCTTCAAATTGCGCCAGCGACTCGGGCGCGATCGCCATGACGTAGCGCTCCTGGCTTTCATTGCTCCAGATTTCCTTAGGTGACAGGCCGCTTTCTTCCAGCTTCACGGCGCGCAAATCAAAGCGCGCGCCGCGTCCGGCGTCGTTGACCAGTTCAGGAAAAGCGTTGGACAAGCCGCCGGCGCCCACGTCGTGAATCGCCAGGATCGGATTGGCTGTGCCCAGCTGGGCGCAGCGGTTGATGACTTCCTGCGCGCGGCGCTCGATTTCAGGGTTGCCGCGCTGCACCGAGTCAAAGTCGAGCTGGGCCGCATTGGCGCCCGAGGCCATGGAGCTGGCCGCGCTGCCGCCCATGCCGATGCGCATGCCGGGGCCGCCGAGCTGGATCA
>NZ_JADMJK010000079.1 GCF_018780625.1 Polaromonas sp. | reverse complement strand
CGCCGAAGTCACCCACCTCGAACTGGCCGACTTCGACATCCCGATGTACAACGCCGACCTGGAAGCCCGGGGCACGCCGCCCGACGTGATGAAGCTGAAAGAGCTCATGCACGCGCACCCGGCCTGGATCATCTGCTCGCCCGAATACAACGGCAGCTACACCGCGCTGCTCAAGAACACCATCGACTGGGTCTCCAGCCCGGTCAAGGGCGATGCGATCTGGCAGGACGGCTTCCGGTCCTTTCGCGGCAAGGTGGTCGGCGTGCTCAGCGCCTCGCCGGGCGCGCTGGGCGGCCTGCGCTCGCAAAGCCACCTGGTGCCGCTGCTGATCAACTCGCAGTGCTGGGTCGCGCCCACGGCGTTTGCGTTGGGCAACGCAGCCGATGCGTTTGATGCCGATGGCGAACTGCGCCAGGACGCCCACCGCAAGAGCGTGCAGGCCGTGGTGGACCAGGTGCTGTTTGCGGCCGGGCGGCTGGCGGCGTAATGCTTGCAGGCGGATCGGAATTTGCTATGCTTGTTATAGCTAAAACCCTTTATATTCATTGGACTAGAAGCATTTTTTATTAAAAATTTCGACCGCAGCAGACGCGGGCTGCAGGTACGCGCAAAAATTGCTCTGCATCAAGGCACCCGGGCGCCATAGGGCATAAACTGAAACGCGTATCTGGCCGAAGTCGCCACAACGCCCCATGGAGACCAGTTTGCTGCCTGCCTACATCACCCATGCCGACTGCGCGCGCCACGAAATGGGCGCCGACCACCCTGAGTGCCCGGAACGCCTGGGCGCCATCAACGACATGCTGCTGGTCAAGGGCCTGCTCGACTACATGAGCCCCTACGATGCGCCGCTGGCCACGCTGGAGCAGCTAGGGCGTGCCCATGCCTCGCGCTACGTCACGGAGTTGCTCGACGCCTCGCCGGTCACGGGCTACCACCGCGTTGACCCCGACACCGAGATGAACCCCTTCACCACCACGGCGGCGCTGCGTGCCGCCGGCGCGGCCGTGCTGGCCACCGACCTGGTGCTATCGGGCGAGGCGCCCACGGCTTTTTGCTGCGTTCGCCCGCCCGGCCACCATGCCGAGCGCGGCGCGGCCATGGGGTTTTGCTTTTTCAACAATGTGGCTGTCGGCATACGCCACGCCCTCGCAGCGCACGGCCTGCAGCGCGTGGCGCTAATCGACTTTGACGTGCACCACGGCAATGGCAGCGAGGACATCTTCAGGGGCGACGAGCGCGTGCTGATGTGCTCCATTTTCGAGCAGGGTATCTACCCGTTCACGGGCGACAATGCCACGGGCGCCAACATGGTCAACGTGGGCCTGCCCTCACGCTCGGGCAGCGACAAGTTCCGCGACGCCGTCAGCCAGCACTGGCTGCCCGCGCTTGACGCCTTTGCGCCCGAGCTGATCTATATCTCGGCCGGTTTTGACGGCCACCGCGAGGACGACATGGGCAACATCGGCCTGCTGGAGTCCGACTACGCATGGGTCACGCAGCAACTCATGACGGTGGCCCGGCGCCACTGCCAGGGCCGCGTCATCTCGTGCCTGGAAGGCGGCTACATGCTCAGCCCGCTGGCACGCAGCGCGGCTGCCCACATTCAAGTGCTGATTGGCGCCGACTGAGCGCCAGGCCAAGACAAAGACAGAGTCACACCGCATGGACAAACACTACCTCACCCCCCTTTTCTGCCCCGAATCCATCGTGGTCTTTGCCGGTCAACTGGAAGACCCGGCCAGCCAGACCCCGCAGGCCAGGGCGCTGCACGCAGCGCTGCGGGCCCAGCGCTACACCGGCACCCTGCGCTTTCTGGACATCCACACCAGCGGCACGCTGGCCGACCTGGCACAGTCCCGGGCCGACCTGGCCATCATTGCGCTGCCGCCCCAGGACATTGCCGCCGCGCTCGAAATTGCGGGCCGCATGACCTGCCGCGCGGCGCTGGTGATCTCCAGCGGCATCAGCGCCGACCAGGCCGACGCGCTCAAGAAAATCGCGCGCCGCGCCGGCGTCTACCTGCTCGGCCCCAACGGGCTGGGCCTGCAGCGCCCGCTGCTGCAGCTCAATGCCAGCGCCGCCGGGCCGCTGGCCCGGGCCGGTTCGCTGGCGCTGGTGTCGCAGTCAGGGGCGCTGACCTCGTCGATCCTGGACTGGGCCAGCAACAACGCGGTCGGGTTTTCATCGGTCGTGTCACTCGGCCCCAACCCCTCGGTAGACATTGCCCAGGTGCTGGACTTCCTGGCCAATGATGCGCAAACCCAGAGCATCGTGGTCTACCTCGAAGGCATTACCAACGCGCGCTGCTTCATGAGCGCGCTGCGCTCGGCGGCCAATGCCAAGCCGGTGGTGGTGCTCAAGGCTGGCCGCAAGCCGGCCGGCAATGAAGCAGCGCAAACCCACAGCGGCGCCATCGTCGGCAGCGACGACGTATTTGACGCCGCACTGCGCCGCGCCGGTGCGGTCCGGGTGCGCTCGTTTGTCGAGCTGTTTTCAGCGGCCAAATGCCTGGCCTCGCGCTACCGCCCGGTCGGCAAGCGCCTGGCCATCGTCACCAACGGCGGCGGGCCCGGCGTGCTGGCGGCCGACTGGGTCAATGAAATCTTTCTGCAACTGGGCCGGCTCTCGCCCGAATCGGCCAGCGCCCTGAAGCCGCTGCTGCCCGAACTGGCCTCGCTGGTGGACCTGATCGACCTGTCCGAAGACGCCAGCCCCGACCACTACAAGGCGGCCATAGACGCGGCCGGCAAAGACCGCCAGATCGACGGCGTGCTGGCGATTTACTCGCCCAAACCCGGGGCCGACCCGGCCGAGATGGCGCACGCGCTGGCCGAGGTCAAGCGCAGCATCGGCAAGCCGCTGCTGTCGTGCTGGATGGGCGACTCGTCGGTCGCGGCGGCGCGCGGCATTCTGAACGACGCCGCCATTCCCAGCTTTCGCACGCCCGAGGCCGCCGTCGGCGCCTTTGGCAACATCGCGTCGTTCTACCAGAACCAGTTGCTGCTGCAGCAAACCCCGCCGCCCCTGTCCACGCTGGCCAAGCCCGACATCGAAGGCGCGCGCCTCGTCATTGAAAACGTGCTGGCCGAGCGCCGCACCGTGCTGACCGAGATGGAGTCCAAGACCCTGCTCGCGTCGTTCAACATCCCGGTCACCAAGACCATCCTGGCGCGCGGCGCCAACGAGGCCATGATGATCGCCACGCAACTGGGCTTTCCGGTGGCGCTCAAGATCGACTCGCCCGACATCAGCCACAAGTCCGATGTGCAGGGCGTGATCCTCAACGTCATGAACGCCGCCAGCGTGCGCGACAACTACAACGACATGCTGCAACGCGTGACCCGGCTGCTGCCCGAGGCCCGCATCAACGGCGTCACAGTGCAAAACATGGCCGGCCACCGCCGTGGCCGCGAGATCTACATCGGCCTGGTCACCGACGACCCGTTTGGTCCCGTGATTGCGTTCGGCGCGGGCGGCACCATGATCGAGCTGATCAACGACCGCGCCATGGAACTGCCCCCGCTCAACCAGTTTCTGGCGCGCCGCCTGATCGAGCGCGCCCGCGTGGCCGAAACGCTGGGCGAGTGGCGCGGCGCCAGCGCCGTCGACCGCGAAGCGCTGGAGCAGGTGCTGCTGCGCGTGTCCGAAATGGTCTGCGAGCTGCCCCAGTTGCGCGAGATGGACATCAACCCCCTCATCATCGACGAGACCGGCGCGGTGGCGGTCGACGCCCGCATCGTCGTGCACAACGCGCCGCAGGCGGCCAGCGGCCATGCCAACCAGTACAACCACCTCGCCATACTGCCCTACCCGGCGCGCTACGAGCATGTCTGGCCGCTGCGCGGCGGCGGCGAATACACGGTGCGGCCCATCCATCCGGACGACGCCCACATGCTGCAGGAGCTGATGCACAACCTGTCGCCCGAAAGCCGCTATTTCCGCTTCGTTTCCTCGCTGGTCGAGCTGCCGCCCACCATGCTGGCGCGCTTCACGCTGATCGACTACGACCGCGAAATGGCGCTGGTCGCCGTGTTCAAGGAACGCCGGGCCGGACCGGACGGCGAGATGTCGGAGGCCGAGCGCATCGTCGGCGTGTCGCGCTACATCACCAATCCCGACCGCGCCAGTTGCGAGTTCGCGCTGGTGGTCGCCGACGACTTCAACGGCAAAGGCCTGGGTTCGCGCCTGATGCAAAGCATCATGGACGTGGCGCGCGACAAGGGCCTGGCCGAGATGGACGGCCTGGTGCTGGCCAACAACCCCGGCATGCTCAAGCTCATGCGCAGCCTGGGCTTTGCCGTCAAGCCCTTTGCCGAAGACCCCGATTTCAAGCTCGTGACGCACGCGCTGTGAGCGCGCGTC
>NZ_JADMJK010000212.1 GCF_018780625.1 Polaromonas sp. | reverse complement strand
ACGCCGCCGCCGCCGCCAAAGATCTGGATGTGTTCGCCGCCGCGGCTTTTCAGCAGATCGACCATGTACTTGAAGTATTCGACATGTCCGCCCTGGTAGGAGCTGATGGCGATGCCCTGCGCGTCTTCCTGCAGGGCGGCCGTCACGACCTCATCGACGCTGCGGTTGTGCCCCAGGTGAATCACTTCGGCGCCCATGCTCTGCAAAATGCGCCGCATGATGTTGATGGCCGCATCGTGACCATCAAACAGGCTGGCGGCCGTGATGAAGCGCACCTTGTGGGTGGGGCGGTAGTTGGCAAGCGCCTGGTAGTCTGCGGACAGGTCGGTCATGGGAATTCCTCTGCTGTGGCGATGGGCTCCGGCTGGAGGCCAGAGTCGAATGATATTACGTTTACGTAAACGTCAATTAAAACGACCGCAAAAAGTTTTCACGCTTGAATGCGTCGTTTTTGGGGTGGTATCTTGAAATGCGGGATAACCCTTATGTATTTGTGTCCTGGCGCACCCTGTTGCGGAGCGTGAAATATTTTTTGGCAGGATTTAAAAAAATTCAGCACTTTTCGCGCTTAATTTCGCCCTCTTTGTGGAAAGTACTAGGACGGCATTCGGGTAAATCAGCTAGATTAGGGGTTGATCCGAGGCCTTAAGGGGCCGAAGAGGCGTGATGGCGTTGACTGACGTGTACGCACAAACTATTTACTACCTTGGAGACTTCATGAATATTCGTTTTGCCAAATTGGCTATTGCGTCTGCTGTTTTGAGCGTTGCCGGCATGGCCACCGCTGCCGAGCCGATCAAGATCGGGGTGCAAGGGCCTTTCACCGGCGGTTCTTCTTCCATGGGCGTGAGCATGCGTGACGGTGTCAGGCTTGCCGCCGAGGAAATCAACAAGAGCGGCGGCGTGATGGGCCGCAAGCTGCAACTCGTCGAGCGTGATGACGAGGCCAAGAACGAGCGCGGTGTGCAGATCGCCCAGGAACTGATCAACAAGGAAAAAGTTGCTGCGACGGTCGGCTACATCAACACCGGTGTGTCACTGGCATCGCAGCGTTTCTTCCAGGATGCCAAGATTCCCGTGATGAACAACGTGGCCACCGGCAGCATCGTCACGCAGCAGTTCAAGGACCAGCCCGATAACTACATTTTCCGCAATGCGGCTGCCGACAGCATTCAGGCGCCCATGATTGTGGAAGAGGCCGTCACCCGCCGCGGCTTCAAGAAGGTCGCCATTCTGGCTGACTCCACCAACTACGGCCAGCTCGGCCGCGAAGACCTGGAAAAAGCGCTGACCGCCAAGGGCGTCAAGCCTGTCGCCGTCGAGAAGTTCAACATCAAGGATGTGGACATGACCGCCCAGCTGCTCAAGGCCAAGGAAGCCGGTGCTGAAGTGATCCTGACCTATGCGATTGGTCCTGAACTGGCGCAGATCGCCAACGGCATGACCAAGCTCGGCTGGAAAGTGCCTATGGTCGGTAGCTGGACGCTCTCGATGGCCAACTTCATTGACAACGCCGGCCCTGGCGGAGAAGGCGCGCGCATGCCACAAACCTTCATCCAGCAGGCTGACACCCCCAAGCGCAAGGCCTTCATCGATGCCTACCTGAAAACCTTCAAGCCCAAGAACAACCGCATCGATTCACCGGTGTCGGCAGCGCAGGGCTATGACTCCGTCTATTTGCTGGCAGCTGCCATCAAGCAGGCCAACAGCACCGATGGCCCGAAAATTCGCGAAGCCCTGGAAAACCTCAACACCAAGGTTGAGGGCGTGGTGACGACTTATGACAAGCCGTTTACGAAAGCAGACCATGAAGCCATCACCGCCAATATTCCAGTGATGGGTGAAGTCAAGTCTGGCAAGGTGGTCTACGCCTATGCGGAAGACATGAAAAAAGGCGGCGACCTGCGCGTTAAAGACGCCAAGGCTGCAGCACCCGCTGCCAAGAAGTAATTTGGCGAGCTGATGTAAAAATCCGCACCGCGACGGCTGATTCAGCCTTCGCGGTGCTTTTTTATGTTGAGCGCCACTGAAGCCCGTTTCTATGCGCCATGCGCAGTAGTCGGGCTTTAACCCATTTTGTGGAACTGAATGTATGGAAATCCTGCTTCAACTTATTTTCAGCGGTATTGCGATGGGCATGATCTATGCGGTCATTGCTTTTGGCTACCAGCTGACCTTTCAGACCTCCGATACCCTTAATTTCGGCCAGGGCGATGCGCTCATGCTGGGTGCCATGGTCGGATTGACCCTGGTCGGCATGGGCGTGAATTACTGGCTGATGCTCCCCCTGGTCATTATTTTTGGTCTGTTTCAAGGGGGGCTGGTCGAGCGTATCGGCGTGCGTCCCGCTATCAAGATCAAGAGCGAGTTCGGCTGGATCATGTCGACGATCGCCTTGGGCATTATTTTCAAGAACGTGGCGGAAAATGTCTGGGGACGGGACGACATGAAGTTTCCGTCGCCGCTGCCCGAGTCGCCCCTCAAGGTGCTTGGTGCCAATGTGCTGCCCATGGAAATCCTCGTGGTGGTGGGCGCCGTGCTGATGATGCTGGCCGTTGAATTTTTCAACCGCAAGACGATTTACGGGAAGGCCGTCGTTGCCACTTTCAATGACCGCGACGCGGCCAAGCTGATGGGCATCAATACCGGCCTGGTGATCACCTTTTCCTACGCGCTGTCTTCTGCTTCTGCTGCGTTTGCCGGTGCGTTGGTCGCCCCGTTGACCATGACGGGCGCCACCATGGGTGCGGTGCTGGGTCTCAAGGCCTTTGCGGTCGCCATCATTGGCGGACTGACCAGCGGCATGGGCATCATTGTGGGCGGCATTATTTTGGGTGTGGCCGAAACCACCACTGGTTTTTACTTGTCCACGGGCTACAAGGACGTTCCCGGACTGGTGCTGTTGCTGCTGGTGCTGGCTTTCAAGCCTGCCGGCCTGTTCGGCAAAAACGCGATCAAGAAAGTTTGAAGATGAACCGCAAGACTCTTATTGCCGCTGTGTTGGGGCTGGCCTTGCTGGCCGCCGTGCCGCTCATGACCAGCAATTCCTATTACATCCACATGGTCGGCACGATCATGATTTACGCGATCCTGCTGTACGGGCTGGACATCGTGGTCGGCTATACCGGCCAGGTATCGCTGGGCCATGCCGGTTTGTTTGGCGTCGGTTCGTACACCGCCGGCGTGCTGTTCATGAAGCTGGGCGCGCCGCTGTGGGTCATCATCCCGGCCAGCATTGCCGTGACGGCTGCTTTTGGCGCCTTGCTGGCCCTGCCAGCGCTGCGCGTGACCGGGCCTTACCTGGCCATGGTGACGCTGGCCTTCGGCACCATCATCCAGATCCTGATCAACGAGATGACTTTCCTCACCGAAGGCCCGCTCGGCATCACGATTCCCAAGCCATCCATTGCCGGCTACAAGCTCGATGAGCACGACTTTTACTGGCTGACTTTTGCGCTCATGGTGATTTCGCTGGTGGTGGTCGACCGCATCCTGCGCTCGCAGCTGGGCCGTGCTTTCGAGGCGCTGCGCGGCAGCCCGGTGGCGTCTGACTGCATGGGCGTATCGGTCTATCGCTACAAAGTGTATGCCTTCGTGATCAGCGCCGGATTTGCCGGCCTGGCGGGTTGCCTGTATGCCTATTCAGAGCAGTACATCTCGCCCAACACCTACAACTTCGAGCTGACCGTGCTGTTCTTGCTGGCCGTCATCATGGGCGGGCGCAAGACCCGTTCCGGTGCCTTGCTGGGCGCTGCCATCATCGTGATCCTGCCCAAACTGCTGGACGACCTGGAACTGTTCCGCATGGTCGCCACGGTCCTGGCCGCGCTGATCACCGTCGGCGGTGTGGTGGGCATTTTCAAGAAGATCACCACGCCCAAGGCGATGGCCATTCCGGTGGTCGGAAGCATCGCGCTGGCCGGTTTTGCCTTCTGGCTGGAGTCGATCACCGACTGGCGGCTGAGCATCTTTGGCCTGATGATTCTGTTTGTCGTCTATTACCTGCAAAACGGTATCGTCGGCTTTGTGCGCGCGCTGTTCCATGTGCGCAAGCCTGCACCCGAGTTCATCGGCAAGGCAGGCGAGGACCATGGCAAGGATGCCATCTCGGTGGCCGCCAGTGCCGGCGGGGCCGAGGCCGGCGGCGATCTGCTGATTGCAAAAGGCGTGCTGATGCAGTTTGGCGGTCTGAAGGCGATCAACGAGGTCGATCTGCGCATCCAGCGCGGCACCATTCACGGCCTGATTGGCCCGAACGGTTCGGGCAAGAGCACCATGATGAACGTGCTGACCGGCATTTATGTGCCAACGGCCGGCAGCATCGACTTTGCGGGCCGCTCCGTGGTCGGGCGCACCTCGTCCGACATCGCGCTGTCAGGTATTGCCCGCACCTTCCAGAACGTGCAGCTGTTTGGCGAAATGACGGCGTTGCAGAACGTGCAGGTGGGCTTGCACCACACCTTCAACAGCAACATCGTGGATGTGGCGCTGCACACGCCGCGCTACCTGCGCGAGCAGGCCTCCGCCATCGAACGCGGCATGGGTTTGCTGCGCTTTGTCGGTCTGGCTGACCTGGCCACCGAAGAAGCGCGCAACCTGCCTTACGGCAAGCAGCGGCTGCTGGAGATTGCCCGGGCACTGGCGCTCGACCCGCAACTGCTGCTGCTGGACGAGCCGGCTGCCGGCCTGACCGCGCCTGACATCAAGGAGCTGGTGACCATCATCCGCAAGATCCGCGACCACGGCATCACCGTGATACTGATCGAGCACCACATGGATGTGGTGATGAGCATGTGCGACACCGTCTCGGTGCTCGACTTCGGCCAGAAAATTGCCGAGGGCAAGCCCGCCGATGTGCAGGCTGATGAAAAGGTCATCGAGGCTTACCTCGGTGGCACGGCCGCATAAGGAAGGAATTGACCATGTTGAGTATCAAGAATCTGGAAGCCGGGTACGGCAAGGTGCAGGTCCTGCACGGTATTTCGATGGAAGTGCCCAAGGGCAAGGTCGTCACGCTGATCGGCTCCAATGGCGCCGGCAAAACCACCACCATGCGCGCCATATCGGGAATGATCAAGCCCACGGCCGGCGAGATCAACCTGCACGGCAAGCGCATCGATGGCCTGGAGTCCTACACCATTGCCAAGCAGGGACTGGCCCACTCCCCTGAAGGACGGCGTGTCTTTGCCACCATGACGGTGACCGACAACCTGATCCTGGGCGCCTTTCCACGCCTGACCGGCAGCCGCCCCAAGGGCGACGTGCACGGCGACCTGGAGCGGGCGATGGAGCTTTTTCCGCGCCTCAAGGAGCGGCGCATGCAGCTGGCCGGCACGCTGTCCGGCGGTGAGCAGCAAATGCTGGCGATGGCCCGAGCCGTGATGCTGAACCCCGAAATCGTCTTGCTGGACGAGCCCTCCATGGGCCTGGCGCCCATCCTGGTGGAAGAGGTGTTCCGCATCATTGCCGACCTGAAGTCGCGCGGCGTCACCATGCTGCTGGTCGAGCAGTTCGCGGCTGCTGCCCTGAAGGTGGCGGATTATGGCTATGTGCTGGAAAATGGCCGGATCACGGTGCATGGCGAAGCGGCCAGCCTGCGCGACGACCCGGCGGTGAAGGCCGCCTATCTGGGCGGCGGGCACTGAGACTGAGGGGGCTTTGCTGCGGACGGTGCCCGCCCGCTAGATGATCTTCAAGCCCTTCAGGGCCGGATCGCTGGGCGGGTAGCGCAAGTCCATCTGTTGCAGCGTGCTGCGCACGATGGTGGCGATCATCAGGTTTCGGTGGGTCTTGGAGTCAGCGGGTACCACCGTCCAGGGCGCCCAGGGGCTGCTGGTGGCGTTCAGCAGATCCTCATAGGCTTGCTGGTATTGCGGCCACTGCTTGCGCACCTCCAGATCGCCCAGGCTGAACTTCCAGTTTTTGTCCAGGTCGTCAATGCGCTCCTGGAGCCGCCGGCCTTGCTCGTCAAGGCTGATGTGCAGCATGAACTTGAGCACGACCGTGCCGGTTTCGGTGAGCATGCGCTCAAAGTCGTTGATGTGCTGGTAGCGCTGGGCCGTTTGTGCGGGCGTAATCCAGCCGTTGACGGGCGGCACCAGCACATCCTCGTAGTGGCTGCGGTTGAAGATCATCATCTCGCCTGCGCGCGGCACCAACTGGTGAATGCGCCACAGATAGTCGTGCGCGCGTTCGTCCTCGCCAGGCGCTTTCCATCCCACGGTATGCACGCCCAGCGGGCTGATGCGGCTGAACACGCCGCGCAGGGTGCCGTCCTTGCCGGAGGTGTCAGTGCCCTGCAAAATCACCAGCAGCTTGTAGCGCTTGTCGGCGTAAAACAGGTTTTGCAGGGCATCAAGCTCGATCGCCAGTGCATCGACGGCCTCCCTGTCAGCCTGTTTGTCCCCGCCGGAAAAGGGCTTGGCCGCAGGATCGAAGTCAGTCAGCGACCAGCCTTTCCCTTTCTTGCCGCCGTCGGCGGGCGCCTTGCTGGCTGGGGGCGGTTGCCAGCGGGCAATCAGCTTGGCGAGCGACTTGAGGTCGGCCTTGCTCGGGGGCGCGTCTTGCGAGGCCGGCGCTTGAATATGGTTAGAGGACATCAGGGTCTCCAGGGGATTGTGGTTGTGGCCACCTGATTTTGCATGCTGCCCGGGATGCTGTGACGCAATACACTCGCCTTTTGCCTGCGGGCATCGTTTGACACACACCTCGACAGACTACGCCATGAAAACTGTGACACCACCGAATGCTTCCGCATCCTTCCAGGTTCAACCCGCATCAGGCTACGCCGGTGACATTGCACCGCCGCTTGCCTTTGCCTGGGTGCAGGCGGGCGAGGCGGTGTTGGTCGACGTGCGAAGCGACGCCGAGCGCGAATGGGTGGGCTATGTGCCGGGCGCGCTGGCGCTGGCCTGGAAGCAATGGCCCGGCATGGTGATGAATGCCGGTTTCGATGACGGCCTGAAGTCCGTGCCCGCCGGGAAAAAAGTTGTGTTGTTGTGCCGCAGCGGTGTGCGTTCCATCGCCGCTGCCCGGCGGGCCAGCGAACTGGGCCTGGAGGCCTACAACATCCTGGAGGGCTTTGAAGGCGATCCGGACGATCAGGGTCACCGGGGTCAGCGCGGGGGCTGGCGTTTTCATGGCTTGCCATGGTGCCAGAAATAAAAGCGAATCGGTCTTTTTATTTCTGGCTTTGGCTGGGGGCGTGAATGGTGCCAGGCAAATCTGTTCATAATTCAGCGCAATGACATTTTTAGCACTTGACGTGGGCAACACCCGCCTGAAATGGGCCATGTACGACGCGCCGGTCCCTGGCGCCAAACTGCTGGCCCAAGGTGCGGTGTTTCTGGAAAACATCGACAAACTCGCTGAAAACGAGTGGAGTACCATGCCCCCGCCCACGCGGATTCTCGGCTGCGTCGTGGCCAGCGACGCCATCAAGCGGCGCGTGGCCGAGCAAATGGACCTCTGGGAGGTGGCGCCGCGCTGGGTCGTGTCGAGCCCGCAAGAGGCCGGCCTGACCAACGGCTACGACCATCCGGCGCGCCTCGGTGCCGACCGCTGGGTCGCGATGATTGGCGCCTACCACCGGCTGCTGGCACGCGGCATCCGTAAACCCTGCGTGGTGGTGATGGTGGGCACGGCGGTGACGGTCGAGGCCATCGACACCTCCGGAAAATTTTTGGGCGGCATTATCTTGCCCGGCCACGGCATCATGCTGCGCGCGCTGGAGTCGGGCACAGCCGGCCTGCATGTGCCGACCGGCGATGTGACCGATTTCCCCACCAACACCAGCGATGCGCTGACCAGCGGCGGAACCTTTGCGATTGCGGGCGCCGTGCAGCGCATGGTTGAAAACCTCACCCGCCATTGCGGCCAGGCGCCCGCCTGCATCATGACCGGCGGCGCCGGCTGGAAGATGGCGCCCAGCATGTCGGTCGAGTTTGAACTGGTGGACAACCTGATTTTTGACGGGCTGCTGGAAATTGCCTCCCGCCGCTTTGCAAGCTGAAATTTTTAGAAACGAAACACCCATGTCAGACCTCAAAGCCACCTTCGACCAAGCCGTGCTGGACTCAAAAAACCTCAGCGAGCGCCCCGACAACGCCACGCTTTTGAAACTCTATTCCCTGTACAAGCAAGGCAGCACGGGCGACAACACGGAGGCAAAACCGGGCTTTGGCGACATGGTGGCGCGCGCCAAGTGGGACGCCTGGAGCAAGCTCAAGGGCACCGCGCAGGACGCTGCCATGCAGCAGTACATCGACCTGATTGCCGATCTGAGCTGATGGGCCGATCAGGGACGTAGAAATAATCGAAATACCTTCGTCATCGCGAACGAAGTGCTGGGATCCATCGCCCCTAAAGCGCAGTCATGGATTGCCGCGCTTCGCTCGCAATGACCGGGATGTTGGTAACTTCCTGTTCCCTTGGCTGCTGGTTATTCCCCTGCGGCCCGGTTGTCGGCCATCAGTTGGTCGAGGTTTTTGGCGATCTCCGCCTCTATCCTTTCCTTGAAGGCGCTGAGTAAAAAACCGAGTCTGGCGTTTAACGCGAAGCCGTCGGCGGTGACCGTGAGCGTGCCGCTCACGCCCGAGCGGATAAAGCTGACCTGGTCGCAACTCTGGCCTTGCTCGTAGGCGCAGGCCATGTCAAATTTTTCTTCGGCCTGTTCTGTCCATGTGAAGGCGATTTTGCGCGCCGCTGGCAGGCCCAGGGAGTGCGCGCGTTCGATCCGGATGTCAGCCATGGGGGATTCCTGTGGAGGGTGTCTGGGTTTTCAGGGCATTGTGCCGCGCATCTTTGGGCAGGCGGGCCAGCCGCTTCGCCGCATCATAAAACCGGAGCCAGTGGCGGCCTTCGCTTTCAAACAGCGCTTCAAAGCCGGGCACCAGATCGTCGTAGGCGGCCAGCGCGCCAAACGAGGCGTTGTTGGCGCGCGCTACCCAGGGGTCGTAGCCGGCATAGCCGCCCCAAGTGGCCTTGAGCCGCGCGTAGTCTTCGCGAAAGCGCTGCATTGCTATTAATTTAATAGCTGATAGCGACCGTTTATCCTCGGCTTCAGGGTCTTTCCCCTTGTAAATTTCCTCCAGTTCGCGCCGTGTGGCCAGGGCCAACGCCCGGAACTGCTGGCGCCTGCCGTCAAATTCGGCGTAGGCGTGGCGGGCTTGCGCGCTGGCCTGGCTGTCCAGCCACTGGCGGCTGCCCAGGCGTTCAACGGCCGTGGCAAATGATTCGTTGAACGCCGTGTCGTCCTGTACGTACAGCACCTGGTGCGCCAGTTCATGAAAAATAAGCCGCGCCAGCTCGCCTTCCGGATAAGCCACAAAAGTGCTCAGCAGCGGATCGCCGCCGGCCCAGTTCAGCCAGCCCAGGGTGGAGTAGGCCGGCACACCGTAGACGCTGACTTCCAGGCCCTGCTGCTTGAGCCGCGCAGCCTCGGCCATGGCGTCGGGCTCGCTGAAATAGCCGCGGTAGCCGACGCAGCCGGCCACCGGGAAACACCAGGTTTTCAGCGTCAGTGAAAACTCGGGCGCCGCCACCACGTTCCAGACCACGGCCTTGCGCTGCAGGTCCGCATAGCTGCGGTAGCTGGCGTTGTCGGGCAGGTGCAGCGCGGTCACGGCAAAGCTGCGAATCCGCTGGCTCAGCGTCAGCCGGGTTTTCAGCGTGGCGGGCGTTTGCGCATCGCCCAGCCAGTCGGCCACCGGCCGGGCGGCGTTGAGCAACTGCAGGTGGCCGCTGACCGACTGCCAGTAGTAACCCATGCTGGCACAACCCGTCAGCAGCAAAGCGGCCATGCCTGCGGCCAGTGCCGTGCGGAGTCCTGTGCTTGCCATGGCCGGCATGCGTTTCAATCTGCCCGGACTTGCACCAGGCAGTCGTAAAAAACCGGTCCGCGGCCCAGGTCGGTCAGGTGCTGGCTGGTGAGCTGGTTGACGTTGGTGCCGTCCAGGCCGAGCTTGCGCCACCAGATGCCCAGGCCATTGACCACGCCCGGCCGGGCGCGGCCTGAAACGCTGGCTTTGACCCGGTACTCGCCGCGCTGGTTGAACACGGTGACGATGCCGCCATGGGAGATGCCGCGCGCGGCGGCATCCTGGGCATGGATTTCAAGCACCGGCTCGCCCTCGATGTCGCGCAGGCTTTTCACGTTGACAAAGCTGGAGTTCAGGAAGTTGCGGGCGGGCGGCGAGATCATGGCCAGTGGGTAGTCTCGGGACGAGCCTGGCGTTTCGTAGTTGGGCACGTGGTTGGGCAGGCCATCCAGGCCCTGGGCCGCCAGCCGGTCGCTGAAAAATTCGCAGCGGCCTGACGGCGTGGGAAACGCGCCCTCGGCAAACGGCGCATCGGGCAGCTTCAGGCTTGCGAAGCCGCGCTCCAGCAATTGCTGAAAATCGACCTGGTCGCCAAATGCCGCGCGGCACAGCGTCTCGTCGCTATCGTTAAAACAGTCATCGCTAAACCCCATGTGGGCGGCCAACGCGCGAAAGATCTGCGTGTTGGGCCTGGCCTGGCCCAGCGGCGCGATGGCGGGGCGGTTCAGCAGCACGTCGGTGTGGCCGTAGGCGCTGTGCACGTCCCAGTGCTCGAGCTGCGTGGTGGCGGGCAGGATGAAGTCGGCGTAGTCGGCGGTGTCGGTCTGAAAATGTTCCAGCACCACGGTGAACAGGTCGTCGCGGGCAAAGCCCCGCACCACCTTGCCCGATTCGGGTGCGACCGCGACCGGGTTGCTGTTGTAGACGATCAGCGCCTCGATTTTGGGGCCGAACGCGGGCGAGCTTTCGCGCAGCAAGTCGTCGCCAATCGTGCTCATGTTGACGGTGCGCGGCTGGCGCCCGGCCAGCAGGTCGGGCCGCTGCAACGCGGCCCTGTCGACCGGGAACGCGCCCGAACTGCTGAGCAGCACGCCCCCCGCGCGGTGCCGCCAGGCGCCAATCAGTGCCGGTAAACACGCGACGGCGCGCACCGCGTTGCCGCCGCCGCGCACGCGCTGCATGCCGTAGTTCAGCCGGATCGCCGCCGGTTGCTGGCTGACAAGGCACTGGCCGTAGTCGCGCGCGAGCGCCCGGATTTGCGCGACCGGCACGCCGCACACCTCGGCGGCGCGCTCGGGCGGCCACTGCAGCGCCCGTTCGCGCAAACCCCCGTCCGGGCTGAGCCAGCCCAGCGTGTGGCGGGCGATGTAGTCGTGGTCCAGCCAGTCGTGGGTGATCAGCTCGTGCATCAGCGCCAGCGCCAGCGCGGCGTCGGTGCCCGGCAGCAGGGCGATGTGCTCGTGGCATTTCTCGGCGGTTTCGCTCCTGCGCGGGTCAATGCACACCAGCCGGGCGCCGTCCCGCTTGGCCTGCTGCGCATAGCGCCAGAAGTGCAGGTTGCTGCCAATCGAGTTGCTGCCCCAGATGATGATCAGCCTGGACTCGGCAAAAAACTCCACCCGCATGCCGACCTTGCCGCCCAGCGTTTGCGTCACGCCTTCGCCGCCCGCCGCCGCGCAAATCGTGCGGTCCAGCAGGGATGCGCCCAGCCGGTTGAAAAACCGCCCGGCCATGCTTTCGCTCTGCACCTGGCCCATGGTGCCCGCGTAGCTGTAGGGCACGATGGCTTCCGGGTTGCGCGCCGCAATCGCTTGGAGGCGGACCGCGATCTCGCTGAGCGCCGCGTCCCAGCCCACGGTTTCGTACTGGCCGCTGCCTTTGGGGCCCACGCGCTTGAGCGGCTGCAGCAGGCGCTCGGGGTGGTAGCTGCGCTCGGTGTAGCGCGACACCTTGGCGCACAGCACGCCGCCTGTGTGCGGATGGCCGGGGTTGCCCTGTACTCTGGTGGCCACGCCGTCCTCCACGGTGGTCAGCAGGGCGCAGGTGTCGGGGCAGTCATGGGGGCAGGCGCCGCGCACCTGCACCGGGCCCGTGGCGGGCTGCGGGGCCGGGGAGGCTGGGGCGATGCGGGTGGAGTTACTCATGGCCCAACTTTATCGTGAAAGGACACGCTGCAAAAACGCCGGGTGTTTAGGGCATACCCACCCCGGATGCGTTGGAAAACTCGATTAAAGTCACTTCGTGACAAAGTGTGCCGCGCGTCACTTATTGCTTTATTTCTTTAACCACCTTGCGAGAGCATGCACATGATTGTCAACCGCAGAAAATTCTCCCTTGCCACCGGTGCTGTCATGCTTGCAGGCTTTGGCACGGTGCGCGCCCAGTCCGAGGGGAAAATTATCCTCGGCCAGTCGGCGGCGTTCAGCGGTCCTGCCGCGCAGCTGGGTATTCAGTTTCACAACGGTGCCATGGTCTGCTTTGACCAGGTCAACGCGCAGGGCGGTATCGGCAAGCAACTGATTGAAATTCGCAAGCTCGACGACGGCTACGAGCCCGACCGCTGTGCCGAAAACACCCGCAAGCTGATTGCCGACGACGTGTTTGCGCTGTTTGGCTACATTGGCACACCCACGAGCCTGGTGGCTTTGCCGCAAGCCATCAAGGCCAAAGTACCCTTTATTGCCCCCTTTACCGGGGCCATGGCGCTGCGCGATCCGTTCAACAAATATGCCTTCCATGTGCGCGCGTCATACAACGACGAAACGGCATTGATCGTCAAGCAGCTGACCAGCCTGGGCCTCAAGAAAATTGCGGTTTTCTACCAGAACGATGCCTACGGCAAGGCCGGGCTCGACGGCGTGACGCTGGCCTTGGCAGGCCTGGGCCTCAAACCCGTGGCGCAAGCCACCGTGGAGCGCAACTCCGTGGACGTGGCCAAGGCGGTCCAGACCCTGGTGGCGGCCGGACCCGACGCGGTGGTCCAGATCGGCGCCTACAAATCGTGCGCCGCCTTCATCCGTGGTGCCAAGAAGGCCGGATTTGGCGGCACGTATTACAACGTGTCCTTTGTCGGCACGCAGGCGCTGGCCGACGAGCTGGGTAAGGACGGCGCCGGTGTGGTGGTGTCCCAGGTGATGCCTTCGCCCTACAGTTCAGCCCGGCCGATTGCGCGCGAGTTTGTTGCCGCCGTGAAAGCCGCCGGTTCCAGGGCCGACGTCAACTACTCCAGCATGGAAGGCTATGTGGCTGCAAGGCTGCTGGTGGAAGGGCTGCAGCGGGCCAGCGGCAAGCTGACCCGCGACGCCCTGATCGGCGGTCTGGAAGCCATTGGCAACCAGATGATGGGGGGCTTTGCGGTGTCGTTTTCACCCACCGACCACGTTGCTTCAGCCTTCGTGGAACTGTCGATGCTGACCGGCGACGGGCGCGTGCGTACCTGACCGGCGCCAAGCCGATTCAGTCATGGCCCTTGCGGGGCGGGGTCAGTTATGCTTGAACGCTGCTTTCAGCCCCGCCTCCAGACCTGACTTTTTTCCTTTCTCCCAGATGCCGTCCTTTTCCTTGTTGGCCCTGATCCGGCTCATGCGCCCGCACCAGTGGCTTAAAAACACCTTTGTGTTTGCCGGCCTGGTGTTCAGCCAGGCCTGGCAAGACGGGCCGCTGGCGTGGCGGGTGGCGCAGGCCTTTGCCGCGTTTTGCTGCTTCTCCAGCATGGTCTACATCCTCAACGACTGGCACGACCGCGTCGGTGATGCCCTGCACCC
Source organism: Polaromonas sp. (assembly GCF_018780625.1). GTDB lineage: Bacteria > Pseudomonadota > Gammaproteobacteria > Burkholderiales > Burkholderiaceae_C > Polaromonas. Next base: position 8,901 of record NZ_JADMJK010000212.1, on the reverse strand, counting down.
GGCCAAACGCCACCGGCCGCTGGCCACGGGGGCGGTGTCGGCGCGTGCGGCGCTGGTGCTGGCGGGTCTGCTGCTGGCGGCCGGCCTGTTGCTGGCTGCGGGCAACCGCACGCTGCTGGTGGTGCTGGGCTTGTATGTGTCGCTGAACCTGGCGTATTCGTGGCGGCTCAAGCGGGTGCCGGTGGTGGATGTGTCCATCATCGCCACCGGCTTCATGCTCAGGCTGCTGGCGGGCACGCTGGCGGTGGGGATTCCGCCTTCCCGCTGGCTGCTGCTGACCGGGATTTTTGTGACGCTGTTTCTTGGGTTTTGCAAGCGCAAGGCCGAAAGCTTTCAGGAAAAGGCCAGCCACCGCGCGGTGCTGGCGCATTACCCGGCGGCGCTGCTGGACACCTACATTGCCGTGACCCTGACCGCCACCCTGACCACCTACAGCCTGTTTGCCTCCAGCCCCGAGGCGCAGCTCCAGCACGGCGAGCGCCTGCTCTACACCGTGCCCGTGGTCGTTTTTGGCATGCTGCGCTACACCTACCAGGTGCACCGTGGCCACGGGGAAGACGTGGCGCGCGACTTGCTGCGCGACCCTTGGTTGCTGGCGGCCGGCGCGCTCTGGCTGCTGCTGTTTTTGAGTCCCTGGCTGTGAGCCCCGAGGCCAGGCCGCGCCCCAGGCTGCCGATCAAGCAACTGCTGCTGGTGCTGGGCCTGGTGGCGACCGCCTATGCGGCGGCGCTGCTGGTCTGGGGCGAGCGTCCCCAGGCTTCGCTGTCATTTTTGTGGTCGTGGACCGGGCTGCAGGCGGCCAGCCTGTGCCTGCTCAATTACGCGCTGCGCGGCCTGCGCTGGCGCCTGTGGATGGCGCATTACGGTCGCCATTTCGGGCCGATGCAGGGGCTGCGCCTGTACCTGGCGGGTTACGCGTTCACGCCCACGCCGGGCAATGTCGGGGAAGCTGTGCGGGGCCTGATGCTGGCGCGCCAGCCTTTAAGCGCCGGGCAAAGCCTGGCTATTTTTGGCGCCGAGCGGCTCGCTGATTTGCTGTGTTTGCTGCTGCTGTGCCTGCCTGCCGTGGCGTGGGGGATGGGGCAGGGCGCCCTGCGCGCGGCGCCCCCGTGGCTGCCCTGGCTGCTGGCGGCGGGCGCGCTGGCGGCGCTGGGGCTGCTGGCCGTCATGATCCGGTTCCGGCTGGCGCTGCTGCGGCGCTTTGCCTGGCTGGAGGGTGCCTGGCGCTGCCTGGCGCTGCGCCCGTGGGCCTGGTTCGGCCTGACGCTGGCCGCCTGGGCAGCGCAGGGCGTGGCCGTGTGGCTGATTTGCCGGGACATGAATGTGTCCCTGGAGGTGTTGACGGCCACCGGCTTTTACGCGGTGGCCATGGTGGCGGGCGCCTTGTCGGCCTTGCCCGCCGGGCTGGGCGGCACCGAAGCCGTGCTGGCCGGTTTGCTGGTGGCCTACGGCGCCACACCCGGCCAGGCCTTGAGCATCACCGTGCTGACGCGGCTGCTCACGCTGTGGCTGGCGGTGGCCATCGGGCTGGTGGCCTTGCTTTATAGTGCGGCCATTCGCAAGGAAATCAGTTTTCGGTAACTTCGGTAACGGCGGTCCTGCGCCCTTGGGTCCCCGTTCTTTTCCCCCCTTTCCCCGTTCGCCATGTCCCAGAATCCCGCATCCGCCCATTCCTCTGGAAATTTCCCCGCCACCCTGAGCCGCTGGCTACTGGCCGTCGGCCTGGGCTCGCTGCTGCTGCGGTTCTGGCTCGCGGTGAGCTTTCCGGTCAGCGGCGACGAGGCGCTTTTCTACTGGTGGGGCGTCTACCCCGACTGGGGCTACTCCGACCACCCGCCCATGGTCGGCTGGCTGATTGCGCTGATGCGAAGCACGCTGGGCGACAGCCTCTGGTCGATTCGCCTGCCGGCGGTGCTGCTGCCGCTGGGACTGGGCGCGGCGCTGTGGTGGGCGCTCAAGCCGGTGGACAAGGTGCGCGCGGCCTGGGCCGTGCTGTTCTTCTGGCTGGCGCCGCTGAACTGGCTCAACATGCTGGTCACCACCGACACGCCGCTGATCTTCTGGTCGGCGTTGTCGGTGGCCGCCCTGCTGCGGGCCGAGCGCCGTGCGCAGCTGGACCGCGCCGCGTACGGCCTGTACGCGCTGTCGGGGCTGTTTTTGGGCTGCGCCTTTTTGTCCAAGTATTTTTCGGTGGTGCTGGGGCTGGCCTACCTGGCCTACTTTGGCCTGTACCGGCGCGACCGGTTGGCGGGCTTGGGCCTGCTGGTGCTGTGCGCGCTGCCGGGGCCGGCCATCAACATCGCCTACAACGTGTCGCACGGCTGGTCCAACATCATGTTCAACGTCTACAACCGCAACGAAGATGCGGTGTTTGAGTGGCGCAAGCCGCTGATGTACTTGGGCATGATGGCCTACCTGGTCACGCCAGCGGCGCTGTGGCTGGCCTACAAGCACCGCCAGGCGCTGCTGCAGACCGCCAAAGCCCAGCGCCTGCTGGCCTGCCTGGTGCTGGTGCCGCTGCTGTTTTTCACCCTGCTGTCGGCCAAAAAGGTGATTGGCCTGCACTGGGTGCTGTCGTTTTACCCGTTTGGCTTTGCCTTTCTGGCGTTTTCCCTGCCGGCCGACAAGCTCAAGACCTGCGCCAGGGGGCTGGCGGTGTTTGCCGCGCTGCATGTGGCGGTGCTGGGCAGCCTGTACCTGGGCACGCTGGACGACTGGAAGAGCACCAAGCTGTATCCGCAAATCATCCGGAGCTACAAAACCGCTGAAATTCTTGGGCAGGTGCAAAGCCCCGGCGTGGTCTTGATGGCCGAGTCCTACACCGCAGCGTCGATCTACGGCTTTGAGCGGCGCCAGTACATGCCGGTGTTTGGCGTGGGCCGGTTTCACGCGCGGCAAGACGACATGCTGGTGGACTTTTCGGTCTACCAGGGCACGACCGTGCGCGTGATCACGGCCGACCCGCCGAAGCTGGAAAACTTCAAGCCCTATTTTGAGACGGTCACCGTGCTCAGCTTCACGCAAAGCGGGGTGCCGTTTTATGCGGTGCAAGGGACGGGCTTTAACTACGAGGCCTACCGCCAGGGCGTGCTGGGCCAGGCGTTCAGGCAGTTCTACAACATCCCGACCTGGCTGCCCATGACGGGCTGCCCGTTTTGCGAACGCTACTGCGGCCAGGTGCGATGTCCGCGGTAAGCCCGCCGGTGGCTGTCGCGGCCTTTGACTTTGACGGCACGCTGACCCGCAGCGACACGCTGCTGCCGTTTCTGGCGCGCGGCCTGGGCTGGCCGCGTTTTTTGTGGGCCATGCTGCGCTGCGCGCCCTGGCTGGCCGGGTACGCGCTGCGCCTGGTCCGCAACGATGTCGCCAAAGCCAGATTGATGCGGGCCACGCTGGGCGGACGCAGCCTGGCCGAGATGGATGACTGGCGCGCGCGCTGGCTGGCGAAAGACTTTCAGGGCCAGTGGCAGGACTGGACGCTGGCGCGGCTGGCCTGGCACCAGCAGGCCGGGCACTGCTGCGTCATCGTCAGCGCCTCGCCCGACATCTACCTGGCCCGCGTGGCCGAACAGCTGGGCGTGGACGGCCTGATCTGCACCGAAATGGAAGTGGCGCAGGGCGACGAGGGCGCTTGCCTGACGGGCCGCATGCGCACGCCCAACTGCCATGGCACGCAAAAAGTGCTGCGCCTGAACCACTGGCTGACCGCGCGCTTTGGTGCGGAGTCCCTCAGCGCCATGACGCTGTATGCCTATGGCGACACGGCCGGCGACAAACCTCTGCTGCGCCAGGCCCAGCAGGCCTGGTACCGGGGCAAGCCGTGGAAAGACGCTTTTTCGCGGGCCTGATGCCGCGCCGCATGGATCATTCCTGCAGTTCAACCACGGCCAGGTCCACATCCAGCCGCTCCCTTGCATCCAGTGCCAGGCTGTCGGCGGCCTGCTCGTAGAGACGGGTCGCTTCTTCCATGGCGCTGTTGCCTTCCAGCATGACCATGCCGTTGGCATATTCCATCAGCGCCAATGCGCAGCCGGGGTTCAGCGCGAGTGCCTTTTTGTACAGCGCCAGGCCCACCGTTTTTTTGGCGCCATAGGTCATGCCGCCAATCAGCACGCCCACCTTGTCGATGACTTCCGCATGAAAAGCCGCCAGTGCGACATGGGCATCAGCGTGCAGGGGCGCCAGTGTGAGGGTGTGCTCCAGTGCGGTCTTCACTTTATGGCCGAAGCCCTGCGCCAGCGCCTTGGCCACGCTGATGCCCTGGCTGTAGCGCCCCAGGGCGTAGGCCTGCCAGTACCAGGCGTTGGCATTGGTCGGGTCCACCGCCTGCTGCGCTTCAGCGCGCCCGGCCACTTCCATGAACAGCGCCAGCTTGACTTTTTCCTGGGGTTCCAGGTAGTTGGCATACATGCTGGTGGCCTTGTTGGCGGCTGTGATGCCGTCGCCACCGGCCGCGAGGCCGGCCAGTGCCGCCTGCTCGAACTCGCCGTTATGAAACAGCACCCAGGCCTGCAGCACGGCTGGGTCCGTGGGCAGCGCTTCGCAGTCGCCCCGGTGCAGCCGGTCCCAGTGCTGTGTCACGGCGGCAGCATCAAACGCATAGTCGCCCGCGTGGGGAAAGGCGGTCCATTGGGCCATGGGGGTGTCTCCTTGATGCATCTTATTGGTCTTGTTTATAGCGCGGTTTGCGGGCTCAGCCTGCATGGTCTGCGGGTCCGTTGTAGGCGTTGACGAGCGCCTGCAAATGCGTGCGCTGGCCGGTCTCCAGGTAGGGCACCAGCAGGTTCAGCACATGGTGCGCGCCCCGCAGCAAGGCCGCCTGCGCGTTGGCCGGCTCCAGCGCGTTGCGCGGGTCGCGCACGTATTCAAAGTTCAGCCAGTAGGTCAGCACCACCACCATGCTGGTGGCAGTGGCTTGTACTTCGCGCGCATCCATGCGGATGGCGCCCGCGCGGCTCATGCCGTCCAGCAGGGCCCTGACGGCGCGCGTCTTGTTTTTGAGCACCCATTGGAAGTGGGTTTCAAGCCGGCGGTTTTTGCTCAGCAGGTCATTCAGGTCGCGGTACAGGAAGCGGTATTGGCAGATCAGCTCAAACAGCGAGTGCATGAAAAACCAGGCGTCTTCGACGTTGCGCACGCCGTCGCTGGCATTGAGCAGCTCACCCAGGGCTTTTTCGTAGCGGTCAAACAGCGAGTTGATCAACTCGTCTTTGGCCGGGTAGTGGTAGTAGAGGTTGCCCGGGCTGATGCCGAGTTCAGCGGAAATCAGCGTGGTCGAGACATTGGGCTCGCCAAAGCGGTTAAAAAGGTCAAGCGCGGCCTCCAGAATCCGCTCTGCCGTGCGGCGCGGCGCTTTTTTGGCCATGGCTGTCTCCCCGGTTTTGTTTTTTCGTACTCTAACCCAACAGCGCCTTGTGCGGAATTAGGGAATCTCATGACGGGGCGGCAGGGTCAGCGCCAGAACTGAACCCGGCCCATGAAGCGGTGCAATCCATCTCTGTCATTGCGAACGAAGTGCGGCAATCCATGACTGCGCTTTTTCGACGATGGATCGCCGCGCTTCGCTCGCAATGACAAACCGGGGGCCGGTTCATAGAGATGCCACAGGGTGGGCGCCTTGCTAAAACGAAAATAGGGACAGACTGTCCCTATTTGATAGCTTGAGGCCTGTCTTGCGCGGTCAGGCTGGCTTGCGGGCTGCTGGCCGCTTGGCTGCGCTGCTGTTTGCTTGGGGTACTGCCGTTTTAGCCGCAGTTTTGGCCACGGCTTTCCTGGCCGCCGGTGCTTTGGGGTTCTGCGCATCGATGCGTTTTTCAAGTTCATCCATGCGCGCCACTAATGCGTCCACATCCCGGGCCGACGGCACGCCGAGCTTGTTCAGCGCCTTGGCCACGCGATCTTCAAATATGTTCTCCAGCTTGTCCCACTGGTAGCCAGCCCTGGATTGAATGTCGCTGGCCAGGTGGGTCATCTTGCGGGTGGCGTCAGAGATCTTTTCTTCGGCCGTCGACTGGGTCTTGCGCTGAATGGTCAGGCCTTCCTTGACCAGGGCTTCAAACACCTTGCCGCCTTCTTGTTGCGCCTTGGAAAAGGCACCCAGGCCAGCCAGCCAGATTTGCTGGGCCGAGTCCTTGACGGCACCAGTCAGGTCCGGGCTGGCCTGGCTGTCCGCGCTGTCTTTTTGCATTTTCTTGCTCATGAGTCTCTCCACGTAGATTGAAAGTTTGCGCAGACCATTTGCTGCGCACAGCAAAAATATAAGCCCTTCATGCTGCGGTTTTTAGGGGCTGGCTTCTAGAACGCCAGTCTGTGCGGGCTTCGCGCTGCGAACGGGGCTTACAGGTGTAAGTTTGCGCAGGCAGGTGCCACGTAAAATGGCGACCTGTTTACAAAAGCTGCTAAAAAATTCATGGATGAAATTCAAAGCCCTGTGCCCGCCACGGTGAATGAGCCCGGCCTGCTTGATCTGCTGGTCACCCTGGCCGAAAACGCCAGGCTGCTCATCATCGGGCCCTTGTTTATGGGGATCTGTGCCTTGGGCCTGGGCTTTGTGCTGCCGCCAACTTACCAGAGCGTGGCCGTGCTCCAGGCCGAGCAGGCCACCGCCAGCCTGATGACCACCGCCGCCGTGCTGGACCCGGTGGCTGCGGGCTTGGGCATGGACAAGGACGACAGCGTCGAGGAAGCCCGCCGCACGCTGCGCGAGAACCTCAAGGTTGCAGTTGGCCGAAACGACAAGCTGCTCACGCTCACCGTCTCAGCCCCCACGCCCCAGCAGGCGCAAGCCACGGCCAATGCCCTGCTCCAGCAAACCTATCTGCAAAGCCGGCCCAAGGGCAGCGTGGGCAAGCGTCTTCAGGGGCAACTGGCAGAAGCGCAAGGACGCCTCAAAAACGCTGAAAGTGCCGCCGCCGGAATGCTCAAACGTCTGGAAACGTCTGTCGTCAGCGCCCCCGGCGGAAGCGAATTGGCCCGTGGTTACGCCGACCTGCTGACCGCCGCCGCCGCCGCTCAAGGCCAGGTCAGCGCGCTGGAAACTCAGCTTGAAGGCCTGAACGAGGCCCTGCTGGTGCAGGCTCCCACCCTGCCGCAAAAAGCCAGCCAGCCCAAAAAGGCGCTGATGGTCATTGGCGCCACCCTGGGGACGGGGCTGCTGCTGCTGCTGTTCATTTTTGTGCGGCAGGCGCTGCGTACTACCGCCACCGATGCCAATGCTGCCAGCAAGCTGGCACGCATTCGCCGGGCGCTGGGCCTGAAAAATCAAGCGGCTTGACGCAAAAAAATCTGACCCACAAGAGCTAAAAAAACATGACCATCCTCATCACCGGAGCCGCCGGCTTCATAGGCGCCAACTTCGTGCTCGACTGGCTCGCGCAGTCCGACGAGCCCGTCGTCAACCTCGACAAACTCACCTACGCCGGCAACCTCGAAACCCTGGCCAGCCTGCAGGACGATGCGCGCCACACCTTTGTGCAGGGCGACATTGGCGACGCGGAACTGGTCGCCCGCCTGCTGGCCCAGCACCAGCCCCGTGCCGTCCTCAACTTCGCCGCCGAAAGCCATGTGGACCGCTCCATCCACAGCCCCGAAGATTTCATCCAGACCAACATCGTCGGCACCTTTCGCCTGCTGGAAGCCGTGCGCGCTTACTGGGGCGGCTTGCCTGAAGATGCGAAATCGGCCTTCCGATTCCTGCATGTTTCCACCGACGAGGTCTACGGCTCCCTGGGTGCCACCGACCCGGCCTTCACCGAAACCCACCGCTACGAGCCCAACAGCCCCTACAGCGCCAGCAAGGCCGCCAGCGACCACCTGGTGCGCGCCTACCACCACACCTACGGCCTGCCGGTGCTCACCACCAACTGCAGCAACAACTACGGCCCCTACCATTTCCCCGAAAAGCTCATTCCCCTGATGATCGTCAACGCCCTGGCCGGCAAACCGCTGCCCGTCTACGGCGACGGCATGCAGGTGCGCGACTGGCTCTACGTCAAGGACCACTGCAGCGCCATCCGCCGCGTGCTGGATGCCGGCCGGCCCGGCGAGGTCTACAACATCGGCGGCTGGAACGAAAAACCCAACATCGAGATCGTGCACACCGTCTGCGCTTTGCTCGATGAGTTGCGCCCCAAGCCAGATGCCAACAGCTACAGCGCGCAGATCAGCTATGTCAAGGACAGACCCGGCCACGACCGGCGCTACGCCATCGACGCCAGCAAGATCGAACGCGAACTGGGCTGGAAGCCCGCCGAGACCTTCGAGTCCGGCATCCGCAAGACCGTGCAGTGGTACCTGGCCAACCCCGAGTGGGTGGCCCATGTGCAAAGCGGCGCCTACCGCGACTGGGTGCAGACGCAGTACGCTGCAACAGCTGAAGCATGAAAATCCTGCTCCTCGGCAAAAACGGCCAGGTCGGCTGGGAACTCCAGCGCAGCCTGGCCCCGCTGGGCGAAGTCATCGCACTGGACCGCCACAGCCAGGATTTCTGCGGTGACCTGAGTAAGCTGCAAGGCCTGGCCGCTACCGTGCAAGCGGTGCGCCCGGACCTCATCGTCAATGCCGCTGCCCATACCGCCGTAGACAAAGCCGAAAGCGAGCCCGAACTGGCCCGCACCCTGAACGCCCTGGCCCCCGGCGTGCTGGCGCAAGAAGCCCACAAGCTCGGCGCCTGGCTGGTGCATTACTCCACTGACTACGTGTTTGACGGCAGCGGCAGCCAGCCGTGGCTGGAAACCGATACCCCCGCACCGCTCAGCGTCTATGGCCAGACCAAGCTTGAAGGCGAGCAGTTGATAGCGACCCACTGCAGCCGGCACCTGATCTTCAGAACCAGCTGGGTCTACGCGGCACGCGGCGGCAACTTTGCCAAAACCATGCTGCGCCTGGCGCAAGAGCGCGAAC
>NZ_JADMJK010000152.1 GCF_018780625.1 Polaromonas sp. | reverse complement strand
GGCGTGCAGCGCGTGCCGCAGGACTACATGAACGTGGCCCGCGTGCTCAACCTGTCCGAGTGGAAGATCATCACCAAGATCCTGTTTCCGTCGGTGCTGCCCTACATGCTGACCGGCGTGCGGCTGGCCGTGGGCACCGCCTGGCTGGTGATTGTGGCGGCCGAGATGCTGACCGGCGGCGTCGGCATCGGCTTCTGGGTCTGGGACGAGTGGAACAACCTGAACGTCATGAACATCATCATCGCCATTTTTGTCATCGGCATTGTCGGGCTGGCGCTGGAGTTTGCCCTGATCAAGCTGGCCACCGCCTTTACGTTTGAAGAAGTCAAGAACTGAGGAAGACCATCATGAACGCATCACTGACCACCAAGTACATCGAAATCCAGGGCGTCGAGCAAAGCTTCAAGACCAAAAAGGGGCCGTTCTGCGCGCTGCAGAACGTCAACCTGACGGTCGCCAAAGGCGAATTTGTGGCGCTGATCGGCCACTCGGGCTGCGGCAAATCGACCCTGCTGAACCTGCTGGCCGGACTGACCACGCCGACCCAGGGCACGCTGCTGTGCGCCAACCGCGAAATCGCCGGCCCCGGCCCGGAGCGCGCGGTGGTGTTTCAAAACCACTCGCTGCTGCCCTGGCTCACCTGCTTTGAGAACGTCTACCTGGCCGTCGAGCGCGTCTTTGCCGCCACCGAGAGCAAGGCCCAGCTGAAAGCCCGGGTCGACGCGGTGCTGGCCATGGTCGGCTTGACGGCCGCCAGCCAAAAGCGCCCCGGCGAAATCTCGGGCGGCATGAAGCAGCGTGTCGGCATTGCCCGGGCACTGTCGATGGAGCCCAAGGTGCTGCTGCTCGACGAGCCCTTCGGCGCGCTCGATGCGCTGACCCGCGCCAAGCTGCAGGACGAGCTGCTACAGATCGTGGCCAACACCCAGAGCACGGTGGTGATGGTGACGCACGATGTCGATGAAGCCGTGCTGCTCAGCGACAAGATCGTGATGATGACCAACGGCCCCAGCGCCACGATTGGCGAGGTGCTCAGCGTGGAGCTGCCGCGCCCGCGCAACCGGGTGGCGCTGGCTGAAAGCGCGCAGTACCTGCACTACCGCAAGGCGGTGATTGACTTTTTGTACACGCGCCAGGCGCATGTGGAAAAAGCCGCCTGAGCCCGTCGCAAGCGAAACATGCCCACAATTTATGCAGGGGTAATTTTCAAAAAATGTAATAAGTCGAAGTAAATATTACAGTCGAGTAATATTAGTAACTACTTAGTATTTTTATGAATCCAGAAGTTTTATCCAGCTACCAGTGGACCCTGGTGGCGCTCTCTTTCCTGATTTCGGTGGCCGGTGCCTTTGTCGCGCTCACGGCTGCAACCCGGATCCAGAGAACAAACACACACAGCACCTTCAACATCCTGACCGCAGGAATGGCGCTGGGCGGCGTGGGCGTCTGGGCCATGCATTTCGTGGGCATGCTGGCCCTCAAGCTCGACGTGGCAACCAGCTTTTCAATGATCGAAACCGGGATTTCGCTGGCTGTGGCGATCCTGGCAGCCGCGCTGGCGCTTGGTTTTGTGGCCAGGGCGCCCGACAGCCTGCCCCGCATGCTGGGCGCAGGACTGCTGCTGGGAACCAGCGTGGCATTCATGCACTACCTGGGCATGTATGGCATGAAATTCGGCGGCTTCATCCAGTGGAACTATGGGATCGTCGCCATCTCGCTGGTGATCGCAGTGGTGGCGTCCACCGCCGCTTTGTGGCTGGCCTTCAACACGGCCAGTCTCGCCCGGCGCTTCGCCGCGGCGGTGGTGATGGCGGTAGCCGTCTGCGCGATGCACTACACCGGCATGGCGGCAGCGGAGTTTGTCTGCACCACGCCGGCGCGCACCGCGCTTCCGCGGGGCTTTGGCTACATCAGCTCGTTCAACCTGCCCAGCATCGTCGTGATGGCCGCTTTCACCATGGTGGTTCTGATCGCCCTTGACCAGTTTCTCCAGCGCAGCCTGGTCACGCATTCGAACACCACCAAAATCCGCCGCTAATTACCGGGGGAAGCGCTGAACTAGCGCCGGCCGCCCAGCAGGCTGCCGCCCATCTTGAGCAAGTCGCCCATCCCGACCTGGCCATCGCCGTCCTGGTCGAGCAGGCTGCCCAGCAAACCGCCGCCCAGGCCACCCTGCTGCTGCACCCGCGCGCGTTCCTGACCCAGCGTCTGCCCCAAGCTTCCGGCATCCATGCCGCCGGCCTGCACACGCTGCGCCAGAAAGGCCATGACGATGGGTGCCAGCAGCGTGAGCAATTGGCCCGCGTTGCCGCCCAGTCCGGTGGCCTGGCCCAGGCCGGTTTCAGCACGCTGCTGGTTGCCACCAAAGATGTGTCCGAGGATGGCGGCGCCGTCGGGTGCGCTGGCGCCGCCAGCCCCGCTGCCTCCCAGCAGGGAGCCGAGCAAGCCGCCCACGTCAAAACCGCCGCCCGCGTTGTGGTCGCGCTGCAGCGCGCCCAACAGGGCATCAGCGCCCTGCGGCTCGGCCGCGTTCTGCCCCATCGCGCCCAGCATCAAGGGCAGCGCGGCCGCCACGGCCTGCTGGGTCTGTTCAGTGCCGGTGCCCAATTGCTGCGACAGCTGCTGCAGGGGGGCGCCCTGGAGTTGCGCCATCAAGTCATCGACAAGGGAGGAAGAAGAGGTCATGGTCAATCCTTTCGGGGGGTTAAGACAACTGACTGAGTCAAGCTTTCATGATAGCGCTGGCAAGCCCTGCGCAATCGCCCCGGTGCCATGCACAACATCAAGGCATACATGCACCACAGCGGTTCTTTGCAGCCCGCAAATCGCTATTTTTTTAATAGCTATTAGCGCCCATTCAGTATGGGTTATTGGCTTTTTTTATTTAAATTTCAAGTAACAAAAAGGATCTGGCACACCCTTTGCTTAACCCAGGTTGCGACCAATGCTGGCCGCATGAAGACCCGGTGCAATGGCGGATTGGATCTTCAGGACGATGGCGTCCCCACGGATGAGCAGGCTGAAAGGCTTTGCTACCCCGTGCGGACGCCTTTTTTGTTTTTGCGAACTGCCTACGGGGGTCATGATGAAGAAATCCAGACTGGTGATGATTGGTAACGGCATGGCCGGCGTGCGTGCGCTTGAAGAACTGCTGAAGATTGCGCCCGAGCTCTATGACATCACCGTGTTCGGTGCCGAGCCGCACCCCAACTACAACCGCATTTTGCTGTCGCCGGTGCTGGCCGGCGAGCAGACGCTCGAAGAGATCGTGCTGAACGACTGGTCCTGGTACACAGACAACCACATCACGCTGCACGCCGGCTGGACCGTGCTGGAGGTGGACCGCGTGCGCCGCGTGGTGCATGCCGTCAACGCCGCGGGTGAAACCATCAGCGCCGAATACGACCGGCTGGTTCTGGCCACCGGTTCCAACCCCTTCATGCTGCCGATTCCGGGCAAGGACCTCAAGGGCGTGCTCGCCTACCGCGACATTGCCGACACCCAGGCCATGATCGACGCGTCCGTTCTTTACAAGCACGCCGTCGTCATCGGCGGCGGCCTGCTAGGCCTGGAAGCGGCCAACGGCCTGATGAAGCGCGGCATGCAGGTCACCGTGGTCCATGTCGGCGACTGGCTGATGGAGCGCCAGCTGGACGATGTGGCGGGCAAGCTTCTGCAAAAGTCGCTGGCCGAGCGCGGTATGAAATTCCTGATTGGCGCGCACACCCAGGAGCTGGTCGGCGGCGAGGATGGCCGCGTCAAGGCTGTCAAGTTCAAGGACGGAACCGAAGTGCCCGCCGACCTGGTCTGCATGGCCGTCGGCATTCGACCCAACACCGCGCTGGCTGAAAAGATGCGCCTGCATGTACACCGCGGCATCGTCGTCAACGACACGCTGCAAACCACGACCGACGCCCGCATTTACGCCGTCGGTGAATGCGCGGCCCACCGCGGCATTGCCTACGGCCTGGTCGCGCCGCTGTTCGAGCAGGGCAAGGTGCTGGCCAACCACCTGGCGCAGTTCGGCATTGGCCGCTACACCGGCTCGCTGACCTCGACCAAGCTCAAAGTCACCGGCATCGACCTGTTCAGCGCCGGCGACTTCACGGGCGGCGAAGGGGCCGAGGAAATCATCATGAGCGACCCCTTCGGCGGGGTCTACAAAAAGCTGGTGATCAAGGACGACAAGCTGATTGGCGCCTGCCTGTATGGCGACACGGTGGACGGCAGCTATTACTTCAAGCTGCTGCGCGACGGCCGCAGCGTGGCAGGCATCCGCGACAAGCTGATGTTTGGCGAGTCCAACATTGGCGACGTGGGCCATGAAGGCCACAGCAAGGCCGCCAGCATGCTGGATACCGCCGAAGTCTGCGGCTGCAACGGCGTCAACAAAGGCACGATCTGCAAGGCCATCAAGGAAAAAGGCCTGTTCACGCT
>NZ_JADMJK010000157.1 GCF_018780625.1 Polaromonas sp. | reverse complement strand
AGATCGCCTGCCGTGTTGCCGCCACCGCGCGCCGCATGGCCATCAAGACCGTGGCGGTGTATTCGGACGCCGATGCCGAGGCCAAGCATGTGGGCTTTTGCGATGAGTCCGTCCACATCGGCGGCAGTGCGCCCAAGGAAAGTTACCTGCGCTGGGAAAAGATCCTTGACGCCGCCAAGGCCACGGGCGCCGAGGCGATCCACCCCGGCTACGGATTTCTCAGCGAGAACGAGGAGTTCGCGCAGGCTTGCGCCAACGCGGGGCTGGTCTTCATCGGCCCGCCGGCCTCGGCCATCAAGGCCATGGGCCTGAAGTCCGAGTCCAAGCAGCTGATGGAAAAAGCCGGCGTGCCGCTGGTGCCTGGCTACCACGGTAGCGACCAGGACCCGGCCATGCTCAAGCACGAGGCCGACCGCATCGGCTATCCGGTGCTGATCAAGGCCAGCGCCGGCGGCGGCGGCAAGGGCATGCGGGCGGTTGAAAAAGCCGAAGATTTCGCGGCGGCGCTGGCCTCCTGCAAGCGCGAAGCCATCAACAGCTTTGGCGACGACGCGGTGCTGGTTGAAAAATACGTGCAGCGCCCGCGCCACATCGAGATTCAGGTGTTTGGCGACATGCACGGCAACTACGTGTACCTGTTCGAGCGCGACTGCTCGGTGCAGCGCCGCCACCAGAAGGTGCTGGAAGAAGCGCCAGCGCCCGGCATGACACCCGAGATGCGCGCCCAGATGGGCCTGGCCGCCGTGGCGGCGGCGCGTGCGGTGAACTACGTCGGCGCCGGCACGGTGGAATTCATCGTCGAGCAGCGCGCCGATGGCAGCATGAACTTCTTTTTCATGGAAATGAACACCCGGCTGCAGGTCGAGCATCCGGTCACCGAAGCCATCACCGGGCTCGATCTGGTCGAGTGGCAGCTGCGCGTGGCCTCGGGCGAGCCGCTGCCGCTGGCGCAGGACCAGCTCAAGATCAATGGCCATGCGATCGAAGCCCGCATCTGCGCCGAAAACCCGGACAACAACTTCCTGCCCACCACCGGCACGCTGCATGTGTACGGCAAGCCGGTATGCACGGCGTTTGAGCGCGGCACGGTGCGTATCGACGACGGCGTGCGCCAGGGCGACACGATTTCGCCGTTCTACGACTCAATGGTCGCCAAGCTCATCGTGCACGGCCAGACGCGTGAAGAGGCGCTGGCCCGCATGGACGAGGCGCTGGCGCAGACCCGCATCGTCGGGCTTTCCACCAACGTGCAGTTCCTGCGCTACGTCGTGCGCAGCCCGTCGTTTGCCCAGGCCAATCTGGATACGGCGCTGATCCCGCGCGAAGAAGCGGTGCTGTTCAAGCAGGAGCCGGTCGGGCTGCCGATGGCGGCGGCGTCCGCGGTTGCGCAGACGCTGCTGGGCGAACAAGCCAGCGAAGGCCGCGACCCGTTCAGCCGCCGCGATGGCTGGCAAACGCATGGCGTGACGCAGCGGCCGTTCGAGTTCGAATTCAAGGGCGAGCCCGCCAAGGCCGTCTTGACCTATGGGCATGACGGCGCGCTGCAATTAGCCGTTGGCGACGTGTCGGGGCCGCTGGTGTTTGCCAACGGCGCGCAGGGCGTGGACATCCAGTTCGCCGGCCAGCGCCTGACGGCAGCGGTCTATACGCAAGGCGAGGTCGACCATGTCTTTACCGCCCGGGGCGCGACCCAGATCACAGCGATTGACCTGCTGGCCCACGCCGGCGAGAGCCACGCCGAAGGCGGCCGCCTGACCGCGCCCATGCCCGGCAAGATACTGTCGTTCCTGGTCAAGGCCGGCGATCAAGTCAGCAAGGGCCAGCCGCTGGCCGTGATGGAAGCCATGAAAATGGAGCACACGATTGCCGCGCCGGCCGACGGCGTGGTCGAGGAGCTGATGTACGCGCCCGGCGACCAGGTCACGGAGGGGTCGGAGCTGCTTAAGATTGCGGTTTGAAACTTTTCTGAAAGCCTGCATGCGCATCAGTTTTTGCTGCACCGACACCAAAGCCCAGCCCTGGCTGGAAGGCCTGCGGGCCGCTTTTCCAGGCGCTGACGTAGCGGTCTGGTCTGCTGGCGCTGCTCCGGCCGACTATGCCGTGGTCTGGGCGCCGCCGCAGCAGTTCATCGACGAGCAATTGCAGCTCAAGGGCATCTTCAATATCGGCGCTGGCGTCGATGCCTTGCTCAAGCTGCGCCTGCCGCCCGGCGTGCCTGTGGTGCGGCTCGATGACGCCGGCATGTCGGTGCAGATGGCTGAATATGTGTGCCATGCGGTGATCCGGCATTTCCGCGAGTTTGACGGCTATGAGGCGGACGCAAGGCAAGGCAAATGGTCGTACCGCAAGCCGCGCCTGCGCACCGATTTTCCGGTCGGTGTGATGGGCTTGGGCGTGCTGGGCGAACGCGTCGGCCGGGCGCTGGCGCAGTTTGATTTTCCAGTGATAGGCTGGAGCCGATCGGCCAAGGCGATTGAAGGCGTGCAATGCTTTTCGGGCCAGGCCGGCTTCAACGATTTCCTGGCCGCCAGCCGCATCCTGGTCTGCCTGTTGCCGCTTACGCCGGATACCGACAACATCATGTGCCAGGGCACGCTGGCGCGTCTGAAGCCGGGCGGCTATGTCATCAACGTGGCGCGCGGCAGCCACCTGGTGGACGAGGATTTGATTGCGTTGATTGACAGCGGCCACCTGGCCGGCGCCACGCTCGACGTGTTCCGCACCGAGCCGCTGCCGGCGGCGCATCCGTTCTGGACGCACCCGAACATCACCGTGACGCCGCACACCTCGGCCCGTACGCTTCGCGAGGAAAGCATTGCGCAGATCGCCGGCAAGATCGCTGCCTTGCAGCGCGGCGAGGCGGTGGCCGGTGTAGTAGATCCGGCTCGCGGCTATTAACGCTTCCCCTTCGCGCCTCTTCATCCAGGCGGCTGTCACCGGATGTCCCCTTTGCTTATGCGGGGATTCGTAAGCGACGGGTAAGCGCCCGGTAAGTACATCGTAAGTCCTTCGGCTTAATCTGCGTCTCAGCGTATTTATATTATTACCAGGAGACCGCGCTATGGATGATGATTTGGTTCAACGGATTGCGAGCCATCCGAAATACCGTGAGCTTAGAGCCAAGCGCACCAGCTACGGCTGGTGGCTCACGCTGGCGATGATGGTCGTGTACTACGGCTTCATCCTGCTGGTGGCTTTCAACAAGCCGTTTCTTTCCCAGCGGCTGGGCGAGGGCGTCATGACGGTGGGCGTTCCCATCGGTTTCGGCGTCATTGTGTTCACCATCGTGATCACAGCCATTTACGTCAAGCGCGCCAACAAGGAATTTGACGACCTGACGGCAGACATCACCAAGGCGGTGCTCAAATGAATTACAAATCTGAAAACATGCGTCGCATCCTGACGCTGCTGGCGCTGTTTGGCGTGTCGGCTACCGTATGGGCTGCCGGCGCCGATTTGGGCCAGGCTGAAAAGCAGGCCACCAACTGGACCGCCATTGGCATGTTCGGCGGCTTTGTGGTGTTGACATTGTTCATCACCAAGTGGGCCGCGTCCAAGACTAAATCTGCCGCTGACTTCTACACCGGTGGCGGCGGCATCACCGGCTTTCAGAACGGCCTGGCGATTGCGGGCGACTACATGTCGGCCGCTTCCTTCCTGGGTATTTCGGCGGCCGTGATGGCCAGCGGCTTTGACGGCCTGATCTATTCCATCGGCTTTCTGGTCGGCTGGCCGGTCATCACCTTCCTGATGGCCGAGCGACTGCGCAACCTGGGCAAGTTCACCTTTGCCGACGTGGCGGCTTTTCGCTTCAAGCAGGCGCCGGTCCGTATTTTTGCGGCCTCGGGCACGCTGGTCGTGGTGGCTTTTTACCTGATCGCCCAGATGGTGGGCGCGGGTCAGTTGATCAAGCTGCTGTTTGGCCTGGAATACTGGATCGCGGTGGTCATCGTCGGGACGCTGATGATGGTGTACGTGCTGTTCGGCGGCATGACGGCCACCACCTGGGTGCAGATCATCAAGGCATGCATGCTGCTGGGCGGTGCGACCTTCATGGCCGCCATGGTGCTCTGGCACTTCGGCTTCAGCCCTGAAGCCATGTTTGCCCAGGCGGTGAAGATCAAGGCTGACCTGGCATCGGACAGCGGCAAGACCGCCGAAGAGGCCGCCAAGATCGGGCAGTCCATCATGGGCCCCGGAAACTTTGTCAAGGACCCGATTTCGGCCATCTCCTTCGGCATGGCGCTGATGTTCGGAACCGCCGGCCTGCCGCACATCCTGATGCGCTTTTTCACCGTGCCGAGCGCCAAGGAAGCGCGCAAGTCGGTGATGTGGGCGACCGGCTGGATCGGCTACTTCTACCTGCTGACCTTCATCATCGGTTTTGGCGCCATCACCTTCGTGCTGACCAACCCATCCTTCCTGGACGCCAAGGGCGGCCTGATCGGCGGCGGCAACATGGCGGCCATTCACCTGGCCAACGCCGTGGGCGGCAACGTGTTCCTGGGCTTTATCTCGGCCGTGGCTTTTGCCACCATCGTTGCCGTGGTCGCGGGCCTGACACTGTCGGGCGCTTCCGCCGTGTCCCACGACCTGTACGCCACCGTGATCAAAAAGGGCAAGGCCGACAGCGCTTCGGAGTTGCGCATCTCGAAAATCACCACCGTCGCCCTGGGCGTCATTGCCGTGGTGCTGGGCATTGCCTTTGAGAAGCAGAACATCGCCTTCATGGTGTCCCTGGCCTTTGCGATTGCGGCTTCGGCCAACTTCCCGGTGCTGTTCATGTCGGTGCTGTGGAAAGACTGCACGACGCGCGGCGCCGTGATCGGCGGCTTCCTGGGCCTGATCTCCTCGGTGGGCCTGACGGTGGTGTCGCCTTCCGTGTGGGAAGTCACGCTGGGCAACCCTGCCGGTTCGGCATTGTTCCCTTACGCTTCGCCGGCCTTGTTCTCCATGACCATTGGCTTTGTCGGTATCTGGCTGTTCTCCATCCTGGACAACAGCCAGCAGGCCAAGATTGACCGCGCCGGTTTCCTGGCGCAACAGGTGCGCTCTGAAACCGGCATCGGCGCTTCGGGTGCATCGGGCCACTGAGGTCTGTTTGACAAGGGCGGGCCCAGTGGGTTGTGTGGCCCGCCTTGCGATAAGCTAAAAGGACTGCAGGACCATTGCCTGCAGTCCTTTTTTTATGGGAAACCCGCCATGCCGGACCATCTCTCTGACCATTTCTCGGAAGATTTCCCTTTTCACGCGCCGCCTTTCGACGCCCTGAGTCCTGAGCAGCAGGCGCTGGTGCGGGGCAGCTTGCGCCGGGTGTCTTTCCCGAAAGATGCCGTGATCCTGACGCCGGACGCGGACCCGCTTCACGTGTATGTGCTGATCAAGGGGCATGTGCAGCAGCTAGAAGCGGGCGAGGTAGTGGCGGTCTACGGTCCGGCCGATTTTTTTGCCTTTCGTGCCGTGATGGCCGGCCGCGCCAGCGGCGTGCTGCAAGCGCTGGACGAGGTCGAGGCCTGGCAGATGCCCGGCACCACGGCACGGGCGCTGATTTCGGGCAACGCCTTGTTTAGCGCGCTGGTGTTTGCCGACCTGTCGCGCCGGCTCTCGGCCGTGGCTGAAAGCCGCAAGAGCCGGGAATTTTTGTCGCTGATGATGGTGCAGGTCCGGGACGCCTACATCCGCAAGCCCTTTTTTGTCGATGGCAGCCTGGACCTGGTGTCGGTCTGCCGGCTGCTGAAGGCGCAGGGGCTGGGCAATGCGCTGGTGCGCGATACCCAGGATGGCGTGGAGCGCATCGGCATGTTCACGACCACCGATTTGCGGGATGCCCTGCTGCGGGATGTGCCGCCTGCGCAGTTGACGGTGCGCGACGTCGCGCAGTTCACGCTGGTGTCCTTGTCCGCAGACGCGGAACTGTCCGAAGCCCTGCTGGCCATGATCCGTCACCGCGTCCACCGCGTGCTGGTGCGCGAAGGCGACGAGATTCTGGGCGTTCTGAGCCAGCTCGACCTGATGAGTTTTGTCTCCAACCACTCTCACCTGATTGCGCTGCAGGTAGAGCAGGCCAGCACCTTCGAGGAGCTCCAGCGGGCAGCCTTGCAGATGGACAGCCTGATTGCGCTGCTGCACAGCGGGGGTGCCCGGGTCGAGCTCATTGCCAGTCTGGTGAGCGAACTCCACCAGCAGATTTTTGCGCGCCTGTGGTCGTTTGTGGCGCCGGCGGAACTGGTCGCCAACAGTTGCCTGATCGTGATGGGCAGTGAAGGGCGGGGTGAGCAGATTCTCAAGACCGACCAGGATAACGCCCTGCTGCTGCGCGATGGCTATGTGTGCGGCGAACTGGACCGGAGCGTACAGCGGTTCAACCAAGCCTTGATCACGTTCGGCTATCCACCCTGTCCCGGCAACATCATGGTGACCAATCCGCTGTGGTGCCAGGCGCTGACGGGCTTCAAGGACAGCATCCGGCAGTGGCTGTATGGGGCGGATGCCGACGGGCCCATGAACCTGGCGATTTTCATGGATGCCCGGGCGGTGGCGGGCGACGCGTCGCTGCTGCGCCAGGCCAGGGACTATGCCCACAGCAGCATGGCCGGCAGCGATGCATTTTTTGCCCGCTTTGCCGCCGCGGTCGACCAATTCAGCGCGCCGGGTGGCTGGTGGACCCGCCTGGCTTCGCTGCGCGCCGGCGACGACCCGGTGTTTGACCTGAAAAAGCTGGGCACCTTCCCCATCGTGCATGGCGTGCGCGCCCTGGCGCTGGAGCATCGCCTGGACGAGGTCGGCACGACGGCGCGCCTGCGCACGCTGGCGAGCCGCCAGCACATCGCGCAGGACCTGGCGCGCGATCTGACCGAGGCGCTGCATTTTGTGATGGGCCTCAAGCTCAAAAACAACCTGCATCAAAAACAGCTGGGCCAGCCGCTGGACAACCTGACGCAACTCTCCAGCCTGGGGACGCTGGACCGCGATCTCCTGAAGGACTCGCTGGCCATCATCAAGCGCTTCAGGCTGTTCCTGCGGCTGCACTACAAGCTTGACGCCTGACACATGACGGCCGCGAGCGCTGTGTTGAACATGGCCTTCCCGCGCCAGGCCGGCACCGGTTTTTGCGATACTGACGGCACTCAAAGGAAACGGTCATGAAACTCCCCGCCAAAGTCAAACTCGTCGACGTCGGCCCGCGCGACGGCCTGCAAAATGAAAAGCAGCCGGTGCCGGCTGCGGTCAAGATCGAACTGGTGCACCGCCTGCAGGACGCCGGCCTGAAGAACATCGAAGTCACCAGCTTCGTGTCGCCCAAGTGGGTGCCGCAAATGGCCGACAACGCCGAGGTGATGGCCGGCATCCAGCGCCAGCCCGGCGTGTGCTATTCGGTGCTGACGCCCAATATGCAAGGCTTCGAGGCGGCGCTGGGCGCGCAGCCCGACGAGATCGTGGTGTTTGGCGCCGCCAGCGAGGCCTTCAGCCAGCGCAACATCAACTGCTCGATTGCCGAAAGCATCGAGCGCTTTCGCCCGGTGGTCGAAGCCGCGCGCGCCAAGGGCATTCATGTGCGGGGCGCCATGTCGTGCACCGTCGGTTGCCCGTATGAGGGCGAGATTGCGCCCGCGCGCGTCGAGATGCTGGCCCGCCTGATGAAGGACATCGGCGTGCAGCATGTGGGCGTGGCCGACACCATTGGCGTGGGCACGCCGCTCAAGGTGCAGCGCGCGCTCGAAGCCACGCTGCGGCACTTCGACATCAACGACATCTCGGGTCATTTTCACGATACCTACGGCCAGGCGCTGGCCAACACCCTGGCCAGCCTGGAGCTGGGGGTGTGGCAGTTTGATACGTCGGTGGCGGGCCTGGGCGGCTGCCCTTACGCCAAGGGCGCCACCGGCAACGTGGCCACCGAAGACGTGGTCTACCTGCTGCACGGCATGGACATTGAAACCGGCATTGACCTGGACAAGCTGATCGACGCCGGCAAGTTCATCAGCGATTTTCTGGGCCGCCCGCCCGGCTCCCGCGCTGCCACGGCCCTGCTCAACAAAAGGGCTGCCTGACCATGTGCGGTGCTGAAGTCAAAAACCTGCCCGAAGGCGTGCAGCGGGTCGCCGCATGGCTGCAGGCCAGCGGACACCCGCATGCGCCCGTCATGCTCGATGACGCGGCGCGCACCGCCCAGCAGGCGGCAGACGCGCTGGGCGTGTCGATGGGCCAGATTGCCAAGAGCATTGTTTTTCGGCGCAAACTGGACGATGCCGCCGTGCTGGTGGTGACCTCTGGCGACCAGCGCGTGGACGAGAAGAAGGTCGAGGCACTGGTCTGTGGCGGCAAGCGGCTGGGGCGGGCCGATGCGGCATTTGTGAAGGCGAGCACCGGCTTTTCGATTGGCGGCGTGGCACCGCTGGCCCACGCCGCGCCCGTGGTGATTCTGCTTGACCAGTCGCTGTTCCGTTTTGACGAACTGTGGGCGGCGGCCGGCCATCCGCATGCGGTGTTCAGGCTGTCGCCGAAGGCGCTTGAACGCCTGACCGATGCGCCCGTGGCGGATCTGGCGGTGGACACCGAAGAGGAGCAACAGGCGCTGGCGCGCGCCATCACCCTGGTGACCTTGCGCTTGCGCACGGTGGACACCGCTGCCGATGTCCCGTCGCCCTGCATTTCAATTTGCCGCATGAACGCCAGGACGGACCTGTGCGAAGGCTGCTTTCGCACACGCAGCGAAATCGCCGGCTGGAGCGGTGCCCATGATGACAGCAAGCGCGCCGTCTGGCGCGTCATTGCGCAGCGCATGCAGGCCTTGCAGGCTTGATGCCCCGCCGCTGCCCAGGCCGGCCTTTTACAGGCTCGCCATTGGTGGCGGCACGCCAGGCGGCTCGCGCCGTTAATGGGCCAGGGACACACAGGCAAAGCGCTTTTTTGCTGTGAGAAGTGTGTCTAGGTGTTTTCCCTTGACGTCCTATCGCTAACCCCCCTACTCGTCGATGGTCAACACGTCCAGGTCGGCGTAGTAGCTCATGGCCAGCGTGCGCGGAATCGGCGTGGCGGTCATCATCAAAAGGTGCGGCTCCTGGCCGTCATCCGTCATCTTGCTGCGCAGGGCCAGGCGCTGCGCCACGCCGGCGAGTGGGGCACCGGGGTGGGCTTCAATCACAACCTGCTGTTGCCGCGCAGTACGAGTTTTAAAGTCTGGCACACCGCCTTGCAGGGCGTGGCCGACTTTGGGCCGCAGGCGCTGGTGGTGTCCTTGGGGTTGTACACGTTTGAGGGCGACCCATCTTGGGATTTACCATGACACGCTGCATACTCCATACCTGATGCTGAGGGCTCACGATTGAGCACTGAGACCACTTCAGTCGGCATCGATTTTGAATCCTGCAGGCGCCACTCCCCAGCGAAATTAAGGAATTGAAAGGACGTGGTGCTGTGATGATGGTTGAGATATTTGTGACTATGCCAGCTTGATCCGCCACATGGCGGGGTTGGGGCGTTTTCAGGACGATCCGTGCCACGTTCTGGGAGGGGGTTCCGATGAGGTTTGCCGTTCTGACCGATATCCACGCCAACCGGGAGGCGTTTGAGGCTGTTCTGGCCGATGCAGCCGCGCGCGGGGTGGACCGGATCGTGCTTCTGGGCGATGTGGTGGGTTACGGCCCTGACCCCGAATGGTGCGCTGATAAGGCCGCCGGTCTGGTGGAGGCAGGGGCGGTCTGCATCCGGGGCAACCATGACAGTGCGGCCGCAGGTGGGGTCGAATCGTTGAGCGCCAATGCCAGACGGGCGATGGTCTGGACCAAGGCCCAACTGACCGACGCGCACCGGGCGTTTCTGGCAGGCTTGCCCTTGACGGTAACGGCGGGGGATGTGCTTTTTGTTCATGCCTCGGCCAATGATCCGGGGGCGTGGATCTATGTGACATCGGCCAGCATGGCCAGGGGATCGTTCCGTTCCTGCGATGCCCGGATCATCCTGTGCGGGCATGTGCATGTGCCCCTGCTGGCCAGTAGCGACGTGGGCGGAGTGGTGCGGGTGCAAGCGTTCCGCATGGCCACGCCGATTCCTCTGATTCGCTCGCGCCGCTGGCTGGCGGTGGTGGGTGCGGTGGGCCAGCCGCGCGACGGGATTGCACAGGCAGGTTATGCGCTGCTGGACACTGGGACCAATGAGCTGACCTTTCGCAGGGTGCCATACGACTCTGCGAAAACGGTTCATAAGATGCGCGTGGCGGGCCTGCCTGAAGAACTGGCGCTTCGCTTGGTCAGAGGAGAATGACATGCCGACACTTCCGCATCCCGGGATGGAGATCGACGGTTTTCGCCTGGGCGAAAAACTGCATCAAGGCGCCTTCGCCACAATCTGGGAGGTAACGCACCCCGACCATCCCACACCCATGGTGATGAAGGTCCCGATCATCATGGACGGCTATGACGGCCCCACCATCGTGGGCTTTGAGGTGGAGCAGATGATCATGCCGCGTCTGTCCGGGCCCCATGTGCCCCGGGTGGTGGGCGTGGGAGATTTTTCGGTGATGCCTTATATCGTGACCGAAAAGATCGAAGGTGGGTCGTTGCTTAGCGTGTTCAAGCGTGCGCCCCTGCCGCTGTCAGACCTGTTGGAAATTGCTGCTCAAATGGTGCAGGCAGTGGCCGAACTGCACCGCCAGCACGTGATCCATCTGGACCTGAAACCGGAAAATTTGATGCAACGACCGGTTTCTCAGAAGTCGGGCGGTGTAACGGTGCTGATCGACTTTGGCCTCAGTCGCCATGATCAATTGCCGGACCTTCTCGCCGAGGAATTTTCCATCCCGATGGGGACGTTTCCCTATATCGCGCCCGAGCAGTATCTGCGCTGCCGTGATGACCTCCGGTCGGATTTGTTCGCTCTGGGCGCGATGATTTATGAACTGGCCACGGGAAAGTTGCCATTCGGCATGCCTCAAAAGTTGAAGGGGGTGCGCAAACGCCTGTGGCGCGACCCGGTGCCGCCGCGTGCCCTGCGGCCCGAGGTGCCAGAGTGGTTGCAGGAGATCATCCTGCGCGCGCTGGAGGTGGACCCGATGCGCCGTTATCAAACAGCCGCGCAGATGGCGTTCGATTTGGCGCATCCGCTGCAAATCAAGCTGACACCACGGGCGATGAAGATCCGGCCAGACAGCCTGCTGACTGTTTTCCACCGCTGGCGCGTGATGCGCAAGATACGGCGGTTCGCGACACCAGTTTCGGTGGCGCTACAACTTGCTTCGGTGCCGATCATTTGTGTGGCGGTGGATCTTTCCCCCGAGGGCGAGCGGCTGGCTGAAATCCTTTGCGGGTCGGTCCAGCGCATGCTGATGACCCAGCCGGATGCGCGGATTGCTTGCGTCAATGTCCTGAAGACCGCGCGTATCGGCATCGATCAGGCCACGGACGAGGCGGGCAATAACCTGCATGTGGTGCGGCTTGTGGCGCTGAGGGCCTGGGCCGCGGGGATCGATCTGCCGGAGGACCGGTTGACCTTTGCCGTGCTGGAGGGGCCTGATCCGGGGCCGGTGATCATTGACTATGCCACGGCGAACCACGTCAGCCATATCGTGTTGGGCGCGGGCGGCCATTCGACGGCGCGCCGCTACCTGGGATCTGTTTCGACGCAGGTGGTGGCCGAGGCGCATTGTTCGGTGACGGTGATCCGGGTGCCCGAACGGCGCGAGGGTGTGGCGCAGGCGTGAACTTTGGCCGGATGTTGCCGCAACACTCAGCCTTGCCAGCCCATTTCCGTACAAGCATTTCTCGGTCGAATGCTTCACTTTTGAAAGCTTCGCCTCGGATAGTCAGTTATTTGGTAGTGGCTTACCCTGATATTGGTGTGATTGCTCGAAATCTGCAATTTTGCCGTAAGAAACCTCCTACACAGTCGCGCCAACAGAGCCAAAACCAACAACGAATGGTGTGTGTTGCAGGGGATCGACTTGCTGGCATCCAGGGCAGTCGAGGTTCGGGTTTGGGCAGAAAAGGGGCAGCGCAGCAAGTAGTGGGAAGCCTGTGACATCACATCGCCTCCGGGCCGTGCGCCCGGAGTGAGAGAAGCGATCCAGAGGCTAACTTCTGAAAATAACCGTCCGGCCAAATTGCCGGACACACATGGAGCAAGAAAAATGGCGATAGCTGAAACGATGACGAATGTGCGGGAGCGATCCCGTCCGATGACCCGCGAAGAGAAGAAGGTGATCATGGCCTCTTCGGCGGGTACTATTTTCGAGTGGTACGACTTCTACCTTTACGGTGCATTGGCCGCGATCATCGGGGCGCAGTTTTTCACAGCTTTCCCTGAAAACACACGGAACGTGTTTGCGCTGCTTGCCTTTGCTGCAGGGTTCATCGTGCGTCCATTCGGCGCGCTGGTATTCGGGATGCTGGGCGACATGATCGGCCGTAAATACACCTTCCTGATGACCATCGTCATCATGGGCGTATCGACCTTCTTGGTCGGCGTGCTGCCGAACTACGAGAGTATCGGCGTGGCCGCTCCCATCATCCTGATCGCCTTGCGCATGGCGCAAGGTTTGGCTCTGGGCGGCGAATATGGCGGCGCGGCGATCTATGTGGCCGAACACGCACCGGCCAATCAGCGCGGCTATTTCACCGCCTTCATCCAGACCACGGCGACGCTGGGTCTGCTGCTGTCGCTGATCGTGATCCTGTCGGTGCAAGGCTACGTCAACGGCGCCTATCCGGATGTTGCCCTGATGAAGGATGGCGTTGCTGTGTTGATGGCCGACGGCAGCCCGACCATGGTCAAGGCGTTCAACGCCTGGGGCTGGCGTGTCCCATTCATCGGCTCGATCTTCCTGCTGATGGTCTCGCTCTATATCCGCCTGCAGATGAACGAGAGCCCGGCCTTCAAAAAGATGAAGGAAGAGGGCCGCACTTCGAAGGCGCCGCTGAGCGAGGCGTTCGGCAACTGGAAGAACGGCAAGATTGCGGTCATCGCGCTGCTCGGCCTCGTGGCAGGCCAGGCCGTGGTCTGGTATACCGGTCAGTTCTACGCGCTGTTCTTCATGCAGAACGTGATCAAGATCGACAGCTTTACCGCCAACGTGATGGTGGCCTGGTCGCTGATCCTGGGTACCGGGGGTTTCCTGTTCTTTGGATCGTTGTCTGACCGTATCGGCCGCAAGCCGATCATCCTGGCGGGCTGCCTGCTGGCCGCCGCCACCTTCCTGCCCGTGTTCGGCTTTTTGACCAAGACGGCCAATCCAGCCATCTATGCCGCACACCAGACCCCGGTATCGGTAAAGGTAGCGGCAGAAGACTGCTCGTTCCAGTTCAACCCGACCGGAACGGTGAAGTTCACATCGTCTTGCGACATCGCCAAGGCGCAGCTCGCGCGAACTTCGGTCAATTACGAAACTGTTGAAGGAGCCGCACCGGGCACCTTGGCCATGGTGAAGGTTGGGGAAACGGAGATCCAGTCGTATGACGCAGGCAAACTGACCGGCGACGATCTGAAAAAGGCGAAGGCAACCTTTGACGGCAGTCTGAACGCCGCGCTGAAGAAGGCGGGTTACCCGCTGGTGCCAGCCGACAACACGACCATCGTAAAGGCGCAGAACTTCGTCGATATTTTCACGACACAGAAGATGACGGTCATTCTCATCTTGACCTACTTGGTCCTGCTGGTGACGATGGTCTACGGCCCGATCGCGGCGATGTTGGTCGAAATGTTCCCGACCCGCATCCGTTACTCCGGCCTGTCGTTGCCCTATCACATCGGTAACGGCTGGTTTGGCGGCCTGATGCCAGCGACAGCTTTTGCGATCTCTGCCCAGACCGGCAACATCTACTCGGGCTTGTGGTACGCGATCGTGATTGCGGTCATGACGGTGGTGATCGGCACGCTGTTCGTGCCGGGTGGCACCCACAAGAAGGATATCTTCGCCGGCGACAGCGCTAAGTAAATCCAACTGCCGGACTGGGGCTTTCGGGTCCCTGGTCCGGCCTTTTTTGCGATACGGCCATCAGCCCCAAGGGGCCAGGCTGGTCTGTTTCCCGCAAATCCGGCGCAGCGCGCTGCGCCGGATTTGCAGGGAGCAGGAAAGGGCAAGCGAGATGCCCGCGTCCGCAACTAAATAGATCCACATCATTGAAACGTATCAATTTCGGCTTTCGTCATGGCCAGAATTGCACGGGGGAAGAAGTTGTTCATATTGCGATACAAGCCATCTCCAATGCCGTAACTGCCGAACAGCTGCGCTACGTGCAGGCGGAGATATTTTCATTGCGATTTGCGTTGAGCTTGGAGCAGACCGCTGAAGCAACCGGACTGTCCATCGGCTGGGCCAGTAAGCAGCTCACCAATTCCTTCACCGAAAGGCCGCACGCGATAGCGCCGTCCCAGCGCGTGGGGGCGGCGACATTTAGGTCGGTCAAATCAAGCATCACCTTGATGATGCGCTGACGGTCGTCTGTTTAAACGCTGCTGATCGCCATGATTGGCGGAGGTTGGCCCCGGACAAGTGCCATCTACAAAATGATACTGTGGCCCAAGAAGAGTGGGGGGAAAAGCTTCTCGAAACGCTCCACGGCCTTTACAAAGAAGCGCGAGGCGAACCTGTCCGGCTGATGTTTCCAGACGAGGCACGCTTCGGGCGCTTTAACGATGTGCGCCGCTGTTGGGCGCCAAAGCCTTTTCGCCCTTTGTGTCTGGCCATGCTTACCCGCGGGCACACCCATGCCTACGGATCATGCCAGCCACTCACCTCCACGCACGCACGATGGATGCCTTGATCTAGGATCAGTCAGTGAATTTCAGCGGCGTAGTCGTGCGACCAGCGCCGCAATGGCAAGGACCAGTCCCAATATGATCAGGTTCGAGATCAGCCCTGCAAGAATGGCATTGCTGAGGCTTGCCGCGCCGCCTGGCATGGTGGTGGGCAGGATCACGGCTACGAACACCACACCCAGGGCTAAAGGCAGGGCGCGCCCGGTCACAGCGGATGTTCTGATCATCGTGACCACAAGGGCGATGATCAGACCGATGCGAAACGGGTCGGTCAGTTGCGAAAGTACAAGATCGGTCACGGCAGGGTCCCTTTGCCTCATGTATCAAAGATTGAAGTGAAGAGAAGAGAGTTTAGGCGTTCTCCCGCTTCTTGGACACGAGCAACGAGATGGGCATTTACGTAGGTATGAGAATTGTGTTTTTGTTCGCCGTGTTCGGCGGCATGAAGGGCATCACCTACACCCAAGTAGCCCAGTACATCGTGCTGATCATTGCCTACACCGTGCCGGCGGTCTTCATCTCGCTGCAGCTGACGGGCAACGCGATTCCACAGCTGGGCTTGGGCAGCGGTTTTTCCGGCACCGACATGTCGCTGCTGGCCAAGCTGGACTCTGTAGTGACTGACCTGGGCTTTGGCCAGTACACCACCACCACGGCGGGCAGCACGCTGAACATGTTCATGTACACCCTGTCGCTGATGATAGGAACCGCTGGCTTGCCCCACGTCATCATGAGATTCTTTACGGTGCCTTCGGTCAAGGACGCGCGTAGTTCGGCCGGCTGGGCACTGGTTTTTATCGCCATTTTGTACACCACGGCGCCTGCCGTGGCGGCCATGGCCAAGCTGAACCTGCACGCCACGGTGAACACCGCGGTGAAGGCCGGCGGCGACCTGTATGCCCCTGAAGCCAGCATCAAGAACGAGGATCGCCCCGACTGGATGAAGCGCTGGGAAAAAACCGGTCTGCTGAAGTTTGAAGACAAGAACGGCGATGGCCGCATCCAGTACTACAACGACACCAGCAAAAATGCGGCGGCAACGGCCAAGGCAACTGCCGCCGGATGGAAGGGCAACGAGCTGACGGTGAACCCCGACATCATCGTGCTGGCCAATCCTGAAATCGCGTTGTTGCCCAACTGGGTGATTGCGCTGGTGGCTGCGGGTGGCCTGGCTGCTGCGCTGTCTACCGCTGCAGGCTTGCTGATGGCGATTTCGTCTGCCGTGTCGCATGACCTGGTCAAGAATATCTTCATGCCAGGCATCAGCGAAAAAGGCGAGTTGATGGCGGGCCTTTTCATCACGCTGTTCTATGTGTTTGCACACAAGGGCATCTTCTTCATCAAGGGCACGGACTTCCTGCCCATGATAGGCGGCGCCAACAGCTTCTTCGGCATCACGCCGGAAGCCTTCGGTGCCGTCGGCGCGATGGTGAACTTTGTGGTGGCCTTCCTGGTCGACAAGGTCACCAAAGAGCCGCCAGCGCACATCCAGGCGATGGTCGAAGCTGTGCGTATTCCGCGTGGCTCCAGTGCGGTGACTGGCGGCCATTGAGTTTGCCCGCCACGGCTTGACGCCGATTCCTGCCCGCGCAAGCGGGCGGGGAGTGACAATGGAGGTCCTGCTGGCTGCGCTGGCAGGGCCTTTTTTAATGAATCGGCCCAGGCTGCTTGCGGCACGGCTGGGTCCACGGAGTCCTTCATGGTTTTTGATTTCAGCGTTGCCTTGACGTGGATTCTTTTTCTGGCGCTGTTTCCCATTGCTTTTTTCTGGTTGCGCCGTGCGTGGCGCATCATCGTCAAGCGCGATTTCTCGGAGGTCGCCCTCAAGCGCGGCCAGTCGCCGCCCAATCCCGCCAGGTTCGCGCCCTATGAAGCGGCGGTCAACCTGGTCGCGGGCGTGGTGACGATGGTGGTCATCGTGAGCGTGCTGCTCGGCCAACTCGACTACAGCACCTGGTCGGCGATTGCCGGCAGCACCATCTGGTGCAAATTTTTCATGGATTTCGCGCTGTCCCGGCACGCCCATGCCAGCGCGTCGCTTCCTAAAACCTGATCTGCGTCAAGCCTGCCGCGAATCACGGCGCCCCGCCTGGCACCGGGCGCGGTGACCGCGTCACAATGCAACGACAAGGTGCGTGCCCGCGGTGCACCCATAGTGACAAGGAGACGCGTATGTTCAAGGGACTGGCGGCACAACGGCTGCTTGCGCTTTTTGTGAGCGGCTGGCTGCTGTTTGACTTTCCGTTGCTGGGTCTCTGGGACCGCAATGCCACGCTGCTCGGTGTGCCGCTATTTCCCGCTGCGCTGTTCATTCTCTGGGCCCTGCTGATTGCCTTGCTGGCCTGGCAGATGGAGCGGCCCGGTCAGACCCATCAGGACGACTAGGCATGCTCTCGCCCGCCGTGGTCATCGGCGCCTCGCTGGCTTATTTGCTGCTGCTGTTCGCGGTGGCCTGGTACGGCGACCGGCGGGCCGCACAGGGCCGGTCCATCATTGCCAACCCCTGGACCTATGCGCTGTCGCTGGGCGTGTACTGCACTGCCTGGACTTACTTTGGCAGCGTGGGCCGGGCTGCGTCTGGCGGGGTGTGGTTTTTGCCGATCTACCTTGGGCCGACGCTGGCCATGGTGCTGGGCTGGATGGTGCTGCGCAAGATGATCCGCATTGCCAAGGCCTACCGCATCACGTCGATTGCCGACTTCATTGGCAGCCGCTATGGCAAAAGCCCGCTGCTGGCAGGGCTGGTGACGCTGATCGCCGTGGTCGGCATCGTGCCCTACATCGCGCTGCAACTCAAGGCCGTTTCAGCGGGCTACGCGCTGATGACCACGCCCCATGGCGCGGCCGCGTCGGCGCCGCTGCCCTGGATGCAGGACAGCGCCTTTTATGTGGCGCTGGTGCTGGCCGGCTTCACCATGATGTTTGGCGCGCGCCACCTGGACGCCACCGAGCGGCACGAGGGCATGGTGGCGGCGATCGCCTTCGAGTCGGTGGTCAAGCTGCTGGCCTTTCTGGCCGTGGGCCTGTTCGTGGTCTATGGCCTGTTCGACGGCCTGGCCGACCTGTTTGCCCGCGCGCACGCGGTGCCGGCGCTGCAAAGCCTCACGCGGCTGGAGCAGGGCGGCCAGTTTGCCTGGACCCAGTGGTTTGCGCTGATGTTGCTGTCCATGCTGTCGGTGCTGTTTTTGCCCCGGCAGTTCCAGGTCATGGTGGTGGAAAACGTGCGCGAAAGCCATCTGCGCCGCGCCGTCTGGGTGTTTCCGCTGTACCTGCTGCTGATCAACCTGTTTGTGCTGCCGATCGCGCTGGGCGGGCTGCTGTACTTTGGCGCCAGCCCCATGAACCCCGAGAACTTCGTGCTGTCGCTGCCGCTGGCCGCCGGCCAGCACGCGCTGGCGCTGTTCGTGTTCATTGGCGGCTTGTCGGCCGCCACTGGCATGGTGATCGTCGAAACCATCGCCGTGTCCACCATGGTCAGCAACGAGCTGGTGTTGCCCTTGCTGCTGCGCTCGCGCCACTTTCACGGCGGCGCCGGCCATGACCTGAGCCGTCTGCTGCTGGGCATTCGGCGCGCCGCCATCCTGGGCGTTCTGGTGCTGGGCTATGTCTACTTTCACCTGGCGGGCGAGGCTTATGCGCTGGTCAGCATTGGCCTGATCAGCTTTGCCGCCGTGGCCCAGTTTGCGCCGGCGGTGCTGGGCGGGCTGTACTGGAAGGGCGGTACCCGGCGCGGCGCGCTGGCCGGCTTGCTGGCGGGGTTTTTGATGTGGGTCTACACCCTGATGCTGCCGTCGATTGCCAAATCGGGCTGGCTCAGCACCGACTTTCTGACGCTGGGTCCCTGGGGGCTGGCGCTGCTTCGGCCCGAGCAGCTGCTCGGCCTGCAGGGCCTGGACGGACTCACGCATGCGCTGTTCTGGAGCCTGCTACTCAATGTGGGCGCCTATGTCGGCCTGTCGCTGTGGCGCGCGCCGTCGGGGCAGGAGGCCAGCCAGGCGCTGCTGTTTGTCGACGTGTTTCACCGCACCGCCGCTTCGAGCCCGGTGTTCTGGCGTGGCCAGGCCAACGTGCCCGATCTGCTGCGCCTGTGCGAGCGCTTCATGGGCGCGGCCAAGGCCAGGGCCTTGTTCGCGTCCTATGCCCGGCGGGTCGGTGTGCATGAGGTCGATGACATCCGGCCCGATGCCCGGCTGGTGCAGTTTGTCGAAACCCAGCTGGCCGGCGCGGTCGGCAGCGCCTCGGCGCGGGTGCTGGTGGCCTCGGTGGCCGAAGAAGAGGTGCTCACGCCCGAGGACGTGCTGCGCATCCTTGACGAAACGTCGCAGGTCCGCGCCTACTCGCGCGAGCTCGAAGACAAGTCGCGCTCGCTGGAGCAGGCCACGGCCGAATTGCGCCAGGCCAACGAGCAGCTCAAGAGCCTGGACCGGCTCAAGGACGATTTCATGTCCTCGGTCACGCACGAGCTGCGCACGCCGCTGACCTCGATTCGCGCGCTGGCCGAACTGATGGAGGACGACGTCAACATGGCGCCGGCGCAGCGCCAGCAATTCACCGCCATCATCGTGGCCGAGACCGAGCGCTTGAGCCGGCTGGTCAACCAGGTGCTGGACCTGGCAAAAATAGAGTCGGGCAATGCCGAGTGGCACAACAGTGAGGTGGACATGGGCGCGCTGCTGCGCCAGGCCGTGGCCACCACGGCAGAGCTGTTTCATGAGCGCCAGTGCGCGGTGGAATTGCACTTGCCGCCGCAGGTGCGCCTGCTGCGGGCCGACCCCGACCGCTTGACGCAGGTGGTGCTGAACCTGCTGTCGAATGCCGCCAAGTTCGTGCCCGTGCCCGGCGGCCGGGTGGTCGTCAGCCTGGACAGCGATGTCAGCGGGCTGACAGTGCGGGTGCAGGACAATGGGCCGGGGGTGCCGCCCGAGCAGCAGGGGCTGATTTTCGAGCGCTTCCGCCAGGGCGGCGATGGCATCAGCCGGCCCCAAGGAACGGGCCTGGGCCTGCCCATCAGCCGCCAGATCGTGGAACATTTTGGCGGGCGCCTGTGGCTGGAAGCCGGCAGCGGGGAGGGCGCCTGCTTTTCGTTTTACCTGCCATGGGCCGCGCCCGTGCCCTTGCCGTAAACCAGCCATCCTGAAGGAGACAAGACATGCGCCAAAAAATCCTGATCGCTGACGACGAACCCAATATCGTGATTTCGCTGGAATACCTGATGAAGCGCGAAGGCTACACCGTGCTGGTGGCGCGCGACGGCCAGGAGGCGCTGGACACCATCGCCCGCGAGCGGCCTGACCTGGTGCTGCTCGATGTGATGATGCCCAAAAAAAACGGCTTCGAGGTCTGCCAGGCGGTGCGCGCCAATGAAGAGCTGCAGGCCACCAAAATCCTGATGCTGACCGCCAAGGGCCGCGACACCGACCTGGCCAAGGGGCTGGCGCTGGGCGCCAACGCCTACATGACCAAGCCATTTTCCACGCGCGAGCTGGTGCAAAAAGTCGCCGAAATGCTCGGCAAGCAGCCATGAAACCGCCCGACCGCCGGCTGATCCTGGCGATTGCGCTCGTCGGGCTGGCCCTGGCCGCCTGGATGGGCTTGAGTGTGGTGATGGTCTGGTCCACGCTGGAGTCCGCCGAGCGCAAAACCGTGGGCGCAGTGCTGGGCCCCCGCATGGCCTTGTTGGGCATGGGCTGGGTGGCGGCCCTGGTGGGGGCGGCCTATGTGCTGAACCTGCTGCACCGGCGCTATGCCCATGCGCCCGCCCGCCTGCTGGAGCAAACCCGCGTGCTGCTGGCCTCCCGCGAGCCGCAGCCGCTGATACCCGACGGCAGCGCCGAGTTGCGCGACCTGGCGGGCGCCATCAACGAACTGGCCGCGCAGCGCGACCGCCTGCGCGAAGACGTGGCGCAGCAGATCACCGAGGCCAGCCGCAGCGTGCAGCAGGAAAAAAACCGCCTGGCCGCGCTGATGTCCGAACTGACCCAAAGCGTGGTGGTGTGCAACCTTGACGGCCGGATTTTGCTCTACAACAGCCGCGCCCGGATGCAGTTTCGCGCGCTGTCAGAGGCGCCCACGCTGGCCGACGGCGCCGAGCTGATGGGCCTTGGCCGCTCGATCTACGCCGTGTTCGACCGCCAGCTGGTCGCGCATGCGCTGGAAACCATTCACCAGCGCCTGCGCCGGGGCGTGGCCAGCCCGTCGGCCCAGTTTGTCACCACCACGCGCACCGGCCAGCTGCTGCGCGCGCAGATGGCCCCGGTGCGTGACCAGGCGAGCGGCACCGAGCCGGGGGCCGGCATCAGCGGCTTTGTGCTGATGCTCGACAACGTCACGCAGCGCTTTGAAGACGAGTCGCTGCGCGACCGGCTGCTGCACGGCCTGACCGAGGGCAGCCGCTCGTCGCTGGCCAACATGCAGGCCGCCGTCGACATGCTCGGCTACGCCGACCTGGAGCCCGCCATGCGCGAGCGCTTTCTGGCTGTGGTGAAGGAGGAAGTGAGCGCCATGAGCCAGCGCATCACCGACCTGGTGCAGCGCTCGACCCAGGGGCTCAAGACCCGCTGGCCGCTGGAGGAAATGCTGGGCACCGACTTCGTGACCGCCGCGCAGCGGCAGATCGAAGCCCATTGCCGGCGCGCCGTCACGCTCGAAGGCGCCGATGCCAGCCTGTGGCTCAAGGTGGAAAGCTTCACGCTGCTGCAGGCGCTGACCTACCTGGCCGGCCGGCTGGTCGATGAATTCGACGTCAAGTTCCTGCAGCTGCGGCTGCAGCAGGCCGGTCCGCGCGCGCAGCTGGATCTGGTCTGGTCCGGCCGGGTCATGAGCACCGAAACCGTCATGACCTGGGAAATGGACCCGATGCGCTTTGGCGCGCACAGCACGCCGCTCACGGTGCGCGATGTGGTCGAGCGCCACGGCGGCGAAATGTGGTTTGAGCGCGAGCGCGTGCGGCACCAGGCCTTCTTTCGCTTTTTGTTGCCGCTGGCGAGCGCGCAGGAGCAGCTTGAAGCCGCGCAGATCATGCACAACGAGAGCCGGCCTGAATACTACGATTTCGATCTGTTTCAGGTCAGCGAACAGGGTAGCGCGCTCGATGACCAGCAGCTGTCGTCGCTGTCCTTCACCGTGTTCGACACCGAAACCACCGGGCTCAACCCGTCGGAAGGCGACGAGATCGTCCAGATCGGCGCGGCGCGCATCGTCAACGGCAAGCTGCTGCGGCAGGAGTCGTTCGAGCAGCTGGTGGACCCGGGCCGCGTCATTTCAGCGGCCTCGATTCCGATTCACGGCATCACGCAGGAGATGGTCAGGGGCAAGCCGCGCATCGCCGAGGTGTTGCCCGCCTTTCATGCGTTTGCGCAAGACACCGTGCTGGTCGCGCACAACGCCGCTTTCGACATGAAGTTCCTGCAGCTGCAGGAAGCGCGTACCGGCATCGCCTTTCACCAGCCCGTGCTGGATACGCTGCTGCTGTCGGCCGTGGTGCATCCGAACCAGGAGTCGCACCGGCTGGAAGCGATCGCCGAGCGCTTCAACATCACCGTGCTGGGCCGGCATACCGCGCTGGGCGATGCCATGGTGACGGCAGAGGTGTTGCTGCGGCTGCTGCCGCTGTTGCAGGCCATGGGGATTCACACGCTGCGGCAGGCGCGGGAGGCGGCGCAGGCGACTTACTATGCGCGGCTCAAGTATTGACGTGTGTAGATGGGCTATTGAATTCGTCGCTGGTTGGCCCTGCTTGGTTGGACTGGCCGGGGAAAAGAAAAAATACCAACAGCCAAATACCCAGAACGCGCTTGGCGCGTTCTGCTCCCCGGCGCCGCATCCGATCCCGTCCCCGATTCGTCATCGCGAACGAAGTGTGGCGATCCATCGTAGAAAAAGCGCAGTCATGGATTGCCGCACTTCGTTCGCAATGACAGAGAT
>NZ_JADMJK010000214.1 GCF_018780625.1 Polaromonas sp. | reverse complement strand
GGTAGGCATTGCTGGGAGCAATGCCGGGCAGCGCGCTGCCGGCCGGGCCGCGCACGGCGCCGAAGGCGCTGTATTCGGGCAGCAGGCTTTCCATGCAGTTAAACACCGCTTCATACAGCGCGACATCAATCACCTGGCCCTGGCCCGACACATGGCGGTGCTGCAGCGCCAGCAGGATGCCGATCACGCCGTGCAGCGCGGCCAGCGTGTCGCCAATGCTCACGCCGACGCGCACCGGCACGGCGCCGGGCTCGCCGGTCAGGTGGCGCAGGCCGCTCATGGCTTCTGCCACCACCCCAAAGCCGGGCCGGTCGCGGTAGGGGCCGGTCTGGCCATAGCCGCTGATGCGCAGCATGACGAGGCGTGGATTGCGCTTGAGCAATTCGTCAGGGCCCAGGCCCCAGCCTTCCATGGCGCCGGGCCTGAAGTTTTCGATCAGCACGTCCGACTCTTGTGCGAGTTGCCGCACGATGGCCTGCGCCTCGGGCTGCCTGAGGTCCAGTGCCAGCGAGCGCTTGTTGCGCGACTGCACCTGCCACCAGACGGAGGTGCCGTCCTTGAGCAGGCGCCATTTGCGCAAGGGGTCGCCGCTGCCCGGGGGCTCGATCTTGATGACCTCGGCGCCGAAGTCTGCCAGTGTCTTGGCGGCGAACGGGCCGGCGATCAATTGGCCCAGTTCCAGCACCTTGAGCCCGGCCAGCGGACCTGGCTGGGCGTGGGGCGCAGGGCTTGTCAATGTTTCAGGGGGTGTTGTCATGGCTGCGGAGTGTGCCGCAGGGGCCGGCGGGCGTCCATTACTGCTTGGTGCGTCCAGCCTTCGCGTTTTGCGAAGGCTGGACCAGGAAGTCCACCAGCGCGTTGATGCCGGCGTCCCGCTCGCCCGCCGTGGTGGCCACCAGCAGGCGGCGCCGGGCCCAGTCGTCAAGCAGGGGACGCGACTTCAGTTTCATGGCCCGCAGGGTGGGCTGCGCAGCGGCTTTGGGGAGCACCGCGATGCCCAGGCCCGAGGCCACCAGATGGCATACCGCATCAAAGCTGCGCACCTGCATGCGCAGCCGAAACGGCTTGTTCGCCGCCAGCGCCGCCTGCTGCTGCTGTTGCAGCATGGCGGCGCCCGTCGTCAGGCTGATCCAGTCTTCGTCCAGCGTGTCCATGAATGCGAGCGGTGTTTGCGACGCCGCCAGCCGGTGCCCGGCCGGCAGCACCAGCACCAGTTCGTCGTGCTTGAACAGCCGGGTGCTCAAGCCCGCCGTGTCCGGGCCTTCCACGAAGACGCCCAGGTCGGCGCGGCCTTCACGCAGCGACGCGACCACGGTTTGCGAGGTCTGCTCCTCCAGGTCTACCCGCAGTTGGGGCTCCAGCAGCGCGTAGCGCGCCATGAGCGGCGGCAAAAACTGGATGATCGCGGCGGTGCTGGCCGCCAGCCGGATGTGGCGCGCAATGCCCTGGCGCAAATCGGCCAGTTCGCCGCCCAGGCTGTCCATGGTCTGCAGCAGGGTCAGGCCGTGTTTCACGAACACGCGGCCCGCCGCCGTGGGGGTCAGTCCCCGGGCGTGGCGATCGAACAGCGCCTCTCCCAGCGCGGCTTCAAGCTCGCGAATGCGCCGGCTGCTTGCCGCCAGCGCCAGGTGGCCCTCGCGCGCGGCGGCGGTCAGGCTGCCGGTTTGGGCGCAGGCCACGGCAAGCCGGATCGAGACCAGGTCAAATCGGGCGAGATTGATGGCGCGCATGGCGGGCTGCTTTCGGAGTAATGGGGCTTTGCGGAGACGGGCAGGGCCTTGCCTGATGCCCCTCATAGGCTGTCGATTGTGCTTCGGCTGGTGTCCAGTGGCTTGCGCTGGCATTTTTCGGGCCTTGGGTGCCACAATCCACCCCATGACCCTGACCGAACTCAAATACATCGTGGCCGTGGCCCGCGAAAAGCACTTTGGCCGGGGTGCCGAGGCCTGCCATGTCTCGCAGCCCACGCTGAGCGTGGCCATCAAGAAGCTGGAAGAAGAGTTGCAGGTCAAGCTGTTCGAGCGCAACGCCAATGAAATCACCGTGACGCCGCTGGGCGAGGACATCGTGCGCCAGGCGCAAAGCGTGCTGGAGCAGGCGGACAACATCCGGGAAATCGCCAGGCGCGGCAAAGACCCGCTGGCGGGGGCCTTGCGGCTGGGCGTGATCTACACGATTGCGCCCTACCTGCTGCCCGACCTGGTGCGGCAAGTCATTGAACGCACACCGCAGATGCCGCTGATGCTGCAGGAGAACTTCACCGTCAAGCTGCTTGAAGAGCTGCGCACCGGGGAAATCGACTGCGCCATTCTGGCCGAGCCGTTTCCCGACACCAACCTGGCGATTGCGCCGCTGTATGACGAGCCCTTCATGGCGGCCGTGCCCAGCACGCATTCGCTGGCCGCGCGCAGCAGCATTTCGGCCGACGAGCTCAAGAAGGAAACCATGCTGCTGCTGGGCACCGGCCACTGCTTTCGCGACCATGTGCTGGAAGTCTGCCCCGAGTTCGCACGGTTTTCCAGCAGCTCCGACGGCATCCGCAAGACCTTCGAGGGTTCGTCGCTGGAGACCATCAAGCACATGGTGGCAGCCGGCATGGGCGTCACGCTGGTGCCGCGCCTGAGCGTGCCCAGGGATGCGCTGGCCGAGCCGCTCGCCGGCAAGAAATTGGCCAGGGCCAAAAGCGCGGTGGCCGACGATCAGCCTTCCTACATCACCTACCTGCCCTTTGAAGGCCATGTGCCTACGCGGCGCGTGGTGCTGGCCTGGCGCCGCAGCTTCACGCGTTACGAGGCGATTGCCGCGCTGCGCAACGCGATTTACGCCTGCGAGTTGCCGGGCGTTACGCGGCTGTCGTGAGGCGGGCCTATGGCGTCCATAGGCGGCGGTTGCTGGTGCCAGTCAGAACGCGTAAAGTCGTTGTTTAAATTTCGAAAGGGAACATCATGGCCAAGTTGCATGGCAAAAACGCCCCGTCCATCAGTATCGGCATCAGTGACAAAGATCGCACGGCGATTTCCAAGGGCCTGAGCCACCTGCTGGCCGACACTTACACCTTGTACCTGACGACCCACAACTTCCACTGGAATGTGACCGGGCCGATGTTCAACACGCTGCACTTCATGTTCATGGGGCAGTACACCGAGCTGTGGAACGCGGTCGACCCGGTGGCCGAGCGCATCCGTTCGCTGGGCCACCCGGCGCCGGGCTCTTACGCGCAGTTCAGTTCGCTGGCGTCGCTGCCTGATGTACCCGCCACGCCGCCCAAGGCGCTGGACATGGTGCGCATTCTTGTAGAAGGCCACGAAGCCGTGGCGCGCACTGCGCGCGAGTTGTTTCCGCTGGCCGAAAAGGCCGGTGACCAGCCCACCGCTGATCTGCTGACGCAGCGCCTGACGGTGCATGAGAAAACCGCGTGGATGCTGCGTTCGCTGCTGGAAGAGTAAGCGCAAAGTGAAAGCCGACGTGCGCCGCGCCGGGCCGCCCCAAGCAAGCACAGCCCCCTCGGGGGGCAGCGCATTACACGAAGTGAAAAGCGTGGGGGCACTATATTTAGAGCTGATCCGCTGGAACCGTCCGGCGGGTTGGCTGCTGCTGCTGTGGCCCACCCTGTCGGCGCTATGGGTGGCCGCGCATGGCTTTCCAGGCTGGCACCTGGTCGCGGTGTTCACGCTGGGCACGTTCCTGATGCGCAGCGCGGGCTGCTGCGTCAACGACGTGGCCGACCGCGAATTCGACCGCCACGTCAAGCGCACGGCCGGGCGCCCGGTGACCACCGGCGCGGTGTCCGTCAAAGAGGCGCTGGGCTTGGGCGCGCTGCTGGCGCTGCTGGCGTTTGGCCTGGTGCTGACCACCAATACAGTCACCATCGCCTTGTCATTCGCTGCGCTGGCCGTGACGCTGATCTATCCCTATGCCAAACGCTATGTGTCCATGCCGCAGGCGGTGCTGGGCGTGGCTTTCAGCTTTGGCATTCCGATGGCGTTTGCGGCCGTGCAGTCGCGCGTGCCGCTGCTGGCCTGGGTGCTGCTGCTGGGCAATTTGTTCTGGGTGATTGCCTACGACACCGAGTACGCCATGGTGGACCGGGACGATGACCTGAAAATCGGCATGAAAACCTCGGCCATCACGCTCGGGCGGTTCGATGTGGCGGGGGTCATGCTCAGTTACCTGATTTTCATATCAATTTGGGCTGTAGCCCTTATGAATATAGCGCAATCAGCTATCTATTTTATAGCAATTGGCGTGGCAGTGCTGCAGGCGCTGTGGCACGGCTGGCTGATCAGGAAGCGCCAGCGCGACGACTGTTTCAGGGCGTTTCGCCTGAACCACTGGCTGGGCTTCACGGTGTTTGCCGGTATTGCCCTGTCTTACGCGGTGCGCTGACCCGGGCGATGTGGTTCAGCGGCTCAGGCTGCGCCGAACTCGTCGCCCATCTCGGTGGCGCGCTGCTCGGCGGCACGCATCGCCTGAATGAACTTTTCCTTGAGGCCGGCCTGCTCCATGGACGCGAGCGCCGCGTAGGTCGTGCCGCCTTTGGAGGTGACCCGGGCGCGCAGCACTTCGGGCGGCTCTGCCGCGTCCCTGGCCAGCGCCGATGCGCCGACAAAAGTGCCTATGGCCAGTTGGCGCGCCTGTTCGGGGCTCAGGCCCATGCCGGTGCCGGCCTCGATCATGGCCTCTATGAAGTAAAAGACATAGGCGGGGCCTGAGCCCGACAGCGCGGTGACGGCATCGAGCTGGTCTTCCTGCGTCAGCCACAGGGAGTCGCCGGTGGTCTTGATCACGCGCTCGACCGCCTGCCGCTCGGCTTCGCTGACGGCCGGGCGGGCGAACAGGGCGGTCATGCCCTGGCCGATCAGCGCCGGGGTGTTGGGCATGGCGCGCACGACGCGCTCGGTGCCCAGCCAGGCCGCAATGCTGTCCGAGCGGATGCCGGCGGCCACGCTCAGGTGCAGTGCGGCCTGGGTGTGCGGTCGGGTTTGCGCGGCCGCTTCCCGGAAGGTTTGGGGCTTGACGGCCCAGACCACCAGGCTGGCGCGGCTGAGCGCGGCGCCGGGGGTTTCGCTGACGTCGACCTGAAACTGCCGGGCCAGTTTGGCCCGCTGCTCGGCAAACGGCTCGACGACCTGGATCTGGCTGGCCGGCAGGCCGCGCTTGAGCAGCCCGCCGATGATGGCGCTGGCCATGTTGCCGCCGCCGATGAAGGCGATCGACTCGTTGCTGCTGTCGGATATATGGGGCTGCATGCGCGTGGACTCGCTAAAAAAGGGTGGTTTTGAAAACACTTGCCAAGCCCATGATTGTCGTCCAGGGCAGGTCTATTGCAGCACGGTCTGCCGCACCGCATGCGCCCATTGCGCCATCAGGTCGGCCGCGCGCTTGGTGCTCAGCGTGGGCCAGAAGGTACGCTCGGCCCGCCACAAGGCGGCCAGTTCGTCGGTGTTGCGGTACACGCCGCTGGACAGGCCGGCCAGCCAGGCGGCGCCCAGGGCGGTGGTCTCAGTCACCGCCGGGCGCACCACCGGAATGCCAAGCAGGTCGGCCTGGAACTGCATCAGCAAGTCGTTGACAGAGGCGCCGCCGTCCACGCGCAACTCTGACACCGGCGCAGCCCCGGCGCTGACGGCGTCGCGGCCCATGGCCTGCAGCAGCGCCGCGCTCTGGTAGGCAATGCTTTCAAGTGCGGCGCGTGCAATATGCGCGGCTGTCGTGCCGCGCGTCAGGCCGGTGATGGTGCCGCGGGCATCCGGCTTCCAGTAGGGCGCGCCCAGGCCGGTGAACGCGGGCACCATCATCACGCCGCCAGCGTCGGGCACGCTTTGCGCGAGCGCCTCGACTTCGGCGCTGCTCTTGATGGCGTTCAGACCGTCGCGCAGCCACTGCACCACCGCGCCGCCTACAAACACGCTGCCTTCCAAGGCAAATTCTGCACTGGCAGCGGTTTGGGCCGCGCTGGTGGTCAGCAGGCCGTTGCGCGAGGTCTGGAACCGGGTGCCGGTGTGCATCAGCAGGAAGCAGCCGGTGCCATAGGTGTTCTTGGCCATGCCGGCCTTGAAGCAGGCCTGCCCAAACGAGGCGCTTTGCTGGTCGCCGGCCACGCCGCCAATCGGGATGGTGTGGCCCAGTAAATCGGGCCGCACCTCGCCGTAGTGCGCGCTGGACGGCTTCACCTCGGGCATCATGGACGGGGGGATGTCCAGCAGCGCCAGCAGTTCGGCATCCCATTGGTTGGTGTGTATGTTGAACAGCATGGTGCGCGAGGCGTTGGTGACGTCGGTGGCATGCAGCGCGCCGGCGGTGAGCTGCCATATCAGCCAGCTGTCGATGGTGCCAAAGGCCAGTTCGCCGCGCGCGGCCTGGGCGCGGGCGCCCGGCACATGGTCGAGCAGCCATTTGAGCTTGGTGCCAGAAAAATAGGCATCGATCAGCAGCCCGGTTCTGGACTGGACCAGCGCCTCTGTGCCCTGCGCCCGCAGTTCTACGCAGGTGGTCTCGGCGCGCCGGTCCTGCCAGACGATGGCATTGTGGATGGGCTGGCCTGTCTTGCGGTGCCAGACCACGGTGGTTTCGCGCTGGTTGGCGATGCCCAGCGCCCGGATGTCGCGCGCCTTCAGGCCCGCCTTGTCCAGTACCTGTCGGGCCGTGGCCAATTGGGCGCGCCATATCTCCAGAGGGTCGTGCTCCACCCAGCCGGGCTGGGGGTAGATTTGGGGCAACTCCTGCTGGGCTATGGCCAGGATGCCACCTGACGCGTCAAACACTACGCTCCGGGTGCTGGAGGTGCCCTGGTCAAGGGCAAGTAAATACGTCATGGGCTTCCGTTTCTGTGTTGCGGTGGCCTGCTGTCGGCGAACACCCGGGTCATGTGCGGCAATCCTGCCTGCCTGGAGGCGACTTGCATGGCGCTGCTTTTTAGCGTTGACGGGTGCGCAAGGGGATTTTTAAGGCGGATGTTGAATTTTTTCATGGACAGGTCACTATTTTCACAAAAGATTGTTGACGGAGGATATGTATTTGGTGATAATCGAGGGCTTCGCTATAAAAGGCGAAGACTTCTGCCCAGCGGAAGCATTGCAAGTGGTT
The DNA here is from genome assembly GCF_018780625.1 of Polaromonas sp. Taxonomy (GTDB): domain Bacteria; phylum Pseudomonadota; class Gammaproteobacteria; order Burkholderiales; family Burkholderiaceae_C; genus Polaromonas. The sequence continues at coordinate 15,597 of NZ_JADMJK010000214.1, read as the reverse complement.
TGCAGTGTGGACGACGGGCCCAAGACTGATTGGTTGGTGGTTTGCCGCAAGGCGGGCTGCTCTCTGGTGCAAGTTGGGACTAAATTTAAATGATTCAAACGCAATCCAAACTCGATGTTGCTGACAACACGGGTGCTAAATCCGTGATGTGCATCAAGGTGCTGGGCGGATCCAAGCGCCGGTACGCCAGCGTTGGTGATGTCATCAAGGTGAGCATCAAAGAAGCCGCTCCACGTGGCCGCGTCAAAAAAGGCGAGGTTTACAGTGCTGTGGTCGTTCGCACCGCCAAAGGCATACGCCGTGGCGATGGCTCGCTCGTCAAATTCGACGGCAATGCAGCAGTGCTGCTCAATGCCAAGCTGGAGCCCATCGGCACCCGCATCTTCGGACCAGTGACGCGCGAGTTGCGCACTGAAAAGTTCATGAAGATCGTGTCTTTGGCTCCTGAAGTTCTGTAAGGACAAAAGGCAATGAACAAGATTCGCAAAGGCGACGAGATCATCGTGATCACGGGTCGCGACAAAGGCAAGCGCGGCACAATTTCGCAGCGCGTGGACGACAGCTATGTGCTGGTGGATGGGATCAACCTGGTGAAAAAACACACCAAGCCTAATCCGCTCAAAGGCACCACAGGTGGCATTGTTCAAAAGAGCATGCCGATTCACCAGTCCAACGTAGCTATTTTCAATGCTGCTTCGGGCAAGGCGGATCGTGTTGGTATCAAGTTGTTGGCTGACGGCAAAAAAGTGCGCGTCTTCAAGTCCAGCGGCGACGAAATTAAGGCTGCGTAAACATGGCACGCTTACAAGATCAATACCGCGAAAAAATCGCGCCAGGCCTGATTGAAAAATTTGGCTACACGACACCCATGCAGGTGCCGCGCATCACCAAGATCACACTCAACATGGGTGTGAGCGAGGCCGTTGCGGATAAAAAAGTGATGGACAGTGCAGTTGGTGACATGACCAAAATTGCTGGCCAGAAGCCTGTTGTGACCAAGGCCCGCAAGGCAATCGCCGGATTCAAGATCCGTGAAGATCTGCCGATCGGCTGCATGGTGACTTTGCGCGGCGTGAAGATGTACGAATTCCTGGATCGTTTCGTGACCGTGGCTTTGCCCCGCGTTCGTGACTTCCGCGGTATTTCCGGTCGGGCCTTTGATGGCCGCGGCAACTACAACATCGGCGTGAAAGAGCAGATTATTTTCCCTGAAATTGAGTACGACAAGGTTGACGCCTTGCGCGGTCTCAATATCAGCATTACCACAACGGCCAAGACCGATGAAGAGTGCAAAGCACTGCTCACCGCCTTCCGTTTTCCGTTCAAGAACTGAAGGCGCAAGATGGCAAAACAAGCCCTACTGCAACGTGAACTGAAGCGCGACAAACTCGTCGCCAAGTTTGCTAAAAAGCACGCTGAATTCAAGGCAATCGCCAACGATTTCAAACGCACCGACGACGAGCGCGCCCTGGCCCGCCTGGAGTTGCAAAAGTTGCCCCGCAACGCGAATCCGACGCGCCAGCGTAACCGCTGCGCAATCACGGGTCGCCCACGCGGCACGTTCCGTCAATTTGGTTTGGCTCGCGCCAAAATTCGCGAATTGGCTTTTGCTGGTGATATCCCTGGTATCACCAAGGCAAGCTGGTAAGCAATAGGAGAACCCCCAATGAGTATGAGTGATCCTATCGCCGACATGTTGACACGCATCCGCAATGCACAAATGGTTGAAAAAGCCGTTGTGCTGGTGCCCTCGTCAAAAGTCAAAGTCGCCATTGCACAGGTTTTGAAGGATGAGGGCTACATTGATGGCTTCTCCGTCAAGGCTAACGATGGCAAGCCCCAACTGGAAATCGCCCTGAAGTATTACGCAGGCAGCCCCGTGATTGAGCGCATTGAGCGCGTCAGCCGCCCGGGCCTGCGCGTCTACAAAGGTCATGGCGCCATTCCCCAGGTCATGAATGGCCTTGGTGTGGCAATTGTCACGACGCCCCAGGGCGTCATGACGGATCGCAAGGCGCGCGCTACCGGTATCGGTGGTGAAGTGCTGTGCTACGTGGCCTAACGGCGGCATTGAGGAGAAACTGAAATGTCTCGTGTAGGAAAAATGCCAGTTGCCATCCCTGCGGGTGTCGACGTGGCGATCAAAGATAACCAGATCAACGTCAAGGGCGCGCTGGGCGCCCTGGCCTTGACGCAAAACGCGCTCGTCGCCATCAAGAATGATGCCGGCCAGTTGACCTTTGCACCTGCCAACGATTCGCGTCAAGCGAACGCCATGAGCGGCACGATGCGTCAGCTCGTGAACAACATGGTGACCGGCGTGACCAAAGGCTTTGAGAAAAAGCTCAGCCTGGTTGGCGTGGGTTACAAGGCCCAGGCGCAAGGCGCCAAGCTGAACCTCACGGTGGGCTATTCGCACCCTGTGGTCATGGACATGCCTGCGGGCATCACGGTCGCGACCCCAACGCCCACCGAAGTGGTCATCAAGGGTTCCGATCGCCAACGTGTAGGCCAGATTGCCGCTGAAGTGCGTGCAGTTCGTCCTCCTGAGCCTTACAAAGGCAAGGGCATCCGTTACTCGGATGAAAAAATCACGATCAAAGAAACCAAGAAGAAATAAGGAGCTGCATCATGTTGACCAAAAAAGAGCAGCGCCTTCGTCGTTCACGCCAGACCCGCATTCGCATTGCTACGCAAGGTGTTGCCCGTTTGACCGTAAACCGCACGAATCTTCACATTTACGCCAGTGTTATTTCTGGCGACGGCACCAAGGTCCTGGCCGCTGCATCCACTGCTGAAGTGGAAATGCGCAAGGAAATCGGCGCGTCGGGTAAAGGTGGAAACGTTGCTGCTGCGCAGGCCATTGGCAAGCGCATTGCTGAAAAAGCAAAAGCAGCAGGTGTAGAAAAAGTGGCGTTCGATCGCGCCGGTTTTGCGTACCATGGCCGCGTTAAAGCGCTGGCTGATGCGGCCCGCGAAGCTGGTTTGCAGTTCTAAGCAGACTGGAATTAAGTATGGCTAAGTTTCAAGCAAAATCGCAAAACGACGCTCCAGACGATGGTCTGAAGGAAAAGATGATCGCGATCAACCGCGTGACCAAAGTGGTGAAGGGCGGCCGTATCCTCGGTTTTGCCGCACTCACAGTGGTCGGTGACGGTGAAGGTCGCGTTGGCATGGGCAAGGGCAAGTCGAAAGAAGTGCCTGCAGCTGTGCAAAAAGCCATGGAAGAAGCGCGTCGCAACATGACCAAAGTGTCATTGAAGAACGGCACGCTTCACCACAATGTATTCGGTCACCACGGTGCAGCCAACGTCATGATGGCGCCAGCTCCCAAGGGTACCGGCATCATTGCTGGCGGACCAATGCGCGCAGTATTCGAAGTCATGGGCATTACCGACATCGTGGCAAAAAGCCATGGTTCGAGCAACCCTTACAACATGGTGCGCGCCACCATGGACGCACTGAAAAACTCTACCACTGCTTCCGACATTGCGGCCAAGCGTGGCAAATCAGTCGAAGACATCTTCGGCTAAGGCGGGCAATTAAATGACCATAGAAACCAAAGTAAAAGTCCAGCTGATTCGCAGCCCGATTGGCACCAAGGAATCACACCGCGCTACAGTGCGTGGTCTGGGCCTGCGGGGCATCAATAGTGTCAGCGAATTGCAGGATACCCCTGCAGTGCGCGGCATGATCAACAAGATCAGTTATCTGGTCAAGGTTATCTGAGCGGAGACTCACCATGGAATTGAACGGAATCAAGCCTAGCCAAGGCGCAAAACATGCCAAGCGACGTGTCGGTCGCGGCATCGGCTCTGGCCTGGGCAAAACGGCAGGACGTGGTCACAAGGGACAAAAGTCCCGTTCGGGTGGCTATCACAAGGTCGGCTTTGAAGGCGGTCAGATGCCTATGCATCGCCGTTTGCCAAAGCGCGGTTTCAAGTCGCATTTGCTCAAGTTCAACGCCGAGGTCACACTTGACGCGCTGGAGCGTCTGGGCTTGGCTGAAGTTGATCTGTTGACGCTGAAGCAGTCTGGCCTGGTGGGTCAGATGATCAAGAACGTCAAAGTGATCAAGTCGGGCGAGTTGTCCAAGGCGGTCAAGCTCAATGGCATTTCTGCCACTGCAGGCGCCAAGGTGATCATTGAAGCCGCCGGCGGCTCTGTTGCTTAATATTTGACGGGATCAATCAGTGGCAACCAACTCAGCTCAAATTGCAAAAACCGGCAAGTACGGTGACTTGCGCAGCAGGCTTGTGTTTTTGCTGCTGGCACTGGTCGTGTACCGTGTCGGTGCTCACATTCCAGTACCAGGCATAGATCCGGGGCAACTTAAAGAGCTGTTCAAGGGACAACAGGGCGGCATATTGAATTTATTCAATATGTTCTCTGGCGGGGCCTTGTCCAGATTCACAGTCTTTGCCTTGGGGATCATGCCGTATATTTCGGCTTCCATCATCATGCAGCTGCTCACGTATGTCGTTCCGACATTCGAGCAGATGAAAAAAGAGGGTGAAAGCGGACGTCGCAAGATCACCCAGTACACGCGTTACGGTACCTTGGCACTGGCTTTATTCCAGTCCGTGGGTATTGCGGTTGCGCTGGAAAGCTCACCTGGCCTGGTGCTTGATCCCGGCTTCGGCTTCCGGATGACAGCGGTATTCAGCCTTACGGCAGGTACGATGTTCTTGATGTGGCTGGGTGAACAGATCACTGAGCGGGGACTGGGGAACGGTATTTCGATACTGATTTTCGCGGGTATTGCAGCTGGCTTGCCAAGTGCGATGGGTGGATTGCTTGAGTTGGTCCGAACCGGCGCGATGAGTATTCTCATTGCGATCGTCATTGTGTTGGTGATCGCATTGGTCACTTACTTTGTGGTGTTCGTCGAACGTGGGCAACGCAAGATTCTGGTGAATTACGCTCGCCGGCAGGTTGGCAACAAGGTGTACGGCGGTCAGTCTTCGCATTTGCCGCTCAAGCTGAACATGGCGGGTGTAATTCCTCCCATCTTTGCGTCGTCAATCATCCTGTTACCGGCTACACTAGTGGGTTGGTTTAGCACGGGTGAAAGCATGCGCTGGTTGAGAGACATCGCCAGCACCCTGTCACCTGGTCAGCCGGTTTATGTGATGCTTTATGCAAGCGCGATCATCTTCTTTTGCTTCTTCTACACCGCGCTGGTCTTTAACAGCCGTGAAACTGCAGATAACTTGAAAAAGAGTGGTGCGTTTATTCCGGGCATACGTCCTGGGGATCAAACGGCACGCTACATAGACAAGATTCTGGTGCGACTGACCCTTGCCGGGGCGATCTACATCACTTTTGTCTGCCTGTTGCCTGAGTTTCTGATTTTGAAGTACAACGTGCCGTTTTATTTTGGCGGTACGTCGTTGATGATTATTGTTGTGGTAACCATGGATTTCATGGCCCAGGTGCAGAATTATCTGATGTCACAACAATATGAGTCGCTGCTGAAAAAGGCGAATTTCAAGACATAACGTCGTTGTGCTTGAAGTAGCCCACACGATTTATCACGTGCACGGATTTTGGTCCCTGCCAAGTAAGTACAACGTAAGAGTTTAGGAGAAACAAATGAGAGTTTCAGCTTCGGTCAAGAAAATTTGCCGCAACTGCAAAATCATCCGTCGCAAGGGCGTTGTCCGCGTGATCTGCACAGATCCACGTCACAAACAGCGCCAAGGCTGATTTTTAAGAGATTTAGAGGACGCACATGGCTCGTATTGCTGGTATCAACATTCCGCCGCAGAAGCACGCCGAAATCGGCTTGACTGCAATTTTTGGCATTGGTCGCACGCGCGCTCGCAAAATTTGCGAAGCATGCGAGATTGACTACGCCAAAAAAATCAAAGACCTGACCGACGGTGACCTGGAAAAAATCCGGGACCAGATCGCTCTGTTTACCATCGAAGGTGATTTGCGTCGTGAAACCACGATGAATATCAAGCGCCTGATGGATATTGGTTGCTACCGCGGTTTCCGTCATCGTCGTGGCTTGCCCATGCGTGGCCAACGCACTCGGACGAACGCTCGCACCCGCAAGGGTCCGCGTAAGGCTGCTGCGTCTTTGAAGAAATAATTGAGAGGTCGTCATGGCAAAATCACCCAATAACAGCGCTGCTCAGCGCGTCCGCAAGAAAGTTCGCAAGAACGTAGCCGATGGCATCGCCCACGTCCACGCTTCTTTCAACAACACCATCATCACGATTACCGATCGCCAGGGCAACGCCTTGTCATGGGCATCGTCAGGTGGCCAAGGTTTCAAGGGATCGCGTAAATCGACTCCATTTGCAGCTCAGGTAGCATCAGAAGTTGCTGGTCGCGCTGCGATCGAGCAAGGCATCAAGAACCTCGATGTTGAAATCAAGGGTCCTGGTCCTGGCCGTGAATCTTCTGTTCGTGCGCTGGGTGCGCTTGGCATTCGGATTAATTCGATTGCTGACGTGACGCCGGTTCCGCACAACGGCTGCCGCCCCCAGAAGCGCCGTCGTATTTAATTTCATTGTTAAACACGGCTAGCTTGTTTTTCGAGCTAGCCGTGTTTGGCGTTTAATCAAAGCCCACCGCCGTCAGGTTGCTACCTACGGCTCCTGCAGTAATTGCAGCAGATGACAAAAGGATATTCAAGTGGCACGTTACCTCGGCCCCAAGGCCAAACTTTCCCGCCGTGAAGGCACCGATCTTTTCCTGAAGAGCGCACGTCGTTCCATCAGCGACAAGGCCAAATTCGACTCCAAGCCAGGTCAGCATGGCCGTACTTCCGGCACCCGCACGTCCGATTACGGTCTGCAGCTGCGTGAAAAACAAAAAGTAAAACGCATGTACGGCGTGTTGGAAAAGCAGTTTCGCCGTTATTTCGAAGAAGCTGATCGCCGCAAAGGCAACACTGGCGCGAATTTGTTGTCCATCCTGGAAACACGTCTCGACAACGTTGTATACCGCATGGGTTTTGGCTCCACGCGCGCAGAAGCGCGTCAGCTGGTTTCCCACAAGGCCATGACGGTGAACGGACATTCCGTGAACATCCCGTCTTACATGGTCAAGGCCGGTGATGTGATCGCTGTGCGTGAAAAGTCGAAGAAGCAGACCCGTGTCGCCGAGGCACTTCAGTTGGCTATGCAAGTGGGCATGCCTGCATGGGTCGATGTGAATTCTGACAAAGGCGAAGGCGTCTTCAAGAAGGTGCCTGACCGTGATGAGTTCGCTGCTGACGTCAACGAGTCGTTGATTGTCGAGTTGTACTCACGCTAATTTTCGTTCCTGCGATACGGTGCGCCGTATCGCCAGGTGTGCTTCGCCAGCCTTATCGGTGTAACGAGCCGAGGGTATTGAGAGGAAGACTGCATGCAAACAAATTTGTTAAAACCAAAAACTATCAATGTTGAGCAACTTGGCGCCAACCGTGCCAAGGTGACCTTAGAGCCGTTCGAGCGTGGTTACGGCCACACGCTGGGCAACGCCCTGCGTCGCGTGCTTTTGTCGTCAATGGTCGGTCACGCAGCAACCGAAGTGACTATCGCAGGCGTTTTGCACGAGTACTCATCCATTGATGGCGTTCAGGAAGATGTTGTTAACATTTTGTTGAACCTCAAAGGGGTGGTTTTCAAGCTGCACAACCGTGATGAAGTGACCTTGAGTTTGCGCATGGACGGCGAAGGCCCTGTGACGGCGGCTGATATTCAGACGCCGCACGATGTCGAAATCGTCAACCCGGAACACGTGATCGTGAACTTGTCCCAGGGTGGCAAGATCGATATGCAGATCAAGGTTGAAAACGGCCGTGGCTATGTGCCGGGCACGATTCGCCGCTACGGTGACGAGTCGCCGAAGTCGATCGGCCGGATTGTGCTGGATGCGTCGTTTTCGCCTGTCAAGCGGGTGAGCTATATCGTTGAAAGCGCGCGTGTTGAACAGCGTACCGATCTCGACAAGCTGGTGCTGGACATTGAGACCAATGGTGCCGTCACAGCGGAAGACGCTGTGCGTGCATCGGCCAAGATTCTGGTGGAGCAGCTTGCAGTGTTCGCGCAGTTGGAAGGCAATGAATTGGCGGCATTTGATGCACCGGTTCAGCGCAGTTCACAGCAGTTCGACCCGATTTTGCTGCGTCCTGTTGACGAGCTCGAGTTGACGGTGCGTTCGGCAAACTGCCTGAAAGCAGAAAACATCTACTACATTGGCGATCTGATTCAGCGCACCGAGAATGAGTTGTTGAAGACCCCCAATTTGGGCCGGAAATCTCTCAATGAGATCAAGGAAGTTCTGGCCTCTCGCGGCCTGACACTGGGAATGCGCCTTGAAAGCTGGCCGCCTGCCGGCCTCGACAAGCGTTAATTAATTAAAAGTTTCATCTTCGGATGATGAAGTGCACGGGCAGTACCTGATACGGCTGTCTCGAAATTAAATAAAGGAAGCACTATGCGACACGGACACGGACTACGTAAATTAAACCGCACAAGCTCACACCGCCTTGCGATGCTGCGCAACATGATGAATTCATTGCTTCAGCATGAAGTCATCAAGACCACGCTGCCCAAAGCCAAGGAATTGCGCCGCGTTGTCGAGCCGATGATCACCCTGGCCAAAGAGCCTACGCTGGCTAACAAACGTCTGGCGTTTGACCGTCTGCGTGATCGTGACATGGTCGTCAAGCTCTTTGCTGAACTGGGTCCACGCTACAAGGCTCGTCCTGGTGGCTACACGCGTATCCTCAAGATGGGTTTCCGTGTTGGCGACAATGCACCGATGGCATTGGTCGAACTGGTTGACCGCCCTGATGTGGCCGAAGAGCAAGTAGTTGACGCAGCCAAGGCAAAGTAAGCTATAATTATCAAATACCGCGCGGTGGAGCAGCCTGGTAGCTCGTTGGGCTCATAACCCAAAGGTCGTAAGTTCAAATCTTGCCCGCGCAACCAATATGCAAGCTGAAAAGCTTGTTAAAAAAGCCTACTTTAAGTAGGCTTTTTTTTGGTCGCCCGCAGTAGCAGCACATAGTTTGCTTCCCACAGTTCTACTGCCTCCCGCGTAAGGCCATGACTTTATTGCCTTGAAAATAAAAGCGACCCTGACGGACTGGATTTTGGTGCCTCAACGCTTTGCTACGCAGGGTTCACAGAAAACTGGAAAGTGATACTGCACAGGTGTGGAGGTCCGAAAGGCAAGGCTGCGCTAGTCGGGCAGTACTGCAGTGACTTCTATTTCGACCCGCGCACGCGCTTCCACCAGCCCGGCCACCTGCACGCAGGTCATGGCCGGGAAATTCTTGCCCATCACCTCCCGGTAGACGCCGCCCACTTCCTTGAGCCTGGCGGCATATTCCAGGCGGTCGACCACGTACCAGGTCATGCGGACCATGTTCTCGGGACCGGCGCCGCCGGCCCGCAGCACCGCTGCAATGTTTTGCAGCGTCTGCCGGGTCTGCGCCACGAAATCATCGCTTTCGAACTGCTGTGCTGCGTTCCAGCCGATCTGCCCGCCTACAAAAAGCAGCGTGCCGCGTGCGAGGATGCCGTTGGCGTAGCCTTTGGGTTCAGCCCAGTCGGGCGGTTGAATTCTGGTGATCATGTTTTGCCGGGTGTTGTTTGCAGATAGGGGTGCAAGGCGCTGCGCAGGGCATCGGGAATGCGCACCGCCCGGCCCGGCGACAGCGCCAGATAAACCACTACACCGTGCGCGTTCAGGCGAAGTGACGTTGCCTGTCCGGGCGCGGACGGTGCGCCGTGAATCTGGTAGCGCATGCCGATGCTGGTGCTGCCAATGCGGGTCAACGCCAGCGTCATTGTGAGGTTTTCCCCGTGACGGCACATGCCGAGGAATTCGGTTTTCAGGTCGATGATGGGCAGGCCGTGGCCGCCTGCAATCAGTGCATGCTCCGGAAACCCGATGTGGGCCAGAAAGTCTTCCTGCACTTCGTGCAGCAGGTAAAAGTACTGCGGATAGAAAACAATGCCGGCCGGGTCGCAGTGGTGAAAGCGCACCTGTTTTTGAGTCGTGAACATCATGGCTGGCGCAGCTTGAAGCGTTGTAGTTTTCCGGTTTCGGTGCGCGGCAGTTTGGCGAGGAACTCGATCTGGCGCGGATACTTGAAAGGCGCGAGTGCGGCCTTGACATGGTCTTGCAGCGCCTTGACCATGGCGGCATCGCCGACATGGCCGGGTTTGAGCACCACGAAGGCCTTGACCAGCATGCCGCGTGCCTCGTCGGGCAGTCCGACCACGGCGCACTCTGCCACCGCCGGGTGGTTGAGCAAGGCGTCTTCCACTTCAGGCCCGGCCACGTTGTAGCCCGAGGTGATGATCAGGTCGTCGGCGCGCGCCTGGTAGAAAAAATAGCCATCGGCATCCTGCACGAACGCGTCGCCCGGATAGTTCCATCCGCCCTGGACGTAGCGGGCCTGGCGCGGGTCGTCCAGGTAGCGGCAGCCGGTTGGGCCGATCACCGCCAGCCGGCCCAGCGTTCCGCGCGGCACTTCCACCCCTTGGTCATCGACCACCCTGGCGCTGTAGCCCGGCACCACCCGGCCCACGGCGCCGCGTCTAACCTGGTCGCCGGCCGAGGAGATGAAGATGTGAAACATTTCCGTGGCGCCTATGCCGTCCGTCATCTCAATCCCGCTGGCGTCTTTCCAGAGTTGGCGCGTGGCATCGGGCAGGCCCTCGCCAGCGCTCACGCACAGTCGTAATCCGGGGACGCCATGGCGTTTTGCAAACGGCGCCATCTGGCGGTAAAACGTCGGGGCCGTGTAGCAGATCGTGGCACCGACCTGCTTGATCAGCTGGACCATGGCCTCGGGCGTGTAGCTGATGGACGGGTAGTACACCGACGCGCCGGCCCACATCGGAAACACCAGCAGGCCGCCCAGGCCAAAGGTGAAAGCCAGCGGCGGCGAACCGATCACGATGTCGTCGGGGCTGGCCTTGAGCACATGGCGCGGCCAGGCCTCGCAGGCGGCCAGCACGTCGCGGTGCGTGTGCACGGCGGCTTTTGGGTGGCCGGTGGTGCCCGATGTGAAGGCCATCAACGCGATGTCGTCCGCCGATGTGGGGCAGGGCGCGCACTGGCCACTCTTTTGTGCAGCCATTGCGGCCAGCGCCCCGGGCGAGTCTGCGGCATTCAGTGCAATGATGGTCTGCAGCGCGCCGCTCTGCGCCTGCGCCCGTGCCTTTTGCAGCTCTTCACGCAGTCCGGCATCGCACAGTGCCAGCGCCGGTTGCGCCTTGTCAAGGATCTCGCCCAGCTCCTTGGCGCGCAGCAGCGGCATGCTCGCCACCGCGATCAGGCCGGCCTGCACCACGCCCAGCCAGGCCAGCGCCATCTCGATGCTGTTGCCGCCGCGCAGCAACACCCGGTTGCCCGGCACCAGCTTGAAGTCTTGCGTCAGCACCTGCGCGATCTGGTTCACGCGCCGCTGTGCGTCGGCGTAAGTTAGCGTGCAGGCGTCCGAGCGCAGCATGGGCCGGTCGGCATGGCCTTGCTGGAGCGCCTTTTTAAACAGGGTTTCAACCAGATTGGCCTGGCCGGGAATCACCAGTTCGGGCAGCGGGTAGGCCAGCCGGGGCGACTGCTCCGGCGGTGGCAGGCGCTCATGCACAAAGCGGTCGATTTGCGCGGACGGCGCCGCTGGTGTGCGGGGCGTCATGATTGCAGTACCGCCTTGCCAATGATGAGTTGCTGGATTTCGGTGGCGCCTTCGTAAATGCGCAGCGCGCGGATGTCGCGATACAGGCTTTCCACCTTGGTGCCGACCTTGACACCCAGGCCGCCGTGCAGTTGCAGCGCCATGTCGATCACGCGCTGCGCATTTTCGGTGGCCGTCATTTTGGCCATGGCCGCTTCGGCGGTCACCCGCACATTGCGGCCCAGCCGTTCGCCTTCGTCGCGCAGCCAGGCGGCCCGGTAGGTCAGCAGGGCCGCGGCATCCACCAGCGCGGCCATTTCGCCGATTTTCGCCTGTGTCAGCTGAAAGTCGGCCAGCGTCTGGCCGAACATCTTGCGCGTCCTGGCATGCTGCACCGCTTCGGCCAGCGCGCGGCGCGCCATGCCCAGCGCAGCACCCGCCACCGAGGCGCGAAAAATGTCCAGCGTCTGCATCGCCAGTTTGAAGCCGCCGTTCAATGTGCCTAGCTGTGCGCGGCCATCCAGCCGGCAATCGGTGAACGCGAGCGTGGCCAGCGGGTGCGGCGACATCACGGCGATGTGCGCGCTGCTGTCCAGCCCGCCGTTGTCGGCGTCCACGATGAAGGCGGTGATGCCGCGTGTGCCGGCGGTGCGATCGGTTTTGGCAAAGGTGACGTAAAAGTCCGCCAGGCCGCCATTGCTGATCCAGGTCTTGCTGCCGTTGATCGTCCATCCGCCGGCACCTGCCATGGCGTGGGTCGTCATGGCGCCTGCGTCGGATCCGGCGTCAGCTTCGCTCAGCGCAAACGCGGCGATTTTGGCGCCGCTGGCCACCTGCGGCAAATAGGCTGCCTGCTGCGCGGGTGTGCCGGCCAGCGTGATGGCGCCGCTGCCCAGTCCTTGCATTGCAAACGCAAAATCGGCCAGCGGCGAATGAAACGCCAGCGTTTCGCGCAGAACCACCAGCGCCCGGGAGTCCAGCCTGTCGAGTGCGCCGCCCCAGGCGCCGTCGGGGCCCGCCGGCACGCAGTAGCGCAGCCAGCCGTGCGCGCCCAGCCGCCGCACCCATTCCTTGCAGGCCTGGCGGTCGTCGGTTTCATCGACTTGCTGCAGCACGGTCCAGTCGGCCAGCCGCTGCGCGAGCGTGCGGTGAACCTCGTCAAAAAAGGGCAGTTCCAGGTGGGCGGTGGTGGGTTTCATGCGTCAGCTTTTCCTTGGGGTGGGCGTCAGGTCAGTCGCCCTTGAACACGGGTTTTTGCCTGGCCGCAAACGCGTCGTAGGCGCGCTTGAAGTCTTGCGTCTGCATGCAGATCGCCTGGGCCTGGGCTTCGGCTTCTATCGCCTGGTCCAGTGTCATGGCCCATTCCTGGTGCAGCATGGTCTTGGTCATGCCGTGCGCAAAGGTGGGGCCGCTGGCCAGTGTGTGCGCCAGCTGGTGCGCGGCGCCCGGCAGCGCGTCGGGGTCATGCAGTGCATTGAAAAATCCCCACTGCAGGCCTTCCTGGGCCGTCATGCTGCGGCCCGTGAACAGCAGTTCCGACGCGCGGCCCTGGCCAATCAGGCGCGGCAGCAGCGCGCAGGCGCCCATGTCGGCCCCCGCCAGGCCGACCCGTGTGAACAGAAAGGCGGTTTTGGCCTGCGCCGTGCCCAGCCGCAGGTCGGCGGCCAGCGCCATCATGGCGCCGGCACCGGCGCAAATGCCGTCAATCGCCGCCACGATGGGCTGCGGGCAAAGCCGCATGGCCTTGATCAGGTCGCCGGTCATGCGGGTGAATTCCAGCAGCTCGGGCATGGTCATGCGGGTCAGCGGGCCAATGATTTCATGCACGTCGCCGCCCGAGCAGAAGTTGCCGCCCGCGCCCGTGAGCACGACCGCCTTGACATCGGTGGCGCTGCCCAGCGCGCGAAACAGGTTGCGCAACTCGGCATAAGACGCAAAGCTCAGCGGATTTTTCCGCTCGGGTCGGTTCAGCGTCAGCGTCGCCACGCCGTCCGCAAACGCGTAGGCGAAATGCTGCGCCTCGTAGTGGGCCAGGGCGTCAAACTGCGGGCGCATGGGGTTGCCGTCGGGAATGTAGTGCTTCATGCAGGGTCCTCAAGGGTGTCGTCGTTCAGGGGGCTGTCGGGGTTGTGGTGCTGTTTGATCTTGCCCAGCAGTTGGTGCAGGCTTGTGACTTCGCTGGGCAAAAGAGGCGCAAAGGCGGCCACGATCCAGGCCTCATGCTGGCGCGCCATCTCGCCAAACAGCGTGCGCCCGTGCGGCGTCAGGCGCACGCGGTAGGCGCGGCGGTCGCCGGCCACGTCCACGCGTTCCACCAGTCCTTCGGTCACCAGCTGGTCGGTGATGCCGGTGACGTTGCCGCCCGTCACCATCATGCGGCGCGACAGCTCGTTCATCTTCAGGCCTTCGGGGTGGCGTTCCAGCTGGGCCATCAGGTCAAAGCGGGGCAGGGTGGTGTCAAACTGCGCGCGCAACTGGCTGCGCACCTGCTTTTCCACCAGCTGGGTGCAGGTCAGCAGCCGAAGCCAGAGCCGCAGGGCTTCGGGATGTTCGCTGTGGCCTCGTGCTTCCATGTCCATTTCTTTTGCCTTGCCGTTCTAAATAATTACGCTATTTTTTTAATAGCTACTAGTCAACGTAATCATTGGGCTTAAGCCTCTTTTTGCTTGAGAATTTCGCGGTAAAGCTGATCCCGGCCCCTCAGGTAGGGTGGGGGCCAGTGGACCTGCCGGCTTTGCAGCCTGGCCGCTTCATGCAGCGTCCAGGCCGGGTCGGCCAGGTGTGGCCGGCCCAGCGCGCACAGGTCAGCCCGGCCGGCCGCAATGATGCTGTTGACCTGGTCGGCTTGCGAAATCGCGCCAACCGCGATCGTCTGGATGCCGACCTCGTTGCGGATGCGGTCGGCAAACGGCGTCTGGTACATGCGCCCGTACACCGGCCTGGCGGCGCGCGTGGTCTGGCCCGACGAGACGTCGATGAAGTCGCAGCCGGCCGCCTTGAACAGCCGTGCCATGGCCACCGCATCGTCGGCCGTGTTGCCGCCGGGCGCCCAGTCGTGGGCCGAAATGCGCACGCTCATCGGCAGGTGCTCCGGCCACGCCGCCCGCATCGCGCTGAATACTTCGAGTGGGTAGCGGCAGCGGTTTTCCAGGCTGCCGCCATACGCGTCGCTGCGCTGGTTGGTCAGCGGCGTGATGAAGCTCGACAGCAGATAGCCGTGCGCGCAGTGCAACTCCAGCCAGTCAAAACCGGCGTCCACGGCGTAGCGGGTGGATTGGGCGAATTGGGCCTTGAGGCGGTCCATGTCGGCGCGCGTCATGGCCTGCGGCACCTGGTTGTTCGGGCCATAGGCCACGGTGCTGGCGGCCAGCAATGGCCAGTTGCCTTCGGGCAGCGGCTCGTCAGGTGTTTCCCAGCCAACCTGGGTCGAGCCTTTGGGGCCGCTGTGGCCCAGTTGCAACCCCATTTTGGCGCCCGCGCCCGATGCGTGCGCAAAATCGACAATCCGCTTGAACGCCTGCATCTGCGCCTCGTTCCACAGGCCGGTGCAGCCCGGCGTGATGCGGCCCTCGGGGCAAGGCGCGGTCATTTCCACAAACACCAGCGCGGCGCCGCCCAGCGCCCGGGCGCCCAGGTGCACCAGATGGAAATCCTGCGGTACACCGTCAATGGCGCTGTACATCGCCATCGGCGAAACCACGACGCGGTTTTTAAGTTCAAGCTCGCGCACCCTCAAGGACAGCAGCATCGGTGGCGGCACTGACCTGGACCTTACGCTCGCCACACTTCCCCGTTCGTCCTCAGCCTGTCGAAGGCCGCCTTCCGACGGAGCCTCGTCTTTCAAGCCGGGGCCGCGGGACCGGCTTTGCCGGACCGCAGGCGCAGCGGCCCCCCCGGGGCTGAAGGCTGCGGCTCCAAGCCCGCCTGCGCGGGCTTGGACAGCCTGCAGATGCGCCGCC
>NZ_JADMJK010000098.1 GCF_018780625.1 Polaromonas sp. | reverse complement strand
TTGAGCATTTGCGGCACAAAGGCTTCAAAAATCGGCTGGGTGATCATGGCAATGCCTGACTGCACCTCCAGCCATTGCCACAGCGCCAGATCGAGCTGCGGGCCTTCAGGCGCGGGCGTGCCAGCCGGGGCGCACCAGAGCGCGCGTGCTTGGCCCGCACCGGGGTGTAAAAACACCAGGCTTGCGGCCTCTAAATCGACCTTGGCCCAGGTGGCGTTTCGGTTGTCAGCTATTGATTCAATAGCGCTTCCAGCCACGCCGTACAGCGTAAAATCCGCGCTCGCGTCACTGAGCTTGGCCTTGGCGCGCAGCACAAACATCGACAGGCGCTTGAGCGTGGCGGCCAGAATATCCCGGCTGCACACCAGCAACACCTCGTCGTGGCTGCGTTTGAACACGATAAAGCTGGCCTGCATGCGGCCCTTGGCATTGCAAAAAGCCGCCAGCCTGGCTTCTGACAAGCCCAGCAAGGCCACATCCTGCGTGAGCTGGCCCTGCAAAAACTTCGTGGCTTCTTCACCCGCGACGCGAATGACGCCCCAATGTGTCAACTCGGCAATGCCGGAAATAATTGGAGCAGGGCCGGGCATGGTCATGGGGTGGGGCGTTGGGGTGGTGGGCATGGGCTGAATTATCATTGCCCTCTGAACTTTTGTTCTGCATTGAAAAGGTAGTTGCGCTGTGGGTCGTGTCTTTACAGGTTTTTTGAAACTGGCGTTTGTTGCTGCGCTGCTGCTGGCGGGTGCGGCCTGGTGGTGGCTGAACCAACCGATGCCCCTGCGGCTGCAGCCGGGCAGCCAGGTGGTCGACCTGGAAATCGAGCCCGGCACCCGCGGCGTGGCCGCCCTGGTGGTGGCCAGCGGCGCCGATGTGCCGGAGCCGCTGTTGCAGGCCTGGTTTCGCCTGTCGGGGCAGGCCCGGCAGATCAAGGCTGGCAGCTATGAGTTGGTTCCAGGCACCAGCCCGCGCAAACTGCTGCGCATGCTGGTGCGCGGCGAGGAGGCCCTCAAAAGCGTGACGCTGGTGGAAGGCTGGACCTTCACGCAGGTGCGTGCGGCGCTGCAAAAAGCAGAGCAGCTAACGCCCGAATCTATTGGGTTAAGCTCAGAAATCATCATGCAAAAGCTGGACAGGACGGGGGTGCACCCCGAGGGCCGGTTTTTCCCCGACACCTACACCTATGCCAAAGGCTCCAGCGACCTGGCCGTGCTCAAGCGCGCCGCCCGCGCCATGGACAAGCGGCTCGACGCCGCCTGGGCGCTGCGCCAGCCGGACACGCCGCTGAAAACGCCGGAGCAGGCCTTGATTCTGGCCAGCATCATCGAGAAAGAAACCGGCATGGCCGCCGATCGCGCGGAAATTGGCGGTGTTTTCATCAACCGGCTGCGCGCGGGCATGTTGCTGCAGACCGACCCGACCGTGATTTACGGCCTGGGTGCCGAGTTTGATGGCAACCTGCGCAAGCGCCACCTGCAGGCCGACACCCCCTACAACACCTACACGCGCGCCGGCTTGCCGCCCACGCCCATCGCCATGCCGGGCAAGGCCGCTTTGCTGGCCGCCGTGCAGCCCGCGCCCACCCAGGCCTTGTACTTTGTGTCCCGCAATGACGGCACCGGCCGAAGCCAGTTCAGCAGCAACCTGGACGAGCACAACCGCGCCGTCAACAAATACCTGAGAAGCCAATCCAAACCATGAATATGCACGGCCTTTTCATCAGCTTCGAAGGCATAGACGGCGCAGGAAAGTCCACGCACATCACGGGTTTGGCAGACGCCTTCAGGGCGCAGGGCAGGGCCGTGACGCTGACCCGGGAGCCCGGCGGCACGCCGCTGGCCGAAAAGCTGCGCGCCATGGTGCTGGACGACCCGATGGACCCGCTGACCGAGTCCCTGCTGATTTTTGCGGCGCGGCGTGACCACCTTGTGCGTGTGATCGCGCCCGCATTGCTGCGTGGCGATGTCGTGCTGTGCGACCGATTTACCGATGCCACCTTTGCCTACCAGGGCAGCGGGCGCGGGTTTGACCTGAACGTGCTGTCTACGCTGGAGCGCTGGGTGCAGGCGGACGAAGGTTTGCTGGGCGATCCAGCCGGCAATTCGCCGATGAAGCCCGAAGTTGAAACCGTGATCGAGCCGCACCTCACGGTCTGGTTTGACCTGGCGCCCGAAGAAGCCGCAGCGCGGCTGGCCGGCGCGCGCATTCCCGACAAATTTGAAGCGCAACCCGTGGAATTTTTCCGCCGCGTGGCCCAAGGCTATGCCGACCGCCAGCAAGGCCATCCGGAACGCTTTGCCCGGATTGACGCCTCGCAAACCCGCGAAGCGGTGTGGCGGGCTGTGCAGCAAGTGTTTGTTGCCAAAGGCTGGCTGTCATGACCCGTCCGCAGCGCCTGGCGCCCTGGCTGCAAACCCAGCTGGAAGGCCTGCTAACCCAGCGCGGACACGCCTGGCTGCTCACTGGTCCCTCGGGACTGGGCCAGTTTGAGCTGGCGCTGGCGCTGGCCCGGGCCTGGCTGTGCGAAAAGCCGACGGCGCAGGGCGCTTGCGGTCAGTGCGGCAGCTGCCATGCCGTGGACGTGCACACCCATGCCGACCTGTGCATGCTGATGCCCGAAACCCTGTCGCTTGCGCTGGGCTGGCCGCTGGACGAAAAAACGCAGGACGACCTAGACAGCAAAAAGCGCAAGCCAAGCAAGGAAATCAAGGTCGATGCAGCGCGCGAAGCGGTGTCGTTTACCCAGTTCACGCGCTCGCGCGGCAATACCAAGGTGGTGCTGGTGTTTCCAGCCGAGCGCATGAACAACATCACAGCCAACACCCTGCTCAAAACGCTGGAAGAGCCACCGGGTGCCGTGAAGTTTGTTCTGGCGACCGAGTCGGCGCACCAGCTGCTGCCCACCATTCGCAGCCGCTGCCTGGGCCACACCATGCTGTGGCCCGAATTTGAACCCGCACTGGACTGGCTGCTGCAGGAAGCCAGTCGCCCCAGCGAGGGCGAGGGCAGCGCCAAAAAGGTGATCCGGTCACCCGATGCTGCCGATCTGGAGACACTGCTGGTGGCTGTCGGCGGACGCCCAGCCGACGCCCTGGCGTGGGCGCAAAGCAGCCCACCCAGCGAGGCTGCCCAGCACTGGCACGCGTTGCCGAAAGCGATGGCCCGGGGCGACGTCAGCGTGCTGGCCAACTGGGCGCCGGCGCTGGCGGTCGATGCGCTGCAAAAGCTCTGCCACGATGTGCTGGCCGTCAGGGTAGGGGCTTCGCCCCGATTTTTCAGCGCTGTTGACCTGGCATTTCCACCGCCGGCCGTAGCGGGTAAGCCCATCGCGGGCAGTCCAGCCCCGCCCGGTTTTTACGCGCTCACCCGCTGGTCCAAAGAGCTGAGTACGATCGCGCGCACTGTGGAGCATCCCTACAACGCGGGTTTGCTGCTGGAAACCCTGGTCAGCCGCGCCCAACTGGCACTCAGTGCCAGATAAGTCCGCGCATGCCGTAACGCCAGCATCCGGGCACTATACAGATGCCGCCAAACCGATAAACTAAGACCATGACCACCACCAACCCCGCCAGTTCCATTGCTGCCGTCGTCAACCGGCCCAGCGTTGTCCAACTGGCCATCAAGGAAAAAGCAGCGCTGTATGCCGCTTATATTCCGTTGTTTCAGGAGGGCGGCGTTTTTATTCCCTCGGCGCGCGACTACAAACTGGGCGATGACGTCTACATCCTGCTGACACTCCCGGAGGACACGCAGCGCTACCCGGTAGCCGGAAAAGTGGCCTGGATCACGCCGCCTCGGGCTTCTTCAAACCGGACCCAGGGGGTTGGCGTTCGGTTTCCGTCTGACGAAAAATCGCGTCTGCTCAAGCTCAAGATTGAAGAAATCCTCGGTGCGCATCTGGCGTCCGAGCGGCCCACGCAGACCATTTAGGAGATGCTTCGCCCTTGTCCTGCATGGGGTGAGAGATTTGTAGCTATGTTTTTGATAGCTTCTAGTGCCGTAAACGCTGGGCATACAGCCCATTTTTACCTAAACTTTGATTCTTGAATGTTTACAGATTCCCATTGCCACTTGAGTTTTCCTGCGCTGCAGGCCCAATTGCCGCAGATTCGTCAGGCCATGCAAGACGCCCAAGTGGACCGGGCGCTGTGCATCTGCACCACGCTGGAGGAGTTTGAGGCCGTCCACGAACTTGCCACGACCTACAGCAACTTCTGGTCGACGGTGGGTGTGCATCCCGACAACGAGGATGTACTGGAACCCAGCCTGCAAGACCTGCTTGAGCGTGCCAGCCTGCCCAAAGTGGTGGGCATTGGCGAGACCGGACTTGATTATTTTCGGCTCGGAGAACGCACTGTGGCCGATATGGAGTGGCAGCGCGAACGCTTTCGGGTGCACATTCGCGCGGCGCGTCAGTGCGCAAAACCGCTGGTGATCCATACCCGCAACGCGTCGGACCACACGCTGGCCATTTTGAGGGAGGAGGGTGAGGGCGCGGGTAGTGGGCGGGCCGGGGGTGTTTTTCATTGCTTCACAGAAACGCAGGCCGTTGCGCGTGCGGCGCTTGACCTGGGGTTTTACATCTCGTTTTCGGGCATTTTGACCTTCAAGACAGCGGGCGATATACGCGAAGTGGCCCGCTTTGTGCCGCTGGACCGCATGCTGATCGAAACCGACAGCCCTTATCTGGCACCCATGCCTTACCGCGGCAAGACCAACAATCCTTCGTATGTTCCCTTTGTCGCGCAGCAGATTGCCGAACTCAAGCAGCAGCCTCTTGAACTTATCGCTGAGGTCACCAGCCGCAATTTCGAGCAACTTTTTAAGGGGATCATGGCATGAAAAAAGACCTCATCAGCCACCTGAAAAAACTAGTCTATCTGTTCGTTTTTGTTGGGTGTGGCGTTGTACATGCTGGTTCTTACGAGGATTTTTTCGACGCCATCAAACAAGACAATCCGGCCAAACTCCAGGCGCTTTTGGCACGCGGCTTTGATGCGAATACGCCTGATCCGAAAGGCCAGCATGGCCTCTATCTCGCGCTGACCGAGCCTTCGCTCAAAGCCGCACAGGTCCTGATCAACTGGCCTAAAACCGACGTAAACCGACTTAACCTCAAGGGCGAAAGTCCACTCATGCTGGCGGCCCTCAAAGGCCAGCAGGACCTGGCTGCGCAATTGATCAAAAGAGGCGCCGACGTGAACAAGACC
Organism: Polaromonas sp.; assembly: GCF_018780625.1. Classification (GTDB taxonomy): domain Bacteria; phylum Pseudomonadota; class Gammaproteobacteria; order Burkholderiales; family Burkholderiaceae_C; genus Polaromonas. Next base: position 17,521 of record NZ_JADMJK010000098.1, on the reverse strand, counting down.
GGCTGGACGGCCTTGCATTACGCCGCCAGCAGCGCGCAACTGGCCATCATCAGCTTACTGATAGAGCACAGCGCCTACATTGACGCTGAGTCGCCCAATGGAACTACGCCCTTGATGATGGCTGCCATGTACGGTTCTCCCGAAGCCGTCAAGCTGCTGTTGCAGGAAGGCGCCGACCCGCAACTGAAGAACCAGCAAGGACTGACCGCGCTGCAGTTTGCACAGCGCGCGAATCGGCCCGATTCGGCGGAAGCCATCGCGACCTTTATACGCAGCAAGCGGCCAGCCGGCCAATGGTGAATGGATGTGGCATAGCCAGCGTTGGTTTCTGCGTCATTTGGCACATTTTAGATATTCCACGATGTATATTATGTTAACTAATATGCGCAAAGTATCGTGTTTTGGCGCCCCTCGCCGAAATTCAATCGCTAGTCGCGATACACCCCATAGCCCAAAGATCAGCCCTTTTGGACTGATAAGCGCTTGCTGCGCAAGGCCATGGTCGGATTTTTGTGCGCCACCTCGGTGGCGACTTCAGTCGCAGCCTCTGCGAGGCGTCGATTGAGTTGCTCAAAAGCGCCGCTGGTCGCCGTGCGCTCCCGGTCCAACAGATCGCGCAGCTCCAGTGACCGCTCGTTGGCGGAGGCCAGCGCTTGTTGCGTGGATTGAAGTGCTGACTGCACCTGCGATAGTTGGTCGTCCAGGGTCTGCTTTGCCAATTCCAGGCCTTTGATTGCCGCTTGCGAGCGCCGCTCGGTTTCTGCAAGGGCTAGCTGGGCCTGCTTGGTGCCCTGTCTGGCCCGATCAAGCTCCCCTAGAAGGCGCCGCTCATTGGCAGAAGCGCGCTCCTCAAATCGAACGCGCTCCTCAGCGTGACGCTGCGTTTCTTCGTCGATGCGGCGTCGGTCTGCCACATGCTGCGTTGCTGCGGACGCCTGGCGCGCACGGAGTTCATCAATTTCATCTTCCTGGCGGGTCATGCGTGTGTGAGACTCCTTGAGCTGGCTGGCGAGTTCAAGGATGTGAGCCCGTGCCATGTCCGCAGCTTGATCCACTGCGCTCTGTCTGTCGTTTATGACCTGCGCTTCACGGTTCAGTTTGGCTTTTTTTAGGTCAAGTGCGTGGACCTCGTCAGCGAGTTGCTGCCGTGACCTGAGCAGATCCTGATCGGCTTGCTCGCGGGCCGAGAGTATGGCTGTATCCCACAACTGCGTCATGGACTGCCAGACTGGCGCCGGCAGGTGTCCGGCTTCTTCCTGGGCAGGTGTTACGTCAAGACGTGGACCCAGGCTGGCAAACCACGCTTCCAGCATCGGGCTGACTGTGTTGGGCGAACCACGCCCCATTTTCTGGCGCACCCGCTCTATGGTCGGGCGCAGGCCACCCTTCAGCAAGGCATCGGCGGCGGCCCATATTTCGTCTTGCTGAACTCCCCGCGTACTTTTTGACTGCATCGCTTTGATTTCCTTGCTACATTTACCAACGATAAGAGATTGTTATCGTGACCTATGACTATAATTTGTTATTTATCATACATCTTATGTATGATAAATTTTATTAAATAACTGCTTGTCCATTGATGTACCTGCCACGCCTCCAAAACGTCCCTGCACTGCAGCCTGCTGATCTCTGTGACGTGACGCAGCACGCTATTGATGAATTGCTGCGCGAAGGCGAGTCGAAAAACACGCTGCTCAGTTACCGCAGTGCGCTGCGTTACTGGGCGGCTTGGTACGGCATTCGATATGGCCAGCAGATTGATCTGCCGGTGCCTACGCCTTGCATACTCCAGTTCATCGTCGACCATGCCGAGCGCACCACAGACAACGGGCTGGTGTCCGAGTTGCCGCCCGAGATTGACAGGGCGCTGGTCGAGGCCGGCTACAAAGGCAAGCTGGGCGCCTTGGCGCACAACACGCTGGTGCACCGGATTGCTGTTTTGTCGAAGGCGCATCAGTTACGGGAACTCAAAAACCCATGCCACGACCCCAAAGTGCGTGAATTGCTGTCGCGCACCCGCAAGGCCTACGCCAAACGTGGGGTCATGCCCCAGAAAAAAGAGGCGCTGACACTGGACCCTTTGCAGGCGATTCTGGCGACCTGCGACGACTCACTGCGCGGCAAGCGCGACCGTGCCCTGCTCCTCTTTGCCTGGGCCAGCGGCGGCCGCCGGCGCTCGGAGGTGGCCGGGGCCGACATGCGGTTTTTGAAACAGGTCCCGGAGGGCTTCATTTACACCCTGGCCTACTCCAAAACCAATCAGGCTGGCGTGGATTTGCCTGAGAACCGAAAGCCGCTGCTAGGGGGCGCTGCCGAGGCTTTGACAACCTGGCTGGCAGCTTCTGGCGTCACAAATGGGCAGATTTTCAGGCAGGTGCGCAAAGGGGGGCATCTGGGCGAAGCGCTCTCCCCTGCTTCGGTACGCGACATCGTGAAGCAGCGGTGCGCGCTGGCTGGTGTGGAGGGCGACTTTTCGGCGCATTCATTGCGGTCGGGTTTTGTCACGGAGGCGGGGCGTCAAAACGTGCCACTGGCAGAAACCATGGCGATGACCGGGCATCACAGTATTTCAACCGTTCTGGGCTATTTCAGGTCGCAGGTGCCACTTGCCAACGCTGCTGCACGCCTGTTCGAAAAATGACCGCCTGTTTTTTCTGTCCTCCTCATCACGACGAATTTTTGTAGGACGATGGAGCGCTTTGGAAAAACGGCCCTGGCAGGCTGGCAAACTTGTGCGATGAAGAAAAATTGGAGTTTTGTTATTCACCGCTTTCGCCCGGCAGTCTTGGCCCTGTGCCTGGTCGGCGCTGGCAGCGTGCCTGCCCAAGTGCCGCCTGCGCCGAGCAATGGATCGAGTGCGGCCGCATTGCTTGAAAAGCACGCAACCCTGTTACCGCAGCTCGTGCAAAACCCTTACAAGCGGCCGTTGTTTCTGGAGTCCGCTGAGGGCACCAAGACGGTGAGTGGTGACGCCTACGCCGTGCTGGATGCGCCCTTTAGCAGCGTTAGCTCCGCTTTCAAAAGCCCGAACCGTTGGTGTGACGTGCTGATTTTGCATCTCAACACCAAATATTGCCGTGCAAGTGCAGACACGAGTCCCAGCAAAATGGCGGTGAGTATCGGGAAGAAAACGCCGCAGACTCTGAAAGAGGCATTTCCCCTTGAATTTACCTACCGCGTGGACGCTGCCTCAACAGACTTTTTGGCGGTTCAGCTCAATGCTGAGCAAGGCCCTTTGAGCACCAGCAACTACCGAATCGCGCTTGAGTCTGTTTCTTTGCCAGATGGCAAGACGTTCATCCATTTGCGTTATTCGTACAGCTATGGCTTGGCGGGTCGCCTGGCAATGCAGACTTACCTGTCCACCCTGGGGCGCGGCAAGGTAGGCTTTACGCAAATCGGCCAAGGCGATAAAGCAGCTTATGTTGGCGGCATGCGAGGCACCGTTGAGCGCAACACCATGCGCTACTACCTTGCCATTGAGGCGTACCTTGCGGCACTGGGTCAAACGCCTGAGCAGCAACCTTCGGCACGACTGCAGTACTGGTTCGATGCGACCGAAGGGTATTCGCGGCAGTTGCATGAGGTGGACCGCAAGGCCTATCTGAGCATGAAAAAAGACGAGTACCAGCGTCAGCAAACCTTGCCAGCGCCACGCTGACCAGCTCAACAACCGTGAATTTACGGGTCTACCGTCAGCCGGTGGCAGCTTCCTCCAATTTCACACCGCTTGAGGCGGTGGACGAACGCCGGGCTCACGAATGGGGAATACGGGTGCTTGCGGCGGCGGCTCATGGACATCGGGAGGTGTTCCCGGTTCTGGCGGCACGATCAGTGGCGGCAACTTTTCCGGTACGGGGTTGCCTGGAAGCGGCGGAACAGGTTCGGGCGCAGGAACATTGACTGACATCGCGTTCTCCATAAAAAGCGTGGAATAAACAGTGTTAGCGCATCCTCGTTCGCTCATATTTTCGGATTTCTGCACGTTTGGTCAACTGGGTGCGTATGAGCAGCATTGCCAACGCCCCTGCAGCTGCGGCAAGCAAGGTTGACCGCCAGGGTTGATCGGCCACCTGGCGCTTGATCGCATCCGTGTAAAAAGACGGGGTAAGGCGCTGGCGCTGCTGAGAACGCTCCAGGCTGGAAGCTGGCATGATTGGATTGCCTTCTCGTCAGATTGATGAATTAAGGCTCGAATGTCAAACTTCAAGCCGCCTAAAACAATCAAGTGCTTGGTTTGACGACCGAGTCCAGCTTTTTGCTCTGGGCCACGCAGTAGGCCAGCAAGTCGTCAATTTCGGTTGACTTGTCAAACACGGCGTCTACGCCCAGTTGAGCACACCGGGAGCGAATTTCGCGGGTCGCGTAATTGCTAAAGACCACCATTTTTTGTCGGGCATTCCGAAAGCGGCAAGCATGAAGGACTCCAAGTCCGCTTCCATCTTTGAGAAACAGATCGACGATGGCCAGATCCCAATGGGCGCTATGGCTAGTCAACCATTCAGCGCCTTCTTTTTCGGTGTCCGATGTGCCCACGGTTTCGACCGGCGCAAGCTCTTCCAGCGTGCTGATGAGGTTGTCGCGAATAGTCGAGTTGTCTTCGACCAGATAAGTTCTCATTTTCATTGGCGCGCCGCTGAAAGTCGGTCATGTCTGTCGTCGTTATTCATGCGTCCAATTTAAATCATCGCAGCAAGCATTGATGCCGGAACTGTCACCTTGCGCACGTAGGAGAACACGCTTTTGGCCTGCCTGTCTCGATGTTGACCATCAAGGGATAGCATGCCCCAGAATGAGACGGATGGTTCAACCGTTGCGGTATACCGTTGACTAAACCCGATGCAAGCACCTTGGCATCAATCCCGAACCACCTTTTTTATGCCCCGACTTGGGCTTCAGGAAACTTGAACCTGACCGTAGGTACCGTGAAATCCTCAAAGGGTGCACCCAGTGCAATGTCACCTTCGAGCGGCAACACGCACTCTTGCCGGCGCAGCGCAACCACTGCCGCACTGTCTGAGAATCTGACCCAGGTGCCGTAGCTGCTGAGATCTTCCAGGTAGAACTTGCCTGCCCGCCACTCAATTCTGGCGTGTGTGCGCGAGACCCGTGGGTCATGCACGACAAAATGTGAGTCCTCATCCCGGCCCAGAAAAATCGGCAGATTGTCAGACATGAATACGGACTGGACGTCCAGCCATGAGAGGCTGATGGCTTTGGCGGGCTCCATCGCTTGAGGCAAAGAGGGTGTCAGGCCAGCCTGCAGCGTAAAAAAATCCGATTGCAATTCGGGCTGCCATTCGACTCTGTACACCACGCAAGCTTCGCTACGGCCTCTGATATCCAGGGAGCCCAGGCATCGACAGCGTACGGGGCTGTCCGGTGCCAGACGCACGATCACGGCTTCGGTTGCCAGAATCTGGTCCGCACCGGACAAATCACTCAGACGAGACGCAACATTGACTGCGTCACCGAAAACATCGTTATCTTGCTCGACGACTTCACCGCGCGCCATCCCGACCTGAAGCCGCATTTTGAGCGGCTCGGGCCAGTTTTCGATGCGCGTGAAGTGAATGCGCTGAAGCTCGGTCACGGCCGCCAGTGCATCGTTGTTTTCAAGGAACACAAGCAGCGCGCCATCGCCTAAATACTTCACGACGTGTCCGCCATGGCCTTCGCAGACTTTGCCCATCCATTGCATCAGGCGAGTGATGGCTTGCGTAGCCTTGGCATTACCGAGTGATTCAAAAAAACCTGTACTTCCCGTAAGGTCAGCAAAAACGACGGTAACTTCTGCCATGGGGCGATTGTAATTGCTTGTAGTTATTTAGGGTTATTACAACATATGCGCTCCATTAGAGCGCCGTGCATTGACACGTTAATTTTTCTTCTGGGAATAGCTACCGTACATGTCGCCGTGGGCTTCAATATCGTTGATGTGAAGTTCCTAGACTATTTTTAATAGAGTATTTGTTGCTTTAATAGAATATTGGCAATTAAAATGACAAAAGTGTTAAATTTTTCACGGTCTGGATCAGGCTGTGCTTTGGTTGCCATTTGTCTTTGTCTGATCGCAACCGTTTTTTCCGCGAATCAAGCGGGGCTTGCACGCCCGGCAGAAAGTGTGTGACCAATGGAGTTGTTCAAATTCAATTTAAAAAGCAGCTTCATGGCGTTGCTGGGCTCGGGGGATGTCACGCCATCCGTGCTGCAAGACCGTACCGAGGAAATCCGGGAGCTGATTCTGGATGAAATGGGTGAATTTGGTGAAAAAAATTACGCCGCCATCATCCGTCTGGTCCGCTATGCCCATGACGCCCAAGCCTTGTGGTACGCACGAGGCGACGTGATGAAGGTGTTGGCAGCGGTGCACGGGGAAACCATTGCCCGCGAAAAATTGGCGGGTATCTCTGGAAAATTCGAAGGACTTTTGCCTCGCAGCCTCAATTCCAGGCCCAGCCCGCTGGGCCGCTGACGCGGTTGGCAAAGCTGCGCGGACATTCACCCGCTATTAATGCTGGTGTCCCCAGAGCAAAAAGGCATCCCTTCCCTCAACGGCCAGCGTGGTTTTGAAGCCGACTGGCAACAGCACTTTGGTGGCAACATGGCCAAAGGGCAGTCCGGTCAGCACACGTGCCTTGATCTGGCTCTGCAGCCAGGTTACCACCGTCGCCAACTTGAAGCCCTTGTCATGCGGGACCAGCTTGTATCCGGAAAACTGCCCGAAAATAACGGCTTTTTGCTGCGCCAGCACACCGGCATGTAGCAGTTGCGTCAGCATGCGCTCGACCCGGTAGGGGTGCTCACCAACGTCTTCCAGAAACAGAATTCCGCCTTTGACGGCGGGCAGATAAGGTGTGCCCACTAACGATGACAGCATGGCCAGATTACCGCCCCACAGAACCGCGTTATTGATGCTGAAAGTGCCTGTATTGCCCTCTGAAATTTCGTTGCCAGCGACTGAATGGGTCGCATTTTTGGGCAGTTGCCAGCCCGCGCCCTCGCCCTGCCCCGTGATCAGATCGTCAAAACAGGCCTCCATGATGTCGTCCGGCGTGGTGGCGCTTCCAAAGTCTTCGCCTAGCGCAGGACCTGCCCAGGTCACAGCGCCGGTCTTGGCCAGCAGCGCCGTCTGAAAAGCCGTGAAGTCGCTCAGGCCCACAAACTGGGTGCCCTTGGCAATGGCTTTGGCTACCGCCTTGTAGTTGATGCCTGACAGGATGCGCGAAAGGCCGTAACCGCCGCGGGAAATCAGGGCGACGTCGGCACCACTGGCCGCTGCACGGTGGATGGCGGCAAGCCGTGTTTCATCGTCGCCCGCAAAACGCTGGTGGGTTGCCAGCGCAGCCTCGTCAATTTCAACTTCATAACCGAGGGTCTGGAGGCGCTTGACGCCTCGCTTGAAGCTGGCTTTGTCGCGCACAGCGCTGGAGGGCGAGTAGATATAGATATGTTTTTTCACGGGTACAAGTATCCCACTGCATCCCACGGCTCAAAACTTGAAAAACTGCATGGCGCGCTGCGCAATTTGCTCGCCATGCTCCGGCACAAAATGCCCGGCCTGCGGCAGCACCATGGGGTCGCCGCAGCCACGAATTTGCGTCTGCAACGCGCGCATCACGGGCTCGCCGAACACAGTGTCTTGTGCGCCGATCGCCATCAGCGTCTGGCCATTCCATCGTTGGCGCCAGAATTCACGGGCCTCGCGCGAAATGGCGGCGCCGTCTGTATTTTCAGATGCGGGCACCATGCCAGGAAAAGCGCGCAGCGCCGCGCGGTGGCCCTTGTCGGGAAAGGGTGCGCTGTAAGCACAGCACTCTTGAGTGCGCATCTGCGGGTTGTCACGGGCCAGCAGGCGTGCCAGATCAAGTTGCGGATGTCGGGAACACATCTCGCGCCAGGCCAGAATACCGTCGGGCAGCGGTGCATCGCCGCAGGCCAGCAGGGTGTTCATCACCAGCAGGCCTTTATAGCGGCCGGGCGCGGCCAAGGGCAGCGTGAGGCCTAGCAGGCCGCCCCAATCCTGCACCACGAGCACGACGTTTTTCAAATCGAGCCGCTCCACCAGTTCAAGCAGTATCTGTCGATGCGCGCTGAAGGTGTGAAAGCGATCCTTCTTGGGCTTGTCGCTTTTACCAAAGCCAATCAGATCCGGCGCCACCACCCGGTGTCCGGCCTTTAAAAATACCGGGATCATCTTGCGGTACAGGTAGCTCCAGGCCGGGTTGCCATGCAGGCAAAGATAAGTCAGTGCTTGATCGCCACCCTGCCCTTGCCCTTGTTCGTCCAGGTAGTGCATGCGCAGTCCGCCCAGTGCTGGCAAATCGCTAAGGTAGCGCGGCGGCCAGGGATAGCCTGGCAAGTCTTCGAAAGCGGCATCTGGCGTGCGCAGCGCATCGTCCCTCAGCGGGTGCGCCAGTTGGGTCGCCTCGCGGTTTGCGGATCGGCGCTGGCGAAAAAATTCCTGCAACAGCGCACGGCTTTGCCCCTCCAGCACCCCGCCCTGCAACTCGGTCTGGTGGTTGAGTAGCGGCTGGGCAAACAAGTTGATCACCGAGCCGGCAGTGCCCGTCTTGGGATCTGGTGCGCCGAACACTACGCGCTTGAGTCTGGCTTGCAGCATGGCGCCGCTGCACATGGCGCAGGGCTCCAGCGTGACAAACAGTTCACACTCATCGAGCCGGTAGTTGCCAAGGGCTTGCGCAGCAGCGCGAAGCGCCACGATCTCGGCGTGGGCCGTGGGGTCGTTCCCGTCGATGGGCGCGTTGCGGCCGGTGGCAATGACCTGGCCGTGCCGGACCACCAGTGCTCCGACCGGGACCTCTCCCGCAGCAGCAGCTTCGCGTGCCTGCGCCAGGGCCAGTTGCATGAATCGGTTGTCAGGCATGAATACTACTTTTTAATAGCAATCTAAGCCCGAGCTGATTGGGCCAGTGACTTTTTTTTTGGTACTAAGTTAGTCATCAGGTATGGGCCGGGCCTGCCGCATGGAGCTTTCAATCGACTGCCCGATTTGCTGCTGCAACTGCTCATTTGTCGCTTGAGGACGGCTGCCCGTGGCATCAACGGGCGGTGTGAGTATCGAGTCAAGCTGATCGGGCCGCTCAAGGGACGCGGGGCCAAGGGGCGGAGCCTGCAGCTGCTTTTTTACCAATACCCCAACCACAGCCAGCACGATCATCAGGCTTACAACGCTAAAAATTGCCCGCATATCAAGTCTCCTGAACGTGGTTGGTAAAAGAGCAAAGCCAAGCGCGCTGGCCTTGAGCAGAAAATCAGTCGCGGCACCCTGATGATGCTGCCAGCGCATTAGTCCACAAGCCGTTCGGTGTGGCTGGTGGGCCCAGGTCCGCCAACCAGACAGATTGAAGTGAAGGTGATCGGAACATGCAGCAAGCGTTTGGCCCTAGGGCGACCCTGCCAAAGCGATCTTCGAGCGGCGCGTAGGCACGGTACGCGGAGCGCAAGGCGTCAAGACGCAGCACTTCGTTCTCAGGGCGCATGGGCTTCAATGTAGAGTGATTCAGGGCTTGAGGAGGCGCTTATTCCCACTCGATCGTCGCTGGTGGCTTGCTGCTGACATCGTAAGTCACCCGGTTGATACCGCGCACTTCATTGATGATGCGGCCAGACACTTTTTTGAGCAGGGCGTAAGGCAGTTCCGCCCAGTCTGCCGTCATAAAGTCGCTGGTTTGTACCGCACGCAGAGCCACCACATACTCGTAGGTCCGGCCATCGCCCATGACGCCGACGCTTTTTACGGGCAAAAACACCGTGAACGCCTGACTGGTCAACTCGTACCAGGTTTTACCGGTCTCCGGGTCCTTGAAGTTGCGCAATTCTTCAATAAAGATGGCATCGGCCCGGCGCAGCAAATCGGCATATTCCTTTTTGACTTCGCCCAGAATTCGCACGCCCAGGCCCGGTCCCGGGAAGGGATGGCGGTAGACCATATCGTGCGGCAAACCCAGCGCTTCGCCCAGTTCGCGCACCTCATCCTTGAAGAGCTCGCGCAGGGGTTCAAGCAACTTGAGGCCTAGCTGCTCGGGCAGGCCGCCCACGTTGTGGTGGCTTTTGATCGACACCGATTTCTTGGTCTTGGACCCGCCCGACTCGATCACGTCAGGGTAAATCGTGCCCTGGGCCAGCCACTTGGCGCCTTTGGACGTGGCATCAGCGGCCTTGAGCTTGGCCGCCTCGGCCTTGAATACTTCGACAAACTCGCGGCCGATAATTTTGCGCTTGGCCTCGGGGTCTGTGACGCCGGTGAGGTGGCCCAAAAACTGTCCGGCGGCATCGACCCGGATGACCTTGGCGTGCAGCTTGCCAACAAACATCTCCATCACCATGTCGCCCTCGTTCAGGCGAAGCAGTCCGTGGTCGACGAAAACGCAGGTCAACTGGTCGCCAATGGCACGGTGAATCAGGGCTGCAGCCACTGAAGAGTCGACGCCACCTGACAGCCCGAGAATGACTTCCTCGTCGCCAACTTGCTGTCGAATCTTGTCAACTGCCTCCAGGATGTAGTCGCCCATGACCCAGTCGGGACGCGCCGCGCAGATATCGAGCACGAAGCGATCCAGCATCGCCTTGCCTTGCAGGGTATGCGTCACTTCGGGGTGGAACTGCACCGCGTAGTAATTGCGCTCTTCGTCAGCCATGCCCGCAATCGGGCAGGAGTCGGTCGAGGCCATCACCTTGAAGCCGGGCGGCAATTGGGTCACGTTGTCGCCGTGGCTCATCCAGACGTGGAGCATTCCGTGACCTTCAGGCGTCATGTAGTCCTGAATACCGTCCAGCAGTTTTGTGTGGCCACGGGCGCGCACTTCGGCATGGCCAAATTCACGCTTGTGACCACCTTCGACCTTGCCGCCCAATGCCTCGGCAATGGCGTACATGCCAAAGCAGATTCCCAGGACCGGAATGCCCAGCTCAAACACGGCCTGCGGCGCGCGCAAGGTCTCGTCTTCCCACAGGCTGGCATGGCTGCCCGAAAGGATGATGCCTTTGAGATTGCCGTCTTTGGCGTAGTCCCGAAGCCAGTCGTTGCTGACGTCGCAGGGATGTACTTCACAGAAAACATGGGCTTCGCGTACGCGGCGGGCAATCAGTTGGGTGACCTGGGAGCCGAAATCGAGGATCAGGATTTTGGAGTGCTGCATGGCAAACAGTTTTTAGGCGGTTTTGAGTCGAACAAGTAAAAAAGCGCCTGCTGCCAGGCGCCCCACGATGAAGCCCAGGGCTTAATCGGCCCGGTAGTTGGGCGCTTCTGTGGTGATCTGCACGTCGTGCACGTGGCTCTCGCGGATACCTGCTGTGGTGATTTCCACAAACTCGGCATTGTTGCGCATGTCTTCAATGGTGGCGCAGCCGCAATAACCCATGCTGGCGCGCAAGCCGCCCGCCATCTGGAAAAGAATGGCGACCATGGAGCCCTTGTAGGGAACCCGGCCTTCGATGCCTTCGGGGACCAGTTTGTCGGCGCTGGCATTGCCGGTGCTTGACTCCTGGAAGTAACGGTCGGCGCTGCCTTGCTGCATGGCGCCAATGCTGCCCATGCCTCGGTAGCTCTTGTAGCTGCGGCCCTGGAACAAGATCACTTCGCCAGGGGCTTCTTCGGTGCCGGCGAACATGCCGCCCATCATCACCGTGTTGGCGCCTGCGGCAATGGCCTTGGCAATGTCGCCGCTGTAGCGAATTCCGCCGTCGGCAATCAATGGCACACCAGTGCCGCGCAAGGCCATCGCCACGTTGTCGATCGCCATGATTTGCGGCACACCGACACCGGCCACGATGCGGGTGGTGCAAATGCTGCCCGGTCCAATGCCGACCTTGACACCGTCCGCACCCGCTTCGGCCAGCGCAAGTGCCGCCGCGCCGGTCGCAATATTGCCGCCTATCACGTCAATCTGGGGGTAGTTCTGCTTGACCCAGCGCACGCGATCAATCACACCCTTGCTGTGCCCGTGCGCGGTGTCCACCACAATGGCGTCTACACCGGCCCTGACCAGGGCTTCGACCCGTTCCTCGGTGCCTGCACCGACGCCGACCGCCGCGCCCACGCGCAACTGGCCGCGACCGTCGCGCGCTGCATTGGGAAAACTGGTCTGTTTCAGGATGTCCTTGACGGTGATAAGGCCCTTGAGCTCAAAATCGTCATTGATCAGCAGCACGCGTTCGATCCGGTGCTTGTTTAGCAGCGCCTTGGCATCCGCCAGCGTTGCGGTCTCATCGGGCATGGTGATCAGGCGTTCGCGCGGCGTCATGATGGTGCTGACGGGTACGTCCATGCGCGACTCGAAGCGCATGTCGCGCCCGGTCACGATGCCGACTACCTTGCCACCCTCAATGACGGGAAAACCGGAAATGCCCAGCTGCTCGCTCAGTGCCATGACCTGGCGCACTGTGTGCGTCGGGGTAATCACAACCGGGTCGCGGAGCACACCGCTTTCATAGCGTTTGACCTTGGCCACTTCGGCGGCCTGCTGCTGGGCTGTGAGGTTTTTGTGGATGATGCCGATTCCACCCTCCTGGGCTATGGCGATGGCCAGCCTGGCTTCAGTGACCGTGTCCATTGCCGCCGACACGAGCGGCATGTTCAGGCGAATGTTTCGGGAAAACTGGGTGGAAAGTGAGGCGTCCTTGGGGAGGACCTGGGAGAACGCTGGCACCAACAATACGTCGTCGAAGGTGAGGGCTTTGCCGAGTAGGCGCATAGAGAAAGCTCCAAAAACGCGATTGTACCCTTGTCTTTTGCCTTCGCTGCGCGCGCGCAGCGTCAAAAGTACTCAGGCGCCTGCCCTGAAAAACAGCTTTGCTTTAAGTGGCTGGAAAACTTTAGTGCGCGACGCTACACTGCCCCGATGGACTTAAAAGTTGTACCTAAAAAGCTTCTTCTGGCGCTTGCCGCAGCGTCGCTCTCCATCAGTGCATGGGCCCAGTGGCAGTGGATTGATAAGGACGGGCGAAAGGTTTTCAGTGACCGCCCGCCGCCAGCCGATATTCAGCAAAAAAATATCCTGAAACGGTCTGGCCCTGACAGCCGGCCGACTGTGGCGCCCGCAGTTAGCGGCTTGACGGCACCCGCCGTCGCTGCAGGAAAAGCCAGCGCGCCTAAATTGCCTGGCAAGGATCCACAACTTGAAGCCAGAAAAAAACAGGCGGAAGAGGCAGAAGCTGCCCGTAAAAAAGCCGAAGAAGAACAAATAGCCAAGACCAGGGCTGAGAACTGCGAACGCACTAAAAGAGGTCTGGCCAGTTTTGAGTCCGGCGTCAGGATTGCGGTCACCAACGCCCAGGGCGAACGGGAAATCATGGACGACGCTGCCCGTGCAGCAGAGAAAAAGCGCCTTCAAGGCATTGCCAGCAGCGAATGCAAGCTGTAATTACCTGAAAAAATCGGCATCACTGGAAGTGGTTGGCCGGTCAGGACGCTTTCAGTAACCCGCTTTGGCGCCGGCGCGGGTCCTGGCAAACAGTCCGGCGCTTTTTACACCCTGTCGATTAAACCGTTCGCGACGCGCGACTTTAGGATCCACCCGCAGGCCACGGTAGATTTCCACCCGGTCGTTGTCCCTCAGATGATGCGCCAAGCTGCTTTTTCGGCCCCAGACCCCAATGGCAAGGCGCGACGCCAGCAACGCCGGGAAGGCTTCAAAAACGCCGCTCGCCGCAAGCGCCTGCTCCACGCTGGTGCCCTCTGCTAGCTCCAGGCTCCATTCCTGGACCTGGCGCGGTGCGGGAGAGTAAACAAGCACTATATGCACGGGGTCTGCCTTTGCAGCTTCAGGCTTCGCCATAAACTTGGGATGCGCGCTTGACAAAGGCGTCCACCAGGCTTGCGGCGATCTTGTCAAACACCGGGCCCACCAGCGAGGCCAGGGCGCCATTATTAAAATCGTAGCGCAAGGTGAATTCAACCTTGCACGCGCGCTGCGTGCCGTCGCCCAGGGGAATAAAGTGCCAGTCGCCGTCGAGATGGGAAAAAGGGCCATTCACCAGTGTGAGGCTGACCCGGCTGTCTTTTTCATGCACGTTGCGGGTGGTGAAGCTTTGCTTCAAGCCGGCAATCGAAATTCCGACCTTTGCGGTCATGCCGTCTACGGTTTCTTCCAGTACAGAGGCTTGGTTGCACCAGGGTAAAAATTTCGGATAGCTCGCAACGTCGGTCACCAGGCCAAACATTTCAGCGGGGCTATACCAAATTAGAACGGACTTGTGAACAGTTTTCATACAATGCGAAGTTGCGTGCAATTGTATTAGCCGATGCCGCCCTCAACTCTTAGCCATGGCAACCAAAGAAGCATCCTCCTCCAAAAAACCAGCTGCCGCCTCGTCCGGAAAACCCACCGGAAAGCCGGCGAGCAATCTGTCCCCGAAAGCCGCTGCGGCTGCCATACGTATTGCTGACAACAAAAAAGCGACGTTCAACTACTACATTGAAGAGCGCTTTGAGGCCGGCATGGTGCTCGAAGGCTGGGAAGTCAAATCCGTGCGCGAGGGCAAGGTGCAGCTCACCGATGGCTATGTGGTGATCCGAAATGGTGAGCTTTTCATCATCGGCTGCCAGATCAACCCGTTGGGCACGGCCTCAACCCATATCCGACCAGACTCGGTGCGCACCAAAAAACTGCTGATGCACAAGGAAGAGATTCGCCGGCTGATCGGGAAAATTGATCAAAAGGGCTTCACGCTGGTGCCGCTGAACATGCACTGGAAAGCCGGCAAGGTCAAATGCGAGATCGGTCTGGGCAAGGGCAAGGCCGAGCACGACAAGCGCGACACCATCAAGGACCGCGAAGGCAAGCGCGAGGTGGATCGCGCCATGAAGTCGCGCAGCCGCTAAACCGACACAACCCGCAAGCCATGCCTGTTTTCAGAACCAGGCGGCTTGCTTACAGGTCGCGCAAAGGGTGCGTTTCTGCGCTCCACGGACTGACGAAAAACGCATCGGCCATGCCGGGCTTCACATCCTCAATACGCGCCGGCTTCCATTGCGGCTTGTAGTCCTTGTCGACCGCCAGCGCACGTATGCCCTCCACGGTTTCGCTTTCCGTGCCGGGGCGCAGGTGAAAACATTGGTACACCATGTCCCGCTCCATGCGCAGGTCGTCGGCGAGCGTCATGGTACGTGCTTTGCGGATTTGCTCCAGCACCACGTGCAGCATCAGCGGCGAGCGCTTGCGCAGCGTCGCTGCCGTCCTGAGTGCCCACCGGTCTTCAGACTTTTCCAGCGCATCGACGATGTGTTTGACCCGCAGTAGTGAGAAATAAGCATCAATTTTATCTGTAGCGCATACTGGATGGGAATTGTTAGCTATGAATTTTGAAGCGACCCACTGGTCAGCATCCGTTGCCGAGGCAAATGACGTGGCACCCAGTTCCGCCCAGAGCGCAGGCAGGGCCGCCGCCTCCAGCTTGACATCGGCCAGCCCATAGTCAATCGCCTCGTCAGCACCAATCACCTCGCCGGTCAGAGCAAGATATTCACCGACATGGCCGGGGCAGCGGCTCAGGAAATAGCCGCCGCCTACGTCGGGGAATAATCCAATGTTCGTCTCAGGCATCGCCATCTTGGTGCGCTCGGTCACGATGCGCACGCGCGCGCCCTGAGCACGTGCAGACGGGCTTGCCCGGCCTGCACCTTCATCTTTGCCCCCTGGGGCGCCCAGGGCAAGGCCCTGGCAAAGCCCCATGCCGCCGCCCATCACCACGCCATCCATGAAGGCAATGTAGGGCTTCGGATAGGTCTGGATCAGGTGATTGAGGGTGTATTCCTCGGTAAAAAATTCCTCCAGCGCCGCATCGCCGGCCAAGGCTGCCTGATGGAAAAAACGGATATCACCGCCCGCGCAAAAACCGCCAAAAAGGCTGTCAGGCGTGCCTGGACGACCGATCTTGTTGGTGCCGCGGATCGCCACCACCTGTACTTGCGGGTCATCGCGCCACGCGCGCAAGGTGCTGAGCAGGTCACGCACCATCTGCAGCGACAGGGCATTGAGCGCCTTGGGCCGGTTCAGCGTAATGAGCCCTGCGCTTCCCCGGCGTTCTGCCAATACCTCACTGCTGGCGTCGATTTGTTTCACTTCTGTCGTCATAGCGTCCTTGTTCATGATTTTTGTCTCCATCCAATCATCTCGTTAAGCACCAGTGCGCCGATCACCAGCGAACCTCCGGTCAATACGTTGGGTCCGGGCACCTCGTTGGCACCGAACCATGCCAGCAGGATTCCGAAGATGACCTCCAGCAGCGCCAGCAACGCAATCTCGGGCGCCTTCAGCACGCCGGCACACATGACCGCCAGCACACAGGGAATGGCAAGCTGAACCAGTCCGAGCAAGGCCAGCAAACCCATGTCATGCGGCGTCGCCGAAAAGGGAAAGGCCAGCGGCAGGGTCACCAGCGCAGAGAGCGCCGCGCCCACCAGCACGGCAGGCACCATGTCAATGTTCTGCCCATGGGCGCGGCTGTACTGCACCACGGTCCAGTTGCAGGCACCGGCCAGCGGGACCAGCAGTGCGACCAGTGTGCCGGCAAGGTGGCTGGAGAAGTCCATTTGCGCGCCGAACATCCAGCCAATGCCCACCCCCGCCATGCCGATGGCCAACCAGGTGCGCGATGGAATGCGATGGCCAATGAAAACACGCGCCAGCAGGGCCGTGATCAGGGGGCCGGCCGCCATCGTGATCAGTACATTGGCGACCGTCGTGAGCATGATCGCCACCATGAAGGCCGTGAACATCACACTCCAGCAAACGCCGGACAGCCAGAACGCAAAGCCGCCATGGCGGATTTTGTAGAAAACCGCCCGCCCCTGAAACGCCGGCAGGATGACCAGCAAGGACAGCACGGTAAAAAAGCTGCGCCAGAACGTTACTTCAAAGCTGCGCGCTGACTCCAGCTGTCGTGTCACGACGCCCGCTATGGACCACATCAGGGTGACGAGAACCATCACGGCAACGGCGCGGGTATGCGTCAACTTCATCAAAATCCCTGTAGGCAGGTTAAAAAAAGGCCGCTGGCGCTTTTTTGCGCGCAGCGGCCAGTTACCAAGGGCTCCCCGCCTCCACCAGCAGGGGCCGCGGAACTGGCTTTGCCAGGCCGCAGGCGCAGCGCCCCCTCGGGGAGCGTGGGGGCTTGTTTAGCGGCCAGCGCGCTTGCGCTCGCTCTCGGTCAGGTAGCGCTTGCGCAGGCGAATCGACTTGGGCGTGATTTCGACCAGCTCGTCGTCCTCGATGAACTCCACGCCGTATTCCAGCGTGCATTCGATCGGTGGCGTGATCTTGATCGCATCTTCCTTGCCGCTGACGCGGAAGTTGGTCAATTGCTTGGTACGCGTGGCGTTGACCACCAGATCGTTGTCACGGCTGTGGATACCCACAATCATGCCTTCGTACACCGGGTCATTGGCCCGCACGAACATGCGGCCGCGGTCGTCCAGCTTGCCCAGGGCGTAGGTGAAGATTTCGCCCGCGTCCATGGAAATCAGCACGCCATTTTTGCGGCCGCCGATCTCGCCCTT
>NZ_JADMJK010000108.1 GCF_018780625.1 Polaromonas sp. | reverse complement strand
AACTTGCGACCCCTGCAGTGTGAATGCAGTGCTCTACCCCTGAGCTAACCGCCCTATCGGTCAGCTTATGATTATAAGCTGCTTCCGGTCGACTTTTCTAATTAAGCCGTCAAAAAATCAGCATCCATGGCACGCCAGACCGTTTTCCCCTTGCTGGCCTTGTCAATTTGGGTGAGCAATATCTCATGATCAGCCACTTCCTGGTCATTGGCGGCCAGCAGGGGAAGCACAAACATGCGCAGATCGACCAGCGGCGCGCTGTCGCCTTCCGGCGTGCTTCCCTCTACCTCCATCATCAGGGTGTTTTGCCCGCGGGTCAGGTTGATGTACACATCGGCCAGCAACTCGGCATCGAGCAAGGCCCCATGCAGCGTACGCCCTGAATTGTCGACCTCCAGCCGGTCGCACAAGGCGTTGAGAGAATTGCGCTTGCCCGGGAACAGCTCCTTGGCCATCATCAGGCTGTCGGTCACCTTGGCCACGCACTGCGTGATCGGCTTGCGGCCAATGAGTTCAAGTTCCTTGTTCAGAAAACCCACATCGAACGGCGCGTTGTGGATGATGATCTCGGCATCTTGCAGGTAATCCAGCAACTCATCGACCACCGCCGAAAACTTGGGCTTGTCTTTCAAAAATTCGTTGCTGATGCCGTGAACCTTGAGCGCATCTTCGTGGCTGTCACGCTCGGGATTGAGGTAGAAATGCTTGTTGTCGCCGGTGAGTTTGCGGCGCACCATTTCCACGCAGCCGATTTCAATGACGCGGTCGCCGTTTTCAGCGGAAAGACCCGTCGTCTCAGTGTCCAGAAAGATTTGACGCATGAAGGGATTATGGTTTGGCGCGAAAAGCCACTCTCAGTGGACTTCTTTAGCGTGGTTGATCGAGTACTTGGGGATCTCCACCGTCACATCGCTCTGTGCCAGAAAGGCCTGGCAACTCAGCCGCGAGTTGGGCTCCAGCCCCCAGGCTCGGTCCAGCAGGTCTTCTTCGCTTTCGTCCAGTTCGTTCAGCGAATTGAAGCCTTCACGCACGATGACATGGCAGGTCGTGCAGGCGCAACTCATGTCGCAGGCATGTTCAATGTTGATCTTGTGGTCGAGCATGGCCTCGCAGATGGAGGTGCCGGCAGGCGCCGAAATCTCGGCACCCTGGGGGCAGTATTCGGGATGGGGGAGTATTTTGATGATGGGCATGGTGTCAATCCGGGGTGATGAAGGCGGTAGCAAGCACAGTTCAGACCGCCTCGATGTTCTTTCCGGCCAGGGCTTGCCGGATGCCGCGGTTCATACGCTGCGCGGCAAACGCTTCGGTCCCCTTGGCCAGTAGCTGGGTGGCCGCTTCAACGGTGGCCGCATCGCCCTGCGCACGCGCATCGGCCAGGCTGCGAATCAGCGTGTCAATCTGCGCCCGCTCGTCATCGCTCAACAGGTCTGCGTCTGCAGCCAGCGCACTTTGCGTGGCCATGATCATGCGGTCCGCATCCACTTGCGCTTCAGCCAGTGCGCGCGCCTGCATGTCTTGCTGCGCCGTTGAAAAACTGTCTTTCAGCATGCGGGCGATTTCGTCGTCTGACAGACCATAGGAAGGCTTGACGTCAATGCGCGCCTCAACGCCACTGCCCTGCTCCCGCGCATCGACGCTGAGAAGACCGTCGGCATCGACGGTAAAGGTGACGCGAATACGCGCAGCACCGGCCGCCATCGGCGGGATGCCGCGCAACTCAAAGCGTGCCAGGCTGCGGCAGTCGACCACCAGATCACGCTCGCCCTGCACCACATGCAGGGCCAGGGCGGTCTGGCCGTCCTGGTAAGTGGTGAAATCCTGGGCCATGGCCGTGGGAATGGTCTGGTTGCGCGGCACGATGCGCTCGACCAGCCCGCCCATGGTTTCAATACCCAGCGAGAGCGGGATCACGTCGAGCAGCAGCAAGTCCGCCCCCGTGCTGTTGCCGGCCAGCTGATTGGCGGAAATGGCGGCACCCAGCGCGACCACTTCATCCGGGTTGAGGTTGGTCAGGGGCTCGCGACCAAAAAAGCTGGCTACTGCCTTGCGTACTTGCGGCATGCGCGTGGAACCGCCGACCAGCACCACGCCGTCCACATCTTCCTTGGCCAGCTTCGCGTCACGCAAGGCCTTGCGCACCGCCGCCAGGGTGCGCTGGGTGAGGTGCGCCGTGGCCGCTTCAAAGTCGGCCCCTTTCATCTCGAAATTAACCGTGGCCTTGGTCAAGCGGACAGAAAACGGCACCGACTCCGCGCCCGACAGGGCCTCCTTGCAGGCCCGCGCAGCCCGCTGCAAGGCAGCTTTATCCGATGCGGTCAAGGCGTCTGCCGCCAGGCCCGCCCGCGCAAGAACCCAGTCCACCAGCGCCCTGTCGTAGTCGTCGCCGCCGAGCGCGGAATCACCCCCGGTGGAAACCACTTCAAACACGCCCTGCGTCAGGCGAAGGATGGAAATATCAAAAGTACCCCCGCCCAGGTCATACACCGCAAAGACGCCCTCACTGGCGTTGTCCAGCCCGTAGGCAATGGCGGCGGCGGTAGGCTCATTGATCAGGCGCAGCACATTCAGGCCGGCCAGCTGGGCGGCATCTTTGGTGGCTTGGCGCTGGGCGTCGTCAAAGTAGGCGGGCACCGTGATCACGGCACCATAAACATCGTCATTGAAGGTGTCTTCGGCCCGATAACGCAGGGTGGCAAGAATCTCGCCGCTGACCTCGACCGGACTTTTTTCGCCGGCAACGGTTTGCAGCATGACCATGCCGGGCTTGTCGCCCAGCTGATAGGGCAATTGCGCGCGGTTGCCAATGTCTTCAATACCGCGCCCCATCAAGCGCTTGACGGAAGAGATGGTGTTGCGCGGGTCTTCGACCTGGGCCGCCAGCGCGTCGTATCCAATCTGGCGCCGCTCGGCATCCAGGTAGCGCACCACGCTGGGCAAAATCACGCGTCCCTGCTCGTCAGGCAGGCATTCAGGCAGGCCGTTGCGCACGCTGGCCACCAGCGAATGCGTGGTGCCCAGGTCAATGCCGATGGCGATGCGTCGCTGGTGCGGGTCTGGCGTCTGGCCGGGTTCGGATATTTGCAGGAGTGCCATAGGGCTTTTCGTCGTATTTCTTGTGATGATTCAGGGCTCCAGCTGATCGATTCGGGCCTCGACCTCACTGGCAAAACGCTCGATGAACATGAGGCTTCTGACTTGCTGCGCCGCAGCGCAAAAGTCTCTGTCAACATCCAGCATCTGCTCAATTTTTAATAGCTGCTCGCGCCCGCTGATATTGGACTGAACGGCTATTTCTTCAAAATCCTGAAGCGTTTGTGCATCCTCCAGCGCTTCCCGCCACTGCATTTGCTGCATCAAAAAATCAGTCGGCATGGCCGTGTTTTTCTCGGCATCAATGGATGCGCCGTGCAACTCGCACAGATAGCTGGCCCGCTTCAAAGGATCTTTAAGGCGCTGGTAGGCCTCGTTAATGCGCACCGACCACTGCATGGCAATGCGCTGGGCTGCGGCCCCCTGGGCGGCAAACTTGTCGGGATGCGCCTCTCGCTGCAGTTCCTTCCAGCGCGCAGACAGCAGCGCGCCATCTTGCGCAAACTGCATGGGCACGCTAAAAAGTTCAAAGTCGTTCGATTGAAGATTCATGTCAAGAAAAAGCCGCCAGCACATTCCGTGTGGGCGGCCCAATGGTTACATATGCGCAGGCGCCCACATGGTTGCCGATGCGGCAGATCAGCTCGTTTCGCGCATCAAACCCGGAAACTCTCGCCGCAGCCGCAGCGATCACGCTCATTGGGGTTGATGAACTTGAAGCCCTCGTTCAGGCCTTCACGTACAAAGTCAAGTTGGGTCCCATCAATATAGGCCATGCTCTTGGGGTCCACCAGCACCTTGATGCCGTTGTCTTCAAAGACCACGTCTTCCGGTGCAATTTCGTCAGCATATTCGAGCTTGTAGGCCAGACCCGAGCAGCCGGTGGTCTTGACGCCCAGACGCACACCCACGCCTTTGCCTCGCTTGGTGATATTGCGGGTCACGTGGCGGGCAGCGGCATCGGTGAGGGTAACGGACATTTAAATCACTCGAAAGTTAAACAAGGCGATCAGTGCGGGTGCAGGTTCAAACAAAACGTCAGTGGGCGTGTTTTTGCTTGTAGTCGTTCACGGCGGCCTTGATGGCGTCTTCCGCCAGGATGGAGCAGTGGATTTTGACCGGCGGCAAGGCCAGCTCTTCTGCAATGGCGCTATTTTTGATGCTGGCCGCTTCATCGAGCGTCTTGCCCTTGACCCACTCGGTCACAAGCGAGCTCGACGCAATGGCCGAGCCGCAACCATAGGTTTTAAAGCGCGCATCTTCGATCACGCCAGTGGTCGGGTTGACCTTGATCTGCAGCTTCATCACGTCGCCGCAGGCTGGCGCACCCACCATGCCGGTACCGACCGTTTCGTCGCCTTTTTCAAAGGAGCCGACGTTCCGTGGATTCTCGTAGTGGTCCACCACTTTTTCGCTGTATGCCATGATTAACTCCTAAATTACGGTTGCTTGAACGGGCTCATCCCTGAACCCCGAACGCCTGTTGCAGTTGGCTTAATGCGCGGCCCACTGGATGGTGGACAGATCCACGCCATCCTTGAACATTTCCCACAAGGGAGACAGCTCGCGCAGCTTGGCGACATTTTCCTTGATGGTCGCGACCGCGTAGTCGATCTCTTCTTCAGTCGTCCAGCGGCCAATCGTCATGCGCAGGCTGCTGTGTGCGAGTTCGTCGCTGCGGCCCAGGGCGCGCAGCACATAGCTGGGCTCCAGGCTGGCCGATGTGCAGGCTGAACCGCTCGACACCGCCAAACCCTTGATGCCCATGATCAGCGACTCGCCCTCGACATAGTTAAAGCTCATGTTGAGGTTGTGCGGCACGCGTTGCTCGGCGTGGCCATTGAGGAACACTTCCTCGACATCCTTCAGTCCGTTGAGCATGCGCTCGTGCAAGGCACGGATGCGCTTGTTTTCCTCGTGCATCTCAGCCTTGGCGATGCGGTAGGCCTCACCCATGCCCACGCACTGGTGCGTTGGCAGCGTGCCCGAACGCATGCCGCGCTCGTGACCACCGCCATGCATTTGCGCTTCCAGGCGCACGCGCGGCTTGCGGCGTACATACAGGGCGCCAATGCCCTTGGGGCCGTAGGTCTTGTGCGAGGTCAGGCTCATCAGGTCCACCGGCAGGCTGGACAAGTCAATGTCAACGCGGCCGGTGGCTTGCGCCGCGTCCGAATGGAAAATAATGCCTTTTTCGCGGCACAAGGCGCCAATCGCCCTGATGTCTTGAATCACGCCGATTTCATTGTTGACGAACATGACGCTGACCAGGATGGTATCGGGCCGAATCGCGGCCTTCAGCACGTCCAGGTCAAGCAAACCGTCCGGCTGCACGTCCAGGTAGGACACCTCAAAACCCTGGCGTTCCAGTTCACGGCAGGTGTCCAGCACCGCCTTGTGTTCTGTCTTGACCGTGATGATGTGCTTGCCCTTGGTCTTGTAAAAGTGGGCAGCGCCTTTAAGCGCCAGATTGTTGGACTCGGTCGCACCACTGGTCCAGACGATCTCGCGCGGGTCGGCGCCAATCAGGTCGGCAATCTGCTCGCGCGCCTTTTCGACGGCGGCTTCTGCTTCCCAACCCCACGCATGGCTGCGTGAAGCGGGGTTGCCGAAATGCTCGCGCAACCATGGGATCATGGCGTCCACCACGCGCGGGTCGCAGGGGTTGGTGGCGCTGTAGTCCATGTAAATCGGGAAATGTGGTGTGTCCATTTTTCGGGCTCTTTAATTCAAAGGCTGACTGGCAGCTCAAAACGTTGGCGTGGATGCAATCCGGTCAGGATTTGGAAAACGCATTACCCAGGGCAAACACCGAATTCGGCGCATTCACACGAATCGGCTTGACGATGGGCGACGCGAAAATTGCTTTTTTCAGGTGCGGCGTGGTTTCGATCACCACGCCCTTGGCTAGCTGGTCATCGACCAGTTTTTGCAGGGTCACGGAGTCCAGGAACTCCACCATGCGGTTGTTCAGCGACGCCCACAACTCATGCGTCATGCAACGATTACCCTCGCCTGCGCAGTTTTCCTTGCCGCCGCATTGCGTGGCATCAATCGGTTCGTCAACCGAGACAATGATGTCGGCAACCGTGATTTCGGAAGCTTTGCGGCCCAGTGTGTAACCGCCGCCAGGCCCACGGGTGGACTCCACCAGTTCATGGCGGCGCAGCTTGCCAAATAGTTGCTCAAGGTAAGAAAGGGAAATTTGCTGCCGCTGGCTGATCGCGGCCAGCGTGACGGGGCCGTTATTCTGGCGTAGCCCAAGATCTATCATGGCAGTGACCGCAAAGCGGCCTTTGGTCGTGAGGCGCATAACAAGCTCCTTAAAGTTGGCTTGGCTGTCATTACTGCCCTGGTCGCTCGTGGCTTTCAGGGGACTCTTCCTCGATTCACTCAGGCCAGTCAACGGCTTATGTGGCGCTTTTATATGGCTGACTTGTTCCTGACTAATTCTGTCAAGTATAACAGAGGCTGTGGTTTTTCGCAGTGCCGCCCGGCAGCGCGGCCAGGCATGCCCATACCCAAAATGATCAAAGTCGCCCTGATCCAGCGGCAGAAATTGGAACAATATTATCGGTGCCCGGCGCACCAAACGCCTGCTCTTTAAGGATGTGCAACTGATCGCGCACCATCGCCGCCTTTTCAAACTCCAGGTTTTTGGCGTGTTCCACCATCTGTTTTTCAAGCCGTTTGATCTCGCGCGCGACGTCTTTTTCGCTCATGTCTTCGACCTGGGCTTTTTGCATTTCAAGCTTTTCAGCCTCCTTGCCTGACTTTTCGCTGTAAACGCCGTCAATCAGGTCCTTGATGCGCTTGACCACGCTGCGCGGGGTAATGCCGTTGGCCAGGTTGAAGGCCATCTGCTTGTCGCGGCGGCGCTCGGTTTCGCCCATCGCCTTTTTCATCGAATCCGTGATGCGGTCAGCGTACAAAATAGCGCGGCCGTTGACGTTTCGGGCGGAGCGGCCAATGGTCTGGATCAGGCTGCGTTCCGACCTTAAAAAGCCCTCCTTGTCAGCATCCAGAATGGCCACCAGCGACACCTCGGGAATATCAATGCCTTCGCGCAGCAAATTGATACCCACCAGCACGTCAAACGCGCCCAGCCGCAAGTCACGCA
This sequence comes from Polaromonas sp., assembly GCF_018780625.1. Classification (GTDB taxonomy): domain Bacteria; phylum Pseudomonadota; class Gammaproteobacteria; order Burkholderiales; family Burkholderiaceae_C; genus Polaromonas. The sequence continues at coordinate 15,531 of NZ_JADMJK010000108.1, read as the reverse complement.
AGATTTCCACGCGCTCGACCGTGTCCACATCACTGTGCAGGTAGCGCACCTTCACACCGTTCTCGCTCAGGTAGTCGGTCAGCTGCTCGGCCATGCGCTTGGTCAGCGTGGTGATCAGCACGCGCTCGTTTTTGTCGACCCGGATGCGGATTTCCTGCAACACGTCATCGACCTGGCTCGCGGCCGGGCGCACCTCCACCTGCGGATCCACCAGCCCGGTGGGGCGGACCACCTGCTCCACCACCTGCCCGGCATGCGCCTGCTCGTAGGCGGCCGGCGTGGCCGACACAAAAATAGCCTGGCGCATCTTGGTTTCAAATTCCTCGAACTTCAGCGGCCGATTGTCCAGGGCGCTGGGCAGGCGAAAGCCGTATTCGACCAGCGTGGTCTTGCGCGCCCGGTCGCCGTTGTACATGGCGTTGAGCTGGCCAATCATGACGTGGCTTTCATCCAGAAACATCAGCGAGTCCTTGGGCAGGTAGTCGCACAGCGTCGAAGGTGCCGAGCCTGGCGGCGCGCCGCTCAGGTGGCGGGTGTAGTTTTCAATCCCCTTGCAGTGCCCTATTTCGCTCAGCATTTCCAGATCAAACCGGGTGCGCTGCTCGATGCGCTGGGCTTCAATCAGCTTGCCGTCGGCAATGAACTGGCCAACCCGCTCTGACAACTCCAGCTTGATCGTTTCAACCGCCGTCATGACCTTGTCCCGCGGCGTGACGTAATGGCTTTTCGGGTACACCACAAAGCGCGGAATCTTTTGCCGGATACGCCCCGTCAGCGGGTCAAACAGTTGCAGCGTTTCGATTTCGTCGTCGAACAGCTCGATCCGCAGCGCCAGTTCGGAATGCTCGGCCGGGAAAATATCGATCACGTCGCCGCGCACCCGGAAGGTGCCGCGCGAGAAATCCTGGTCGTTGCGGCTGTACTGCATGCGGATCAGGCGCGCAATGATGTCGCGCTGGCCCATTTTGTCGGCCACCCGCGCAATGAAGCGCATCTGCGTGTAATCCTCCGGCGCACCAATGCCGTAAATGGCGCTGACGGTGGCCACAATGATGGTGTCGCGGCGCTCCAGCACGCTTTTGGTGGCCGACAGCCGCATCTGCTCAATGTGCTCGTTGATGGCGGAGTCTTTTTCAATGAACAGGTCGCGCTGCGGCACATAGGCCTCGGGCTGGTAGTAGTCGTAGTAACTGACGAAATACTCCACCGCGTTTTTCGGGAAAAACTCCCGAAACTCGCTGTAAAGCTGCGCCGCCAGCGTCTTGTTGGGCGCAAACACAATGGCCGGTCGCCCCAGGCGGGCAATCACATTGGCCATGGTGAAGGTCTTGCCCGACCCGGTCACGCCCAGCAGGGTCTGGAACACTTCCCCGTCGCGCACGCCTTCCACCAGCTTGTCAATCGCCTGCGGCTGGTCGCCTGCCGGCAGGTAGGGCTGGAACAGTTCAAACGGCGAATCCGGAAAACGCTGGAACTCGCCGACACCGGGCGCGATCGTGGTCGCGCTACTAACTTCTCGTGCTTCTGGCATAAAACCTCAGTCAAGCCCCGCTAAAATTCGGGGCAACCAAACAGAATACGACATTCGGGCGTCCGCAGGAATCTCAAGCCCTGAATCGCCCTGATCAACAAAATAATGCCCGAGAAGGTTCCGGGCTGAAAAACCTGACTCCCAGCCTGGCAACGGGCTGATTTTTTACTCTCTGAGGATATTCCATGTCTTTGTTTACCGCTGTCGAAATGGCCCCGCGTGACCCGATTCTGGGTCTTAACGAACAGTTCAACGCCGACCCCAACCCCGCCAAGGTCAACCTGGGCGTGGGCGTGTACTACGACGACAACGGCAAGCTCCCCCTGCTGCAATGCGTGCAGGCCGCTGAAAAGCAGATGATGGACACGCCCAAGCCGCGCGGCTACCTGCCGATTGACGGCATTGCCGCCTACGACGCCGCCGTCAAGGGCCTGGTGTTTGGCGTTGACAGCGAGCCCGTCAAGTCGGGCCGCGTCGCCACCGTGCAGGCCATTGGCGGCACCGGCGGGCTGAAAGTGGGCGCCGATTTCCTGAAGCACCTGAATCCCGACGCCAAGGTGCTGATCAGCGACCCAAGCTGGGAAAACCACCGAGCGCTGTTCAGCAACGCCGGTTTCACCGTTGAAAACTACCCCTACTACGACGCAGCCAACCGCGGCGTCAACTTTGCGGGCATGCTGGCCGCACTCAATGCGGCTGCCGCCGGAACCATCGTGGTGCTGCACGCCTGCTGCCACAACCCGACCGGCTACGACATCACGCCCGCCCAGTGGGACCAGGTCATTGAGGCCGTCAAAGCCAACGACCTGGTGCCCTTTCTCGACATGGCCTACCAGGGCTTTGGCCACGGCATCGCCGAAGACGGCACCGTGATCGGCAAGTTTGTGGCTGCCGGCCTGAGTTTTCTGGTGTCGACCTCGTTCTCGAAAAGCTTCAGCCTGTATGGTGAGCGGGTCGGCGCGTTGAGCGTGCTGTGCAACAGCAAGGAAGAAGCCGACCGCGTACTGAGCCAGCTCAAGATCGCGATTCGTACCAACTACAGCAACCCGCCGATTCACGGCGGCACCATTGTTGCCACGGTGCTGAACACCCCCGAGTTGCGCGCCCTGTGGGAACAAGAGCTGGGCGAAATGCGCGTGCGCATCAAGGCCATGCGCCAAAAGCTGGTCGATGGACTGAAGGCGGCCGGCGTGCAAGCCGACATGAGCTTCATCACCACCCAGATCGGCATGTTCAGCTATTCGGGCCTGACCAAGGACCAGATGGTTCGCCTGCGCAACGAATTCGGCGTGTACGGCACCGACACCGGCCGCATGTGCGTGGCCGCGCTGAACAGCAAGAACATCGACTACGTCTGCGCATCGATTGCCAAGGTCCTCTAAACGCAGCCAACGCTAGCCCCGACCTGAAAAAGCCGCACTGAAGCGGCTTTTTTTACGTCAAACAGGGCTATAGCTCAATAGATACCGGAACAACTAGCTACTCATTTTATAGCAATTAGCATCAACCCCAGATCACCGAGCGCATCGAAATCGACCCGCCCTGAAAGCTGGTGTTCATAAACCGCATCGGCTCACGGGGGTCGGTAGCGCCTGCCGCATACAGCAGGGGCAAATAGTGCTCATGGGTGGGGTGGGCCATTTTGGCCACCTGCCCGAGTTTCTGAAAGCGCTGCAAAGCGTCCAGGTTGCCCTGCTGCAGGTAGCCGCCTATGGTCTGGTCAAACTCCAGCGCCCAGTCGTAGGCCTGGCTGGCGCTGGCACCGCGCTGCATCTGGCGCAGGTTGTGCACGATGTTGCCGCTGGCCACTATCAGCACGCCCCGCTGTCGCAAGGCTTTCAGTTGCCCGGCCAGCGCGTAATGGTCTTCAGGGGCACGGCTGTAATCCATGCTGAGCTGGATCACGGGAATGTCCGCGTCGGGAAACATGGGTTTGAGGACCGACCAGGCGCCGTGGTCCAACCCCCAAGCGTCCTTGTCGAGCCCCAGGGGCACAGACGCCCGCTGCCTGACCATCTGGCTGATCGCCCGCGCCGCTGCGGCATCTCCGGGCGCGGGGTACTGCACATCAAACAACTCCTGCGGAAAACCACCAAAATCATGGATGGTTTTGGGCCTGTCCATGGCCGTGAGCCACCAGCCCTCGGTAAGCCAATGGGCAGAAATGCACAAAATAAGCTGGGGACGGGGGCGACTTGAGCCAAATTCAGCGCCCAGCGCCTGCCAGCTACGCCGGTAGTCGTTGTCGCCAATCGCATTCATAGGACTGCCGTGCCCCATGAACAGCACAGGCATGGGGTCTGATTTCTGGAGGGATGGTAGCTGGTCAAGCGCGCCGAGGTCAGTCAGGGTGGACATGGTGTGTTCTTTTCTGTGGCGCAGGCGGCCCGGGAGGCCGGCATCAGCACCTGATTCGGTAAAGTGTCAAAAGTGTGCCACGCGGGCAGAAAGTGCTCCGGCACAGCAGGCGTGACTAATTCTCCCGCACCATCAAAAATGAGCGCAGACTCTCAGCCACAGCAGGTCGCAAACTTGACAAAGTTAGTGGTAATCCCCAAATTGTTACTTCAGCGGCCTGTTATATTGCACTGCAACATATTACGATTTCCCTGATAGCCACATTTAAAGGTTGTACACCATGCTTTACAAAGTTTATGAAACCCAGCGCACCCTGATGGAGCCTTTTGTTGACTTTGCGCAAGCCGCTGCGAAACTTTACGGAAGCGCCACGTCACCGCTGGGGCAAAACCCGCTTGCCCAGCGCGTAGCGGCCGGCTACAGCCTGATTTACCGTCTGGGAAAAGACTACGAAAAACCAAACTTCGACATCCAGACCGTAGATGTCGACGGCACCAGCATCGCCATTCATGAGCGCGTGGAAATTGACAAGCCATTTTGCGAACTGCGCCGCTTCAAGCGTTTTTCTGACGACACGGCCACGCTGGCCAAGCTCAAGGGCCAGCCGGCCGTGCTGCTGGTGGCGCCGCTGTCGGGCCACTACGCAACCTTGCTGCGCGACACCGTCAAAACCATGCTCAAGGACCACAAGGTCTACATCACCGACTGGAAAAACGCGCGCAATGTGCCGCTGTCAGATGGCTCGTTCCACCTTGACGACTACGTCAACTATGTGCAGGAATTCATCCAGCATCTGCAGGGCAAGTACGGCAATTGCCACGTCATCAGCGTGTGCCAGCCGACTGTGCCGGTGTTTGCCGCCATTTCACTGATGGCCTCCCGCGGGGAAACGACACCGTTGTCCATGGTCATGATGGGCGGACCCATCGACGCGCGCTTGTCCGCCACCGCGGTGAACGACCTGGCCACCACCAAGAGCTTTGAGTGGTTTGAAAACAATGTGATCTACAAGGTGCCCAACAACTTCCCGGGCGCCGGCCGGCGCGTTTATCCGGGCTTTTTGCAGCACACCGGCTTTGTGGCCATGAACCCCAACCGCCACGCCACCAGCCACTATGACTACTTCAAGGACCTGATCAAGGGCGACGACGACGCGACGGAAGCGCACCGCAAGTTTTACGACGAGTACAACGCCGTGCTGGACATGGACGCCGACTACTACCTGGAAACGATCAAAACCGTGTTTCAGGAATACAAGCTGGTCAAAGGCACCTGGGATGTGGTCTCGGTTGAGGGCAAGACCGAGCGCGTGACACCGGGCGACATCAAGACCACCGCAGTGATGACGGTGGAGGGCGAGCTTGACGATATATCGGGTGCCGGCCAGACGCAGGCGGCGCTTGCCATGTGCAGCGGCGTGCCTGCCAGCAAGAAAAAGCACCTGGAAGCCGAAGGCGCCGGTCACTACGGTATTTTCAGCGGCCGCCGCTGGCGCGAGGTGGTTTACCCATCCGTGAAGGCCTTCATTCTTGAGCAAAACAAGATGCCCGCCCTGGAAAAGCCGTCTTTGGCGCCCTCCGCTGCACCGGTAAAGCCGGCCGCCGAGATCGTCGCCAAGGGGGCGGTTGAGCCGCAAGTCAAGGCGCCTGCAGCGCCAGTGGCTGAGGCGCCAGCCAAAGTGTCCGTCAGCATGGCAGCCGCCAAGACTGCGGCAAAGCCTACCGCCCAGGCGGCTGTACCCTACCCGGCACGCGCCAATGGCAAGCCGGTGACAAAGATCCCGCGCCGCAAATGAGGTGAAACGGCGCCGCGCGCCTGAGCGGGCGGTGCCGGGGTGGGACAATGGGCGGGTGAACTCAGTCGCCGAACCCTCCCTTTTTGACCGCGTCAACGCGGCATTGCCGCAAACCCAGTGCACGCGTTGCGGCTACCCCGATTGTGCTGCCTACGCACACGCCATCGTGGCCGGCAGCGCAGCCATCAACCAGTGCCCGCCTGGCGGCGCTGAAGGGGTGAGGCGCCTGTCCGACATCACCGGACTGCCCGAACAAGCCCTGAATCCGGCCCATGGCACAGAAGGACCGCGCACCGTGGCCTTCATTGACGAAGCCTGGTGCATTGGCTGCACGCTCTGCATCAAGGCATGCCCGACGGATGCGATCATGGGCAGCAACAAGATGATGCACACTGTAATCGAGCCGTATTGCACGGGTTGCGAGTTGTGCCTGCCGGTGTGCCCGGTGGACTGCATCAGCCTGGAAAATGTCACGGGCACGCGCACCGGCTGGGCCGCCTGGTCGCCGGCGGACGCGGAGCAGGCGCGGGAGCGCCATGAATTCAGCAGCATGCGCCGCAAGCTGAACAAGCAAGGCAACGACAAAAAACTTGAAGCACTGGCCCAGACCAAGCTGTCCGACCTGGCCGGCCATTCGAAAATCACGGACCCCGGGGTGCTGGCGCGCAAGCGCAGCATCATTGAAGCCGCACTGGCGAGCGCACGCGCCAGGCGGGACGCGGACGGGCGCCCAGACTGAAAACCGGGCCTGCCACCCGCCAGCTTCAGGACGCCAGCGCCGCGAAAGCGCGCACTACCTCGGGCGGTGCCTGCACCATCTCAATCAGCACGCCCTCGCCCGAAACTGGAAACTCCTCGCTGGACTTGGGGTGCAGAAAGCAGATGTCAAAACCCGCAGCGCCCTTGCGGATGCCGCCCGGAGCAAACCGTACACCCTGTGCGGTGAGCCATTCCACGGCCTTGGGCAGGTCGTCAATCCACAGCCCCACATGGTTGAGCGGCGTAGCATGCACGGCGGGCTTTTTTTCAATATCCACCGGCTGCATCAAGTCAACCTCGACCTTGAACGGGCCGCTGCCAATGGCGCAGATGTCTTCGTCCACGTTTTCGCGTTCGCTGACAAAAGTTCCGGTGACCTCCAGCCCCAGCATGTCCACCCACAGCGTGCGCAACCGGTCTTTGCTGGTGCCACCTATAGCGATTTGCTGGATGCCCAGCACCTTGAAGGGACGCGTCATTTTATTTTCCTCAACAACAAACCATCAACCGCCGCGGGACAATCCCACGTAACCAGCGTGAGAGGTCTTCTCAAACAGGGGCCGCGGAACCGGCTTTGCCGGGCCGCAGGCGCAGCGGCCCCCTCGGGGGGCAGGAAGCTACGCGAAGCGAGCGACCGTGGGGACCACATCTAGACGAATTCCACGATCGGCTGGTCCACGCTGAGCGACTCACCTTTGGCGGCCAGCACCTTGCCCACCACGCCATCGGCCGTGGCAAACAGCACGTTTTCCATCTTCATGGCTTCGATCACCGCGACGCGTTCGCCGGCCAGCACTTTTTGCCCAACCTGCACCGACACCTCAGCCAGCAAGCCCGGCATGGGCGACAGCACATAGCGGCTCATGTCGGGCGGCGCTTTGTGGGGCATCAGCGCGTGGAGCTGCGCGGCGCGCGGCGACAGCACCAGGGAGTCGAACTGCGTCCCGTTGTGGGAAATGCGAACGGCCAGGGGGTTCCGCCCTACCCCGCGCTCCACCTGGGCTGAAAAAGGCTGGCCATTGACAGTGCCGCGGATTCGGGCACCCCCCAGATGCCATCTGCTACATATTTCATAGCGAATCCCGCCCGTTTCGATTACGCTGGAGCCAGATTGAGCCTGAAAATCCCGGACCAGCACGGATGCGTGGATGTTCTGTCCTCCCTCACCCAGGCCAACGACCACGAACTCTTCAGCAACCGTCACGCCGTGACCGGGCATCTGACCACTGATGCCCGCCGCGCGATCCAGCAGGCGGCGGTTCACGTAGGCAGCCAGCGCCACCAGAAAGCCTGCGTCGTCGTGCGGCACATCTTCGGCCCGGAAACCCTGGGCGTAGTTTTCGGCAATAAAACCGGTGTTGAAGTCACCCGCGACAAACTTGGGGTGCGCCAGCAAGGCCGCCTGGAACGGGATGTTGCTGCTGATGCCGCGAATCACAAAGCTGTTGAGCGCCTCGCGCATCTTCTCGATCGCGTCTTGGCGGTCGGTGCCGTGAACAATGAGCTTGGCAATCATCGAGTCGTAAAACATCGGAATCTCGCCGCCGTCCTGCACGCCGGTATCGACCCGCACGCCATGCAGTTGCGCCATCTCGGCCGCAAACATGCTTTGCCGGGGCGGCTGAAAGCGCACCAGCCGGCCGGTCGATGGCAAAAAGTTGCGGAACGGGTCTTCGGCGTTGATGCGGCACTCGATGGCCCAGCCGTCGCGCTTGACCTGGTCCTGCGTGAGCGGCAGCTGCTCGCCGGCCGCCACGCGAATCATCAGCTCCACCAGATCCAGCCCGGTGATGCACTCCGTGACCGGATGCTCCACCTGCAGGCGGGTGTTCATTTCCAGAAAGTAAAAGCTCTGGTCCTTGCCGACCACAAACTCCACCGTACCGGCGCTCTGGTAGTTCACCGCCTTGGCCAGCAGCACTGCCTGCTCGCCCATGGCCTTGCGCGTGGCTTCGCTGATGAAGGGCGACGGCGCCTCTTCAATCACCTTCTGGTGGCGGCGCTGGATCGAGCACTCGCGCTCATTGAGGTAAATCACATTGCCATGGCTGTCGCCGATCAACTGGATCTCGATGTGGCGCGGCTCCTCGACAAACTTCTCGATGAACACCCGGTCGTCGCCAAAGCTGGTTTTGGCTTCATTGCGGCAGCTGGTGAAGCCCTCGAACGCTTCCTTGTCGTTGAAGGCCACGCGCAGCCCCTTGCCGCCGCCGCCAGCGCTCGCCTTGATCATCACCGGGTAGCCAATGCCCTTTGCGATCTCGACGGCCTTTTCAGCCGTTTCAATCGCGTCGTTGACGCCCGGAATGCAGTTGACACCGGCCGCGCCGGCCAGTTTCTTGGACTCGATCTTGTCGCCCATCGCCGCAATCGACTGGTGCTTGGGGCCAATAAAAACAATGCCTTCTTCTTCGACCCGCTTGGCAAAACCGGCGTTCTCGCTCAGGAAACCGTAGCCCGGGTGAACCGCCTGGGCGCCGGTCTGCTTGCAGGCGGCAATGATTTTTTCGGCCTGCAGGTAGCTGTCGCGGCTGGGCGCGGGGCCAATGTTGACGGCTTCATCGGCCAGTTCGACGTGGCGCGCGTCTTTATCGGCGTCGGAATACACCGCCACCGTCTTGATGCCCATCTTGCGGGCCGTGAGGATGACGCGGCAGGCAATCTCGCCCCGGTTGGCGATCAGGATTTTTTTAAACATGGCACTTGCCTCAAAAAGTTTTTACCAAGGATGCTGTGGAACCGGCTTTGCCGGCCCACTGGCGTCGCCCCAAGAGGGGGATCCGGCTACACGCAGTGAGCCGAGCAGGGGGAGAGCCCGATTCACAGCGGAATATTCCCGTGCTTGCGCCACGGGTTTTCAAGCTTTTTGTCTTTCAGCATCACCAGCGAGCGGCAGATACGCTTGCGGGTTTCATGCGGCAGGATCACGTCATCGATGAAGCCGCGCGCACCGGCCACGAAGGGGTTGGCAAAGCGGGCCTTGTACTCGGCTTCCTTTGCGGCCAGCTTGACCGGGTCGCCCTTGTCTTCGCGGAAGATAATTTCGACCGCGCCCTTGGCACCCATCACGGCGATCTCGGCATTGGGCCAGGCAAAGTTGACGTCGCCGCGCAGGTGCTTGGAGCTCATCACGTCGTAGGCACCACCGTAGGCCTTGCGTGTGATCACGGTGATTTTCGGCACGGTGCACTCGGCGTAGGCATACAGCAGCTTGGCGCCATGCTTGATGATGCCGCCGTATTCCTGGCTGGTGCCGGGCATGAAACCGGGCACATCGACAAAGGTGATCACGGGGATGTTGAAGGCATCGCAAAAACGCACGAAACGCGCGGCCTTGATGCTGCTCTTGATGTCCAGGCAGCCGGCCAGCACCAGCGGCTGGTTGGCGACGATGCCGACGCTCTGCCCTTCCATGCGGGCAAAACCGATGACGATGTTCTTGGCGTACTCGGGCTGGATCTCGAAGAAATCGCCATCGTCCACGGTCTTGGCGATCAGCTCCTTCATGTCGTAAGGCTTGTTCGGGTTCTCGGGCACCAGCGTGTCCAGGCTCAGCTCCATGCGGTCGATGGGGTCGCCGCTGGGCCGCACCGGTGCCTTCTCGCGGTTGTTCAGCGGCAGGTAGTTGTAGAGCCGGCGCAGCATCAGCAGCGCTTCGACGTCGTTTTCAAACGCCAGGTCGGCCACGCCGCTCTTGGTGGTGTGGCTGATGGCGCCGCCCAGTTCCTCGGCCGTCACTTCCTCGTGCGTCACGGTCTTGACCACTTCGGGGCCGGTCACGAACATGTAGGAGCTGTCCTTGACCATGAAGATGAAGTCGGTCATGGCAGGCGAATACACCGCGCCACCAGCCGAGGGCCCCATGATCATGCTGATCTGCGGAATCACGCCGCTGGCCATGACGTTGCGCTGGAACACGTCGGCATAGCCGCCCAGGGAGGCCACGCCTTCCTGGATGCGCGCGCCGCCCGAGTCGTTCAAGCCAATGACCGGTGCGCCGACCTTCATGGCCTGGTCCATCACCTTGCAGATTTTCTCGGCATGCGCTTCCGACAGCGCACCGCCAAACACGGTGAAATCCTGGCTGAACACAAACACCAGGCGGCCGTTGATCATGCCGTAGCCGGTGACCACGCCGTCGCCCGGAACACGCAAGTCCTGCATGCCAAAGTCGGTGCAGCGGTGCTCGACAAACATGTCCCATTCTTCAAACGTGCCTTCGTCCAGCAGCAGCTCCAGTCGCTCGCGCGCCGTCAGCTTGCCTTTGCCGTGTTGCGCGTCAATGCGCTTTTGGCCACCGCCCAAGCGAGCCGCAGCGCGCTTTTTTTCGAGTTGCTCAAGGATTTCTTGCATGGTTTGCTTTCTTAATACGCTGTAAACACTGTCTGCTATCTATTGGGTAGCTGCTTGCACCCGCGCTGAATGCGCGGCAAGCAGATTTCGTGCTGCCGTGGAGGCGGGAAGCTGGCCAGCCAGCACCTCGGCCACCAGCGTGGGCAGCAAGGCGCTGACCGCCGGGTTCTGTCGGAACGCCTGCTTCAGGCCGGCGTCAATGCGTTCCCACATCCACGCCAGCGACTGCTGCTGACGCCGCTCGGCCAGCTTGCCGTTGGCCGTTTGCAGGTCTTTGAACTGCGTCACCGCGGCCCAAAAAGCATCGACACCCTTGTTGTGCAGCGCGCTGAGCTGAAGCACCTGCGGGTGCCAGTGCTTGTCAAAATCTGCCGCCTGCGCGCTGCCCATGGCGTTGTTGACCAGGCCAAACAGGCGCATGGCCGACTTGATCTGCGCCTCGGCGCGCGTGGCGGCGTTGGCGTCGATGTCGGCCTTGTTGATGATGACCAGGTCGGCCAGTTCCATCACACCTTTTTTGATGGCCTGCAAGTCGTCGCCGGCGTTGGGCAGTTGCATGACGACGAACATGTCGGTCATGTTGGCCACGGCGGTTTCGGACTGGCCGACGCCGACGGTCTCCACAATCACCACGTCATAACCGGCCGCTTCGCAGACCAGCATGGCTTCACGCGTTTTTTCAGCCACGCCGCCCAGGGTGCCGCTGGACGGGCTGGGCCGTATGTAGGCGCGCTCATGCACCGACAGATGCTCCATGCGGGTCTTGTCCCCCAGGATGGAGCCGCCCGACACGGTGGATGACGGGTCGATCGTCAGAACGGCGACGCGGTGGCCCTGCGCAATCAAATACAGGCCGAGCACTTCAATGAAGGTCGATTTGCCCACGCCCGGCACGCCGCTGATGCCCAGACGGAAGGCCTGGCCGGTGTGCGGCAGCAGCGCGGTCAGCAACTCGTCGCCCTGCGTGCGGTGGTCGGTGCGGGTTGATTCAAGCAGCGTGATCGCTTTGGCGATGGCGCGGCGCTGCACGGCGGCGTTGCCATGCAGCACGGAGTCGACCAATGCGCTGGGGCTCACTTCAAGGCAGCCTTGATCTGCTCCAGCACATCCTTGGCGCTGGCCGGAATCGGCGTGCCGGGGCCGTAAATGCCCTTGACGCCGGCGTCGTACAGCATCTCGTAGTCCTGGCGGGGAATCACACCACCGACAAACACGATGATGTCGTCAGCGCCCTGCTTCTTGAGTTCGGCAATGATGGCGGGCACCAGCGTCTTGTGGCCGGCCGCCAGCGTGCTCACGCCCACGGCGTGCACGTCGTTTTCAATCGCCTGGCGGGCGCATTCCTCGGGCGTCTGGAACAGCGGGCCCATGTCCACGTCAAAGCCCAGGTCGGCAAACGCGGTGGCGACGACTTTGGCACCCCGGTCGTGGCCGTCCTGGCCCAGCTTGGAAATCATCACGCGCGGGCGGCGGCCTTCGGTTTCGGCAAAGGCGTTGATTTCACCTTTGAGGGCGTCCCAGCCTTCGGCCGAGTCATAGGCCGCGGCATACACGCCGGTGACTTTTTGCGTGTCGGCGCGGTGGCGGCCGTAGACTTTTTCGAGCGCATCGCTGACTTCGCCGACCGTGGCGCGCAGCCGCATGGCCCGGATGCAAAGGTCCAGCAGGTTGCCGTGCTTGTTCTCGGCGGCGTCGGTCAGCGCGTCCAGCGCGGCCTGCACGGCAGCGCCGTCGCGCGTGGCCTTGATGGTGTTCAGGCGTTCAATCTGCCCGTCGCGCACCGCCACGTTGTCGATGTCCCGGGTCTCGATCGCATCTTCGGTTTTGAGCTTGTATTTGTTGACGCCGACGATCACATCGCGGCCAGAGTCGATGCGGGCCTGCTTGTCTGCGGCGGCTGCTTCAATCTTGAGCTTGGCCCAGCCGCTGTCCACGGCCTTGACCATGCCGCCCATGGCCTCGACTTCCTCGATGATGGTCCAGGCGGCGTCGGCCATGTCCTGCGTGAGCTTTTCCATCATGTAGCTGCCGGCCCACGGGTCGATCACGCTGGTGATGTGGGTTTCTTCCTGGATGATGAGCTGGGTGTTGCGGGCAATGCGCGACGAAAACTCGGTCGGCAGCGCAATCGCCTCGTCAAAGCTGTTGGTGTGCAGGCTTTGCGTGCCGCCAAACACGGCCGCCATGGCTTCGATGGTGGTGCGCACCACGTTGTTGTAGGGGTCCTGCTCGGTCAGGCTCCAGCCGCTGGTCTGGCAGTGGGTGCGCAGCATCAGGCTCTTGGGGTTCTTGGCGTCAAAGCCCTTCATGATGCGGCACCACAGCAGGCGTGCAGCGCGCATCTTGGCGACTTCGAGGTAAAAGTTCATGCCAATCGCCCAGAAAAAGCTCAGGCGCGGCGCAAAGTCATCCACATCCAGACCCTTGCCCAGCGCAGTTTTGACATATTCCTTGCCGTCGGCCAGCGTGAAGGCCAGTTCAAGCGCCTGGTTGGCGCCGGCTTCCTGCATGTGGTAACCCGAGATGCTGATCGAGTTGAACTTGGGCATGTTCTGCGCCGTGTACTCGATGATGTCGCCGATGATGCGGATGCTGGGCAGTGGCGGGTAGATATAGGTGTTGCGGACCATGAACTCCTTGAGGATGTCGTTCTGGATGGTTCCGCTCAATTGGTCCTGGCGCACGCCCTGCTCTTCAGCCGCGACCACATAGCCCGCCAGCACCGGCAGCACGGCACCGTTCATGGTCATGGACACGCTCACCTTGTCGAGCGGGATCTGGTCGAACAGGATCTTCATGTCCTCGACGCTGTCAATCGCCACGCCGGCCTTGCCGACGTCGCCGGTCACGCGCGGGTGGTCGCTGTCGTAGCCGCGGTGCGTGGCCAGGTCAAACGCCACCGACACGCCCTGCCCGCCGGCGGCCAGCGCCTTGCGGTAGAACGCATTGGATTCCTCTGCCGTTGAAAAACCGGCGTACTGGCGAATCGTCCACGGGCGCACCGCATACATCGTGGCCTGCGGCCCGCGAATGAAGGGCTCGAAGCCCGGCAGCGTGTTGGTGTAAGGCAGGTCCTGGATGTCTTCGGCCGTGTACAGCGGCTTGACGGTGATGCCGTCGGGCGTTTGCCAGTTCAGGGCATTGACGTCGCCGCCAGGCGCTGATTTGGCGGCCGCCCTGGCCCAGGCTTGCAGGTTGGACGCATTGAATTCAGAAGGCTTTGAGCGCATGGTGTGATCGGCTTGTTCTTGTGGCGTTGGCAATATGTCCGGGCCCTGGAGGCGGGCACGCGCGGCGCAGACCCGGTTGTAGGTGCGTAAAATTCGAGTTTACATTATTTATAATTATTGATTAACAATATTCCGCCGAGCTTACAATTTCATCCATGGCTGAACTTTCTTTATCTCCCCGCGCGCTCTACCAGGATGTCGCTGAGCTGTTGCGCCAGCGTATCTTCAACCGCGAACTGGCGCCCGGCAGCTGGATCGACGAGCTCAAGCTGGCCGAGGAATACGGCATCAGCCGCACGCCCCTGCGGGAAGCGCTGAAGGTGCTGGCCACCGAAGGGCTGGTCACCATGAAGGTACGGCGCGGCGCCTACGTGACCGAGGTGTCCGATACCGACCTGGCCGATGTCTACCACCTGCTGGCCCTGCTGGAAAGCGACGCCGCCGCCGTGGTGGCCCGCAAGGCCAGCGACGCCCAGCTTAAAGAGTTGCAGGGGCTGCACAACGAACTTGAAAAAGCGGTGGCCCAGCGGGCACGCTTTTTTGAAATCAATGAAGCCTTTCACATGCGGCTGCTGGAAATTGCCAACAACCGCTGGCGCGACCAGATGGTGGCCGACCTGCGCAAGGTGATGAAGCTCAACCGCCACAACTCGCTGCTCAAGAGCGGCCGCCTTGAAGAGTCGCTGGCCGAGCACCGCGCACTGATGGCCGCACTGACGGCGCGCGATGGGGACGCAGCGGCGCAGCGCATGCGCGAGCATTTCAGCAATGGGCTGGAAGCTGCGGGCTGAAGCTGCGGCGCACGGGCGCACGCATCAGCGTCTCAAACCACTATACTTTTAATAGCTACTTATACACGGTGCATAAGGGCTATAGCCATATTTTTCTTAAAAAACAGGAGACATCCGCTCATCAGAAGGCTGCACCGCCTCGCGCACGGCCGCTTGCGCCAGCGCCATCACCTCGCGCGGCGCCAGCGTCTTGAGCTTGTGGTCGCTCCAGACCTGGCGCCAGCGGCGTGCGCCAGGCTGTCCGTGCCGCAGCCCCAGCATGTGGCGGGCAATCGTGGCCCAGGGCGTTGCCTCCCTTGCAGCTTCGCGCTCCATATAGGTCACCATCTGCTCTTCAATGGCTTCGCGCGTCATCTCGCCTTGGGGCGCAGCGTCAAAAAAATCAGCGTCCCATGAGGCCAGCCACCACGGGTTGTGATAAGCCTCCCGGCCCACCATCACGCCGTCCAGCACGCCCAGTTGCTCGTCCACCTGTTCGCGGGTATGGATGCCGCCGTTGATGCAAATCGTCAGCTCCGGGAAGTCCTGCTTCAGCCGGTGCACCAACTCGTAGCGCAGCGGCGGCACCTCGCGGTTTTCCTTGGGGCTCAGCCCCTTGAGCCAGGCGTTGCGGGCATGGACCACAAAGGTGGGGCAGCCCGCCTCGCTGACCGTGCCCACAAAGTCGCGCACAAACGCATAGCTCTCCAGCTTGTCGATGCCAATGCGGTGCTT
>NZ_JADMJK010000037.1 GCF_018780625.1 Polaromonas sp. | reverse complement strand
GACCCCCGGCGTGACAGGCCGGTATTCTAACCAACTGAACTACCACTCCTGGTAGTGGTAATGTTTGCTCTTTCGAGCCAAGTCGCCTGCCCTTGCGGGCTTGCGGTTACCAACTTGTGCTTTTTCTCTCCACCTTGCAGTGAAGAAATTTGGCGACCCTACGGGGATTCGAACCCCGGTACCTACCGTGAAAGGGTAGTGTCCTAGGCCTCTAGACGATGGGGTCTTAACCTTGGAACTTCCGGCGCAGACTTTTTAAGGACTGCTACAAAACTTCAAAAACTTTTTCGACGTTGGTGGAGGTAAACGGGATCGAACCGATGACCTCTTGCATGCCATGCAAGCGCTCTCCCAGCTGAGCTATACCCCCCTTGGTTGCCAATTTCTTAACAACCTGTCGAGCCTCAAATTATATCTACAAAAATTGGCCTTTTTGATATTTTCAAACTAAATTCAATTTGTCGATCACTTTTTCTCGCGTCATCAGCGCCAGGATCGCATCCAGCGAAGGCGTTTGCGGCGTCCCCATGAGCAGCACACGCACTGGCATGGCCAGTTGCGGCATCTTCAGGCCGGCGTCGGCCAGCACCTGCTTGATGGCGGCAGCAATACCGGCCTTGCTCCATTCGCAGCCAGCCAGCGCCTGCGCCAGCTTGGCCAGCACGGGCCGGACGGCGTCGGTCACATGGGTACTGACATCCTGCGCGCTCGGCTCTGCGCCCGTCACCAGCAATTTCAACCAGCCCACCAGCTCGACCAGCGTGCTGCAGCGATCCTTGAACAATGCGCAAGCCCCTGCGAGCCAGGCCGGATCCAGGTCCGAAACATCCAGCGCGACCAGGAAGGGCTGAACCAGCCCTGCCAGCTTGTCATCGGCCATGGCCTTGAGGTGCTGGGCGTTGACCCAGCGCAGCTTGGCCTCGTCGAACTGGGCCGCGCTCTTGCCGAGATGGTCCAGATTGAACCATTGCACAAATTGTTCGCGGCTGAAGATTTCGTCGTCACCGTGGCTCCAGCCCAGGCGCGCCAGGTAGTTCACCATCGCGTCAGGCAAATAACCTTCTGCGGCGTACTGCGTGACGGCCTTGGCGCCATTGCGCTTGCTCATCTTCTCGCCCTGCTCGTTCAGCACGGTGGGCAGATGCGCATAAACGGGAACGTCCTTGCCGAGCGCGCGAAAGATGTTGATCTGGCGCGGCGTGTTGTTGATGTGGTCGTCGCCGCGAATCACATGGGTGATCGCCATATCGATGTCGTCGACCACGACACAGAAGTTGTAGGTCGGCGTGCCGTCGGGCCTGGCGATCACCAGGTCATCAAGTTCGTCGTTGCTGATCTCGATGCGCCCCTTGACCTTGTCATCCCAGACCACGGTGCCGCCCTGCGGATTTTTAAAGCGCAGCACGGGCTGTACGCCCGCCGGCACAGGCGGCAGCGTCTTGCCGGGCGCCGGGCGCCAGGTACCGTCATAGCGCGGCTTTTCCTTGGCCGCCATTTGCGCTTCACGCAGCACATCAAGTTCTGCCATGCTCATGTAGCAGGGGTAGACATGGCCGGCCGCCTGCATCTCGGCCAGTACCGCCTTGTAGCGGTCCATCCGCTGCATCTGAAAGAATGGGCCCTCGTCGTAGTCCAGGCCCAGCCAGCGCATGCCTTCCAGTATCACGTCGACAGAGGCCTGGTTTGAACGCTCGACATCGGTGTCTTCAATGCGCAGGATGAAAACGCCGCCCGTGGAGCGAGCAAACGCCCACGGGTAGAGCGCCGAACGGATGTTGCCCAGGTGAATAAATCCGGTCGGTGAAGGTGCGAATCGGGTTCTTGTTGGTGGTGTCATGTCAGGCTGTCCAGGCCGCGCGCGAGGTCGGCTTTCAGATCGTCAATATATTCAAGGCCGACCGCAAAACGGATCAGGCCCTGGCCGATGCCGGCGGCCTGGCGCTGGGCTTCGGTGAGGCGTCCATGGGAGGTCGTTCCCGGGTGGGTGATGATGGATTTGGTGTCGCCCAGATTGGTGGCGATGCTGACCACCTGGGTGCTGTTGATCACATGAAAGGCGTTGGCGCGTGCCGTTTCGGGGTCGCTGCCGCGCACATCAAAAGATACCACCGCGCCGCCCAGGCCAGCTTGCTGGCGCATGGCCAGCGCGTGCTGCGGGTGCGATGCCAGACCGGGGTAGTACACGCGGGTCACGGCGGGATGCGTCTCCAGCCATTGCGCGACCGCCAGCGCCGTGGCGCTTTGGGCCTGCATGCGGATGCGCAGCGTTTCCATGCCCTTGAGCACAACCCACGCGTTGAATGGCGCCAGCACCATGCCGGCGGTACGCACAATCGGGCCGAACACGTCGACGATCAGCTTCGAGGGCCCGCAAATCGCGCCCGCCATGACGCGGCCCTGCCCGTCCAGGTATTTTGTGCCCGAATGAATCACCAGGTCCGCACCCATTTCGGTTGGCCGCTGCAGCGCGGGCGAGCAAAAACAGTTGTCCACGGCCAGCAGCGCGCCGCCGGCATGCGCCAGGTCAGCCAGCGCCTGGATGTCGCACACCTCGGTCAGGGGGTTGGTCGGGGTTTCAGCAAACAGCAGCTTGGTGGTCGGACGCATGGCTGCTTGCCACTGCGCGATGTCGGTCTGCGAGACAAACGTGGTCTCGACACCAAACTTGGCGAATTCCTTGCCGAACAGGTTCAGCGTGGAGCCGAACACCGACTGCGAGCACACGACATGGTCGCCCGCCCTGAGCAGCCCCATGCCCATCATCAAAATAGCGCCCATGCCACTGGACGCTGCAATGGCGGCTTCAGTGCCTTCCAGCGCCGCCAGCCGCTGCTCGAAGCTGGCCACCGTCGGGTTCGACGTGCGGGCGTAGGTAAAGCCTTGCTCGGTGCCGGCAAAGCGGCGCGCCGATGTTTCAGCATCGGGCTGCACAAAGCCGCTGGTCAGGTACAGCGCCTCGGAGTTCTCGCCATACTGGCTGCGTTCAACGCCGACACGCACGGCCAGCGTGTCAGGATGCAGGTTGTCGGGTAATGATTTTGGGGTCATGTCAGGCTTCTTGCGGATTGGGCAACGCCAGGCGCGACACGTCGACATCGCCCTCTTCGCTCAGTTTTCCATTGGTTTGCGCGCGCTGGGTGTTCATGGCCGCAATGGTCTCGGCGGTCACGTCGCCGGTGATGTAGACGCCATCAAAGGGTGAAGCATCAAAGCCATCGAGCGCAGGATTCAGCGAACCAATGGCGCGCCGCATGCCTTCGACGTCCTGGTAGATCAGCGCGTCGCAGCCAATCACCTGGCGAATTTCTTCAACGGTGCGGTCATGCGCGACCAGCTCATTGGGCGTGGGCATGTCGATGCCGTACACGTTCGGAAAGCGCACCGGGGGCGCGGCGCTGGCCAGGTAGACCTTGCGCGCGCCGGCGTCGCGCGCCATCTGCACGATCTCGCGGCTGGTGGTGCCGCGCACAATGGAGTCATCGACCAGCAGCACGTTGCGGCCCTTGAACTCACTGGCGATCACGTTGAGCTTTTGACGCACGGATTTCTTGCGCACGCCCTGCCCCGGCATGATGAAGGTGCGGCCCACGTAGCGGTTTTTGACAAACCCTTCGCGGTAGGGCAGGCCCAGCAGGTGCGCCAGCTGGCTGGCACTGGGGCGGCTTGATTCGGGAATCGGGATGACCACATCGATTTCGCTGGGCGGCACGGTGGAGATCACGCGCTTGGCCAGCGTTTCGCCCAGGTTGAGCCTGGCCTGGTAAACCGAAATACCGTCGAGCACCGAGTCGGGACGCGCCAGGTACACAAACTCAAAAATGCAGGGCATGCGCTTGGCATGCTCCGCGCATTGCTCGGCGTGCACCGTGCCGTCCAGGTCCACGAACACCGCTTCTCCGGGGGCAATATCGCGCTCAAAATGGTGCGCCGTGCCCTCCAGCGCCACCGACTCGCTGGCCACCATCACGGTGTGACTGCCTTCATTTTGGCCATGGCCGATGCACAACGGGCGAATGCCAAACGGGTCGCGAAACGCCAGCAGCCCATGGCCGGCGATCAGCGCCACGACGGCGTACGAGCCCTTCACACGCTTGTGCACGCCGCGCACCGCGGCAAACACATCGGCGGGCGTGAGCGGCAAGCCGCGCGTGGTTTTTTCAAGCTCGTGCGCCAGCACATTGAGCAGCACTTCAGAGTCGCTGTCAGTGTTGATGTGGCGGTGGTCGATGTTGAACAGCTCGGCCTTGAGTTCAGCCGCGTTGGTCAGGTTGCCGTTGTGCGACAGCACCAGGCCAAACGGCGCATTGACATAAAAGGGCTGCGCTTCGTCTTCGCTGTAGGCATTGCCTGCCGTGGGGTAACGGACCTGGCCCAGTCCGACATTACCCGGCAAGGCGCGCATGTTGCGCGTGCGGAACACGTCGCGCACCATGCCCTTGGCCTTGTGCATGTAGAACTTGCGCCCCTGCTG
>NZ_JADMJK010000063.1 GCF_018780625.1 Polaromonas sp. | reverse complement strand
CCCCACTGGATTCGCCTGCTGTTTGTCCGGCGCGGCTCGCTGATCCACCGCATTGCCGCCCAGCAGCTGTTCATCTTTACGCTGAGCTGCGCCATCGTGATGGCGCATGGCCGGTTTTTTGACTGGAAGGTGACGCTGACCTCGGGGCCGTTTTCCCTGATGGGCGTGGCGCTGGCGATTTTTCTGGGGTTTCGCATCAATGCCAGCTATGACCGCTACTGGGAGGCGCGCAAACAGTGGGGCACGGTGCTGGTGGAGTCGCGCAACCTGTCGCGGCAGGCGATGAGCCTGATCGCGC
Organism: Polaromonas sp.; assembly: GCF_018780625.1. Lineage (GTDB taxonomy): Bacteria > Pseudomonadota > Gammaproteobacteria > Burkholderiales > Burkholderiaceae_C > Polaromonas. Next base: position 4,184 of record NZ_JADMJK010000063.1, on the reverse strand, counting down.
CGGGCCAGGACGTACGCCCTTTCGTGATGGGCCTGATTGGTTTTGCCAGCACGATGCGCAACCAGCTGCGCGGCCGGCCCGGTGCCACCGACACGCAGGGCCTGCTGCCCGAGCCGCTGCGTGAGCGGCTGACCGGTGCGCGCTCGGCGCCCATGCTGGTGCTGTTGTGGCTGGGCGGCTGGCTGCAGGAACGCCGCGCGGCGCGGCAGCTCGAGCCGATGCTGGCGCACAAGATGGAAATGTCGCTGGACGGCCTGTCGGCGGCGCTGGGCAGCTGCGAGCGCATCGCCAACACGCCGCTGCCCTTCACCTACTCGGTCATCCTGCACCGCAGTTCTTACCTGTACTGCATGCTGCTGCCGTTTGGCCTGGTGGACTCGATCGGGCTGATGACGCCGCTGGTGGTGAGCTTTGTGTCCTACACCTTCTTTGCGCTGGAAGCGCTGAGCGACGAAATCGAGGAGCCGTTTGGCATGGCGCCCAACGACCTGGCGCTGGACGCCATCGTCGCCGGCATTGACGCGAGCCTGCGCGAGATGCTGGGCGACGTGCCGCCCCCGGCGCCGCAGCCGGACGCGAACTTCATCCTGACTTGAGGCCTTGGGCGGGCGAGGCGCCATCATCAGGTCGGTGATGCGCTGCGCGTTAGCAGCAATCGCTTGCTTGATTTTCCTCAAGCCATGGGGCAGGCACCAGGCCTAAAGTCAAAAGTGTGAAAACCTTTTTTTCTTTATTTCGCGTCGCCTTCCTCCGCTTTGGCTTGATCCTGGCGCTTGCCGGGTTGGCCACGGCCTGTGGCGGCGGCGGTGGTGGCGGTACCTCCACGGTCGCCGTCACAGCGCCTGTCATTGCCAATCTGGTCATCACGCCGGAGGCAGCCTACGTCGCCAGTTCACCGCAGACATTTGACTCGGCCTTTGACTTCACCGATCCGGATGGCGACGTGGCGAGCGTCACGTTCAAAATCCTGGACGGTACGAGAAGCACGGTCGCCCTTGAAACAGCGCCGGTGCTGGAGGTTGACGGCCTGAAGGCCGGCACCATCCTGGGCCAGCTTGCAGCCGTTGCGGTGAAGCCCGACCGCTACACGATCCAGATTCATGTGGCGGACGCCGCCGGCCAGCAGTCCAACACCTTGACCGCGACGGTGCGCATGGTGGCCTACCCGTGGACCGGCAAGCGGGCGGCGCCTGCGTTGCGGGAATATGCAGCCACGGCCACCTTCAATGGCAAGCTCTACGTGATGGGCGGGCAGCGCACCGATAGCGGCGTGGTCCCCGGACCGTCCACCAACCTGCTGGAAATCTATGACCCCGCGACGGACACCTGGACCACCGGCAACCCCATGCCCACCGCGCGCATGGGCCTGGTGGCTGCGGTGGCCAACGGCAAGATCTATGCGATAGGCGGCAGAACGGACGGTTTCAGCACTTCGGCCGTGGGGACGGTGGAACAACTCGATCCCGCAACGGGTCTATGGACCACCAAAAACCCCATGCCCACCGCCCGCTACTTTGCGGCTGGCGCCGCCTTGCCCACGCCGCTCGGCGACCAGATCGTGGTGGCCGGTGGCGAGTCGGCTGACCAGCTGCTCAGCACCGTTGGGCAATACAACCCGCTCACGAACGCGTGGTCCAGCCTGAACGCCCTGCCCAGCGCTCGCAGCCAGCTGGCGTTGGCGGAATCTGCTGGCCGGCTGTATGCCGTGGGCGGCTATGCCGGTCTCACGTCGCAATGGGTGGGCACCGTGGAGGAATACGACCCTGGCTCGGGTAGCTGGACGACGCGCGCGCCCATGCCTACTGCGCGCGCGCACCTGGCCCTGGCGGTGCTTGACGGCAAGCTGCTGGCAGCGGGCGGCGAGAACGTCAACCGCAGCCTGGACATGCTGGAAAGCTACGACCCCGCCACCCAGCGCTGGACCACCAGGACACCCAGCCTGACCACGTTCACGCGCGCCACAGCGGGCGTGGTGAATGGCAAGGCCTACGTCTTCGGTAACGCCCTCACGCTGGAATACGACCCGGCCAACGAAATTCGTTAGCCCACCGTCGCAACCATCAGGCGGCGGCCCGCCGCGCCCGCACCGCCGCCGCCAGCCCTTGCAGCACCGGCACGGTTTGCTCAAAGCTGATGCAGGCATCGGTCACCGACACGCCGTGCTGTAACGGCTGGCCGGCCACGATGTCCTGCCGGCCTTCGTTCAGGTGGCTTTCAATCATCAGGCCGGTGATGCGCTGCTCGCCTGCGGCGATCTGCTGGGCCACTTCGGCGGCCACGGTAATCTGGCGCTGGTGCTGCTTGCTGCTGTTGGCGTGCGACACGTCAATCATCACCTGCTCGCGCAGGCCGGCGCCCTTGAGCAGCGCGCAGGCGGCGTTGACGTCTGCGGCGGCGTAGTTGGTTTGTTTGCCGCCGCGCAAAATCACGTGGCAGTCGGCGTTGCCGCGGGTTTCAAAAATGGCGGCCTGGCCCATTTTGGTCATGCCCATGAAGGCGTGCGCGGCTTGCGCGGCCTGGATCGCGTCGGTCGCCACCTTGATGCCGCCGTCGGTGCCGTTCTTGAAGCCGACCGGGCAACTCAGGCCGCTGGCCAGCTGGCGGTGGCTCTGGCTTTCGGTGGTGCGCGCACCAATCGCGCCCCAGCTGACCAGGTCGCTGATGAACTGCGGGCTCAGCAGGTCCAGGAACTCGGTTCCCACGGGCAGGCCCAGTGCCAGCACGTCGAGCAGCAGTTGGCGTGCCATTTCCAGCCCTTCGTTGATGGCAAAGCTGCCGTCCAGGCGCGGGTCGTTGATGTAGCCTTTCCAGCCCACGGTGGTGCGGGGTTTTTCAAAATACACACGCATCACGACCAGCAAGTCGCCAGCCAGTTCATCAGCTTGCACCTTAAGCTGCCGCGCGTAGTCCATGGCCTGCCCATGGTCGTGAATGGAGCAGGGCCCAACCACCACGATCAGCCGGTCGTCGGCGCCCTGCAGCACGCGCGAAATGGCGTTGCGGCTCCGTTCCACCAGCGCCAGCGCGGGCGGCGGCACCGGCAGCCACTCTTCAAGCAGCGCGGGCGTGATCAGCGGACGCACCGCGCCAATGCGGGTGTCGTCAATGCGGGTGGTGTCGTGGGTCGAAAGCGGCGTAGCGAGGCGGGTGTGCATGGGATGCTCCTGATTATTGGTGTTTTATGTATCTAGCCCTTTAACTGCGGGCACTGTTAGCTATTTATTGAATAGCGCTATTGACCTGTACAAGCCGCTGCGTACTTGGCCATCAGCGCGCTGACCGCCGGTTTGGCGCAGCGCTGCAGCGTCATCAGCAGCGCGTGATCGGGCCTGGCCACGCCGTGGCGGGCGCGCAGGTCGCGTTGAATTTGACCCAGCAGCGCGGCCGCCATTTCGGCGTCGGCCAGCGCGCGGTGGGCAGCGCCGGCGCGCGGCAGGCGGTGAAAGTCCACCAGCGAGCCCAGCTTGTGGTTGGGCGCCTGCGGGTACAGGCGGCGCGACACCAGCAGCGTGCAGGCATAAGGCTGCGGCGCGGGCAGGCCCAGGCGCTGCAGCTCGGCGACCCAGAACTTGCGGTCAAAAGAAGCGTTGTGCGCCACCATGGGCGCATCACCCACAAACCGGCTGGCGTCGGCCATCACCTGCGCGGCATCGGGCGCGCTGGCCAGCATGGCGTTGGTGATGCCCGTGAGCTGGGTGATGAAGGACGGAATGCGCACGCCCGCATTCATCAGGCTCTGGAAGCGGTCGACGACCCGCCCGCCTTCGAGCATCACAATCGCGACCTCAGTGGCGCGGTCGCCCATGGCGGGCGACAGACCGGTGGTTTCAAAGTCAATGACGGCGATGGGTGACATGGTCGGACAGGGTTTGGCAGCGTTGAAAAATCTGGAATTTCAGGAGTGGCCGGTGCGTGCGTTACCAAGTCTGGCAGCCGTTACGCCATGCGGATTGTTTAATTTGCAGGCCCGGCCTGTAATTTGAAAGGCACTAAAGCCAAAGCCGTTTCGGCTACTTCAATCACATCAATCACTTCAGGGAGCGTTTTATGTCATCCGTTCTTATCGAATATGTGTACCAAGCCAATCCCGGCGCCGACATGGCAGGGCTCATGGGATTGACCCAGGAGGCCGCCGCGCTGTGGAAAAAGCATGGCGCCAAGGTGAGCCTGTGGGCCGTGCAGGT
>NZ_JADMJK010000048.1:71632-93401 GCF_018780625.1 Polaromonas sp. | reverse complement strand
TCTGCATCTCCTCCCGCGTGCTTTGCAGGTCTTCCTGGGCCTGGCGCAGGGACTCGACCAGCTTTTTGTGCGCGACGCTGGTGGCCGCCTTGCGTGTGACCGCCTTTTCGGTGGGTTCTGCAGCCGCGTCGGAAAAGAGCACCATCACGCGCCCGCGCAGGCCGGCCGGCTTGTCGATCGCCTGCACGGTAAGGTCCACACGCTGGGACTCGCCATTGCCGTCCACCTGCAAGCCACTGACCTTTACCGGCCCGGTTTGCCGAAACGCCTTTTTCACCGCGCTCGCCAGCTCAAAGCGCAGACCCTCGCGCGCCATGGCGTGGATGTTCCAGTTGGCCTTGCCTGCCGCCGGCTCCAGGTACTTGCCGGTGCGTCCGTTGATGTAGAGGATGTCGCCCTCGGCCGTGACCAGCACGGCGGCGGGAGAAAAATTCTGCAGCAGCACCTGATCGGCCAGCGCCTGCAGGTTGATGGGCGCGCTGGCCGCCGGACCCTCGTCGGCAACCATCGGCGCGGCGGGGAAATGCTTGGTCGGAAAATCGACCTCGACCATCGACAGCGGATGGTCATTGCGCCGGTAAATCCGCAGCTTGGCGTCTATCGGCTCAAACAGGTGGGTAAAGCTGCCGACGGTTTCCGACGTGCCCAGCACCAGGACGCCGCGGCTGCTCAGGGCGTAATGAAACAGCGGAATCAGCTTTTTCTGCAGCTCCGGGCCGAGGTAGATCAGCAGGTTGCGGCAGGTCAGGATGTCCAGCTTGGTAAAGGGCGGGTCCATGATGATGTTTTGCGGGGCAAACACCACCATCTCGCGGATCGCCTTGCTGACGCGGTAGCCTTTTTCGTCTTCCACAAAAAACCGGGCCAGCCGCTGCACCGGGACATCGGCCGCGATGTTGGCCGGGTAGATGGCCTGGCGTGCCTGGCTGATGGCATCCTGGTCCAGGTCGGTGGCAAATATCTGCAGCGAAAAGCGCCCCGGCGGCTTGATTCTCTCCAGCGCTTCCCGAAAGGCCATCGCCAGGGAATAGGCCTCCTCGCCGGTGGAACACGCAGGCACCCAGGCGCGCAGGGCCTTGCCGGCCGGGTAGCGTGCCAGCAGGTCGGGCAGCACCTTGTCCAGCAGGCAGTCCCAGACCACCGGATCACGGAAAAAGTTGGTGACGCCTATCAGCAGTTCCTTGAACAGCAGGTCAAGCTCCTGCGGGTTTTCACGCAGGTAGCGCACGTAGGCGGCGATGGTGTCAATCTGGTGCAGCCCCATGCGCCGCTCGATGCGGCGGTACAGGGTGTTGCGCTTGTACAGCGAAAAGTCGTTGCCGGTGCGCTCGCGCAGCAGGATCACGATCTTTTCCAGCGCACTTTGCGTCTTGACCTCCAGCACCAGCCGGCTGGGCGTGCTGGCCGGGATACGCTTGAGGTAGTCGAGAATTTTTCCGGGCAGCTCCTGCGCCGGCGCCACGATATCGGCCAGCCCGGCGTCAATGGCACTGCGCGGCATGCTGTCGAACTTGGCGGTGGCGGGCGTCTGCACCAGCGCCAGGCCGGCGTTTTCCTTGATGGCGCGCAGCCCCAGCGTGCCATCGGAGCCCATGCCCGACAAAATGACGCCAATGGCGCGCTGGTTGCGGTCCTGCGCCAGCGTCCGAAAGAAAAAGTCAATCGGCAGGCGCAAGCCGCGCGGCGCCAGCGGGTCCAGCAGGTGCAGCACCCCGTGCAGGATGGACAGGTCCTTGTTGGGCGGAATCACATAGACGCCATCGGCCTTGATCCGCATGCGGTTGCCCGCCTGCTGCACCTTCATGCGGGTGGCGCGCTGCAGCAGCTCGGGCATGATGCCCTTGTGCGTCGGGTCCAGGTGCTGAATGACGACAAAGGCCATGCCGCTGCGCTCGGGCACATGCGATAAAAAACTGTCCAGCGCCTCCAGCCCGCCGGCCGAAGCCCCGATGCCGACGATGGTCGGAATGCTGTCGGCGTCCTTCAGGGGCGTTTTGGCGCGTGCTTTGGGCAGGCTTGCAGGTGCGCTTTGCGGGGCGGCCCCGGCAGCTGCCTTGCGGGCTCGCTTGATGGCTGGCTCGGGCGATACACGCTCCGTTCCGGCCTCTGACACGGCCTCGGCTGACTTCTTGCGCATGGTGCCCTTTTAAATGCTGTCCAATATTTTCACATAAAGACCTGGCCAAAGCACCCTGAAAATGGCGTCGATGCAGGGCATTGAGTGCACGGACTTGATGGCGCTCAAGGGCCGCCCCTGCGGCCACGACATTTCATGCGGGGCTTTAAATTTCTTCAACCCGCCCGTGGCGGCATGCCCTACAGTGTGGCTTCAACCTGGACACACACCATGAACGCCCCCCTATCCAAGCAGCAGCACGATGCCCTGACCCGATCAGAACGGCAGTCCCGCGTCGTTGGCGCACTGAGCGCGGTGCTGCCCGCGCACGCCTTGCTGTGGCACAGCGAAGACACCACCCCCTATGAATGCGATGGACTGACGGCCTACCGCGAGCGGCCGCTGGTCGTGGCCCTGCCTGAAACCTATGCCGAGGTGCAGGCCGTGCTGAAAACCTGCCACGCGCTGGATGTGCCCGTGGTGGCGCGCGGCGCCGGCACCGGCCTGAGCGGCGGCGCCATGCCGCACAAGCTGGGCGTGACGCTGTCGCTGGCCAAGTTCAACAAGATCCTCAAGATAGACCCGGCCAGCCGCACCGCCGTCGTGCAGGGCGGCGTGCGCAACCTGGCCATTTCAGACGCTGCGGCGCCGCACGGCCTGTATTACGCACCCGACCCATCCAGCCAGATTGCCTGCACCATAGGCGGCAATGTGGCCGAAAACTCGGGCGGCGTGCACTGCCTCAAATACGGCCTCACCGTGCACAACGTGCTCAAGGTCAAGGGCTTCACCATGGAGGGCGACGAGGTCGAATTTGGCAGCGACGCGCTGGATGCTTCGGGCTACGACCTGCTGAGCATCATCATTGGCAGCGAAGGCATGCTGGCGGTCACCACCGAAGTCACGGTCAAGCTGGTGCCCAAGCCGCAACTGGCGCGCTGCATCATGGCCAGCTTTGACGACTTGCGCAAAGCCGGCGATGCCGTGGCGGGCGTGATTGCCGCCGGCATTATTCCGGCCGGGCTGGAAATGATGGACAAGCCCATGACGGCCGCCGTCGAAGACTTCGTGCACGCGGGCTATGACCTCAGCGCGGCGGCGATCTTGCTGTGCGAAAGCGACGGCACGCCGGAAGAAGTCGAGGAGGAAATCGGCCGCATGAGCGCGGTGCTGCAGCGCTATGGCGCCACCGCCATTGCCGTGAGCCAGAACGAAGCCGAGCGCCTGCGTTTCTGGAGCGGCCGCAAAAATGCCTTCCCGGCCTCGGGCCGCATCAGCCCCGACTACATGTGCATGGACTCGACCATTCCGCGCAAACGCCTGGCTGACATCCTGCTGGCGATTGCCGACATGGAAATCAAGTACGGCCTGCGCTGCGCCAATGTGTTCCATGCGGGCGACGGCAACCTGCACCCGCTGATCCTGTTTGACGCCAACGACGCCGACCAGCTGCACCGCTGCGAGCTGTTCGGTGCGGACATCCTGGAAACCAGCGTGGCCATGGGCGGCACCGTGACCGGCGAGCACGGCGTGGGCGTTGAAAAACTCAACTCCATGTGCGTGCAGTTTTCAGCGGCAGAAAACGAGCAGATGTTTGGCGTCAAGCGCGCGTTCGATGCCAAGGGCCTGCTCAACCCCGGCAAGGTGATTCCCACGCTGAACCGCTGCGCCGAGTACGGAAAAATGCTGGTGCGCGGCGGGAAGATTTCGCATCCCGATTTACCGCGTTTTTGATGGAAATATGTATTCAAGTGCTATCGGCTGCGCGTTCTGCGGGCGCCTGTTGTGCGCAGTAAGACCGGGCATCACCTGAGATGACCGGCTTGCGCGGACTGGCCTGGCTGCTGGCACTTCAATCGATCGGCGAGCTGCTTGCGCGCGGGCTGTCCTTGCCCCTTCCGGGTCCCGTGATCGGCATGATTTTGCTGCTGCTGGCGCTGCGCTGGACGCCCGTGCGCGAGCCGGTGGCCGCCTGCGCCAACTTCTTGCTGTCGCACCTTTCGTTACTCTTTGTGCCCGTGGGCGTGGGCGTGATGACCCATCTTTCGCTGGTGAGCCAGTACGGCGTGCGCATCCTGGTGGTGATCGTGGTGTCCACGCTGGCCGGGCTGGGCGTGACCGTGCTGACCATGCACCTGCTGGCAAAACCGGCCGCCCCTGCCCCGGAGAAAGAACCCCATGCCTAAATTCGTGGAGTTGTGGGTCTATCTGTCGGCATCGCCGCTGTTTGGCCTGACCGCCACGCTGATGATTTATGTGGCGGCGCAAGCCGCCTACACCCGGCTGGGGCAGGCGCCATGGGCCAACCCAGTGCTGTGGACAGTGGTGATATTAGCCAGCGGTCTGCTGCTCACCGGCGTGCCCTACCCCAGCTACTTTGCGGGCGCCCAATTCATTCACTTCCTGCTGGGCCCGGCCGTGGTCGCGCTGGGCTGGCCACTTTGGCTGCGGCGCGACGAACTGCGCCAGCGCTGGGGCCGCCTGCTGCTGGCCGCGCTGGCCGGCGGTGTGGCGGCCGGGGGTTCGGCGTTGCTGCTGGCCTGGGCCTTTGGCCTGCCGCCGGAGGTCAGCCTGTCGCTGGCGCCCAAGTCCGTCACGGCGCCGGTGGCCATGGGCATTGCCGAACAGCTAGGCGGCATTCCTGCACTGGCCGCCGTGTTTTCGGTCATCACCGGGCTGGTGGGCGCGCTCTGCGGCAAATACCTGTTTGGCGCCCTGCGCATTCCAACCGACAGCGCGGGCTGGGCCGCACGCGGCTTCGCACTGGGCACCGCCTCGCACGGTATTGGCGCGGCGCGCGCCATGCAGGTCAACGCTGATGCGGGTGCTTATGCCGGACTGGCGCTGGGCCTGCAGGTGGTACTGGCGTCGCTGCTGATTCCGCTGGCCTTCCGGCTGTTCCATTAGCAGCCGGTCCGGGCTGCAGCAATGGCGTTTATGGCATTTATGCCGCTTGCAGCCCAAGCTTGTTGACACTCGCCGGCTTGGCATTGCCGCTGGTGCCGAACATGATTTCTCCGGAAATCTGGCCGCCCTCTTCAACCACCAGCTTGCCGTAGCGAATCGTGCCGGTGACTTTGCCGGTCGAGTAAATCACCAGCTTGTCGCGCACCGTCAGGTTGCCGTCGAATTCACCGCGGATTTCAGCCACATCAATCTCGGCGGAACCTTTGAATGAGCCCTGCTCTGAAATCTGGATCACGCGCGAATCCATGGTGGCTTCGACAAACCCTTCCACCACCAGGGTGTCGCAATCGGTGATTTCAACGCCCTTGAGTTTGATGTTCGGTCCGACCGTCAGCTTGCTGCCGCCTTCCTTGCCGCTGCCTGCGGTCGTCGAGGCCTCGCCCACTGGCTTGGCAGCGCTGGACGGGCTGGCCGTTTGGGAGGCGGAGTTCAGTGTGCTGGATACGCCCGTGCTTGCATACGCATTGGCCGATCCGGGACGCGCAGTGGTCGGTGTCTCATTCTCTCGCTTGCCAAAAAACGGTGTTGCCATGTGACTTCCTTAAAAGGTGCAAATGGTACGTCTGCAAAAAACTAAAAGCGTCCCGCTTATGCAAGAGAGGTAACGAAATTAATTCTTACTTTTCGGCACAGGGGCGGGCAACGCCGCCGGTCGGGGCGCCGCGTCGGCGGCTAACAGGCCGGGCGCCGGCCCACGCCAGGCGGGGTCGTGCAACGCAGGAATTTCCTGCATTCCCGGCAGGCAGGCACAAGCGTAACGAACTACCGGGATCGTCCGTTAATTTGCATCAAGCCGTCAGGAAATATGCCCATCGGCCATTAGATAGCACCCCTACATCTACTTACCGCAGCTATTGCCGTAGCGCGCGGTACGTCTAGACTCGCGGCCCATGACCATTCAGCCACAACGCTTCACCCCTCCTTTTGCAACGCAAACCACCTCCCCCGGCGGTTCGTTTTTTACAACCCTTCGCTACGCCGCCCTCCTTGCGACCGCAAGCGCCCTGAGCGCTTGCGGTGGCGGCGGCGGCGGCGGCGCCACCAGTGACACCGCTGCGCTCCAGACCAGCACGCAACCCGCTCTGGTCAGCGCTACACCCGAAACTTCCACCTCGCTGCAAACAACCAGCCAACCGGCTCAGACCTCCCTGACGAGCGCAACGCCAACCTCGACCACAGGCCGTGGCTTTCCAGCCGGCGCGCCATGGGCCTCTTTTTACGGCAGCGCGGGCAATGTTGACATTCCCAAAATGGCCGCCACCTTTCGCATCATGGACATCGATGCCGACCCTGACCTGGGCAACTTCACACCGGCACAGATCAAGCAATTGCAGAGCAACGGACAGAACAAGGTGCTGAGCTACCTGAACCTGGGTTCATGCGAAAGCTTTCGCGGCTACTGGTCGAAGGTGCCCGCAGGACTCCTTTCCTGTGCGGCCAACACCAGCGCGCAAGCGGGGACTTATTCCGGCTACAGCAACGAGGTCTGGATGAACCTTGGCAATCCCGAGTATCAGCGCCTGGTGCTGGACTACATCGCGCCCCGCCTCGCCGCGCAGGGCGTGGACGGTTTTTACTTCGACAACATGGAAATCGTGGAGCACGGCACCAACACCACCAACGGGCCCTGCGATGCAAAGTGCAGCCAGGGTGGACTGGACCTGATTGCAAAGCTTCGCGACAAATACCCGAACCTGCTGTTCGTGATGCAAAACGCGGTCAGCGACACCACGCGCCTCGGTCGTGCCACCGGGGCCTCCGGCACGGTGGCCTACCCCAGCTTGCTGGACGGCATTGCGCACGAAGAAGTCTACAAACCCACCTTTGACGCCTATGCCGAAACCGCGTTAACGAAATGGGCGGCGATGAACCTGATGCCGGGCGGGCAGAAATTCTGGATTGCCACGCTGGACTACGTGGGCAGCTGCACCAACACCGCAGACGCCCAGTCCGCATTTAGCTCCAGCCGTGCGCGCGGTTTTTCGCCGTCGGTGTCTGACGCAAGCGCCGGACAGCAAGCCGTCTGCTACTGGTAATCCGTTCAGGCGCGCACAGAGCGCGCCTGAACGCCGCGCATGATCCCCGGCTACCATGCGGGCGCCGGGATCGCCACCGCACCGTTGGCGCCGAGCGAGAAGGTGGAAATGGTTTGCCCGCCGTAAGACTGCGTGGTGCTTCCGTAACTTATCCCTGTCAAAGGCACTTTCACGGGGTTCACCGTTTTCAATGCAATGGTGTTGGTCGCGCCCAGCAGAATCCGGCCACTGACACCGGAGGCGTTGTAGGCCATTCGGGCCGCCATCAACACGCCGGTTTCATGCTGGCTCGGGCTGCGTATCGGCAGCTTGTACATGCTATTGAATTTATTCAAGGTCACGTTGATGAGGTCGCCCAGCAATGAATTCTTGTTGTCGTAGGCACGCAGGTTGGACTGGTGGAACATCACGGGGCTCAAGTCGTATTTCAGCAAATACCTGAGCCACATTTCAGACTCCTTGTCCAGAATTTCGCTGTAGGTCAGGGCACGGTCCCAGGTGGGGAAAAGTCCTCCGGGCGCGTAAAAGTAGTTGTACTCGGACAGCCACTCGGCCGGTGTCGATACGTTGTAGTAGAGGTTGGTGGGATAGCGCGGAATAATCAGAATGCTGGGTTCATGGACGCTGTAGAACCCGGCGTTCGGACTGGAGCTTTTCCACCCGGGTTGTGACGTGTCCGACAGGATGTAGCGGATGCCGAAATCCTTCGCTGCACGCAGGAAGTCCGGGTTGTCGAGCCCCGAAATTTCCGGCTGGATCATGCTGTCCTTGAAGTACAGCTGAAACTTCAGCTGCTGCGCCACCTTGTGGTTATTGCTCAGTTGCGTCAGCGCATCCGCATAACTGATGGCGGTCAGCAGTTCATGCTCATAGGTGTGGTTGACCCACTTGAACTGGTTCGGGTTTTTGCGCACTGCAGCCGTCAAGGTGTCATTGGGATAAATTCCCGAAGCGCCCACCCCATTGAACGGCATTTCCAGGCGTATCTGCGCCGTATTCGTGCTGGATGCCCGCAGGGTGTTCTGCCAGGTGATCAGCCGGGTGTAATCGTTGCCCGTCATCCGGTATTCAAGCCCGGTCAGGTCCGACAGGCGCGCCGGATCCCACAGGTCATCCGCAATCAGCAGATCGTCGGGCTGCGCATTCAGGTAGACCTTGCGTTCTCCCAAAAAGAAACCCTTGCTGACCCAGTTGACGACCCCGTAGCCAAGCAAAAGCGTGTGCGTCAGTTCCGGGTTTCCGTCCGTCGTGATGGTCAGGTTTTGCCGGCCATCGGGGTAGGTGTAGATGGACGCAATGGCATGGCCGTTCGCGGTCGTCAGCAGAGGCACCGGGTTGGTCGCCGAAACAGGCGTGGCCAGGTAGGTCCAGGCATTCTTGATCGAGATCGGATTGGCCGCGTTGAGGTAGCTGAAAAGCTGCTTTCCAGTCGCCGTCAGGCTGGCCTGAATCGGCGTGCTGTTGGTGTCGGCAGCGCCGATGACGTTGAGTCCGTAGTTGTCGGGCGCGCCGCCCGGATAGGTGTACAGGGTGACCTGCCGCACACGAAAATCAGCCTGGTATTGCCAGAGCATTTGCCACTGGGCCGCGGTGAGCGCGCTTTCATAAACGCCCGGTGAGGCCTCATAAGCCAGATTTCCCGTGGTGAGAAGAATGCCCTGATACCGCCCTGCGCCCAGACCGTCTGACAGCGTTTGCGGGGTCAGCGTCGTTTGCCGGGCAATCAGGGTGTCGTAGGGAACGCCGATCTGATTCAGGATGGACGTGATTCCGGCAAACACCGGCTCGGTGCCCTCGGCAGAAATCACCAGCAGCTTCATGTCGATGGACGTTGGCGTCTCGGCCTTGGCAGATAGGGGCCACAGCACGGCAAAAACCACCAGCGCAAGCAGCACGGCTATTTTCACCCTGACGACAACGGCCGCCCGAAGAAAAAAAAGTTGCAAATTCATGATGGACTCCCTGGCGTGAGATGCCGCGGCTAACGAAGCGCGCGCACCAGCTGCTGCGGCTTTGAGGCAGGTGCCTCAAGCTTGACGGGCGCACGGGAAATCTTGCGGTGTTTGTGCTTGAGCTTGACGGGCTCGCTGGACACAAGGACAGGCGCCGTGTCGCCTTCAGGCGCTGCCACGGCAGCGTGCGTTGCCGCATGCACAGGGATCTGACCGAGCACGAAGGCCAGCACCAAGCCGGCCTGTACCGCAGCGCGGCATGGCGATGAGAGGGCAAGTGACTTCATGAATAACTCCTTGAGCAGGCAGGTTAAGAAAACCCCTGGCATGCAGGCTGCCGCAGGCGCATGGCCCACGGCAGCATCCACGCCTAGGGCACGGCAACAGTGGTGGAGCCGCCGGCCGCCAGCGAAAACGTGGAAATCGGCTGCCCACCGTAGAGCGTGCCGCCAATATTGACACCGGTCACGGGCACCGTCACGGGCGTGCTGCCCGGATTGGTCAGCTCAATGCTGGCCCCAGCGCCAAACACGACGCGGCCCTTGAGCCCACCGGTGATGGCCTTGTTGTACGCCATGCGCGCCGCCATGATTTGCCCGATCCCGCTCTGGCTGGGGCTGCGCACCGGCAGGCTGTACATGGCCCGGTACTTGGCGGTCACCGCGTCCAGCAGATCCGACAGAAGCGACTTTTTGTTCGGACCCGTGCCGTCATAGTCGCGCAGGTTCGCCGCATGGAACATCCAGGAATTCGCGTTGTACTTGAGCATGTAACGCAGCAGCACCTCGGACTCGCGGTCCAGGATCTGCTCGTAGGTCGAGTCGCCGCCAAACCATGACGTCTGACCCGGGGGAGGCGGCACGACGCCGGCAGCACCAAAGAAATGGTTGTACTCGGACACCCACTCCGCTGGCGTCGACACGTTGTAGTACAGGTTGGTCGGGTAGCGCGGAATGATCAGGATGCGCGGATTGCCGGGCACAAAGGTGTCGCGGCTGCTGTAGAAGCCCGTGTTCGGCGCAATGGGGCTTATCGCCGGCCGAAAATCGTAGGTCTTCGAGGTATCCATCAGGATGTAGCGAAACCCGAACTCCTGGGCCGCTTGCCAGAACACCGGATTTTCCAGGCCCGAGATGTCCGGCTGGACGAAAGCGTTTTTGTTGTACTGGGAAAACATCACCGGCGGTGTGCCGCTCAGGCCGGTCGCCAGGTCATGGTTCAACTGGAATTTTTGCTTCATCGTGGTCACGTTCAGCGCCGCGCCACCAGGATCCAGCGAGGTGTGATCCCAGGTGTGGTTGATCCACCTGAACGCATTGGGGTTGTCGCGCACCGCCGGAGAAAGCGTGTCCACCGTTTCACCCTGGTTCAGGTAGCCCGCGTCCACCGTGTTGTAGCCAACGCCATTGAACGGCAACTCAAGACTGAACGCGGCGGTCTGGCTGTTGGCCTGCAGCGCTGTCTGCCACGCCACCAGGCTGTTGTAGTCGGTGGCATTGTTGCGGTGCCGAAAGGCGGCGTTGTTCAACGGGGTGGTCTTGCTCACAGGATCCCAGAGATCATCGGGAATGAACACGTCGTCAGGCTGCGCGCTCAGGTAGATCTTGCGCTCGCCCAGGAATACGCCCCGGGTTACCCAGTTCACGACGCCATAGCCCAGCAAAAGGGTATGGGTGAGTTCAGGATTGTTGTCTGCCGCAAGGGCCAGGTTCTGCCAGCCTTCGGGCGCCGTGTACACGGAGGCGATGGCTTTGGCAGCCGGCGTTTGTAACAGCGCCACCGTGGCAGCGGAGGCCGGTGTGCTCGGATAGGTGTAGACACCGTCCTTGATCGAGATCGGGTTGGCCGTGTTCAGGTAGCCAAAGGCTTGCTGCCCGGCTGGCGTGAACGTCGCCGTGACCGGGTTTGCATTGGTGGCGATGACTTCAACCGCCGAGGTCAGGCCATAGGTCAGGTCCAGCGCGGCATTGTTGACGTCGATAGTCAAGGCCGGACGCGTGTACATCGTGGCCGACCGGACGCCGTATACAGACTGGTACTGCCGCAGCATGGACCACTGCGCAGCCGTCATCGCGCTAGGGTAATTGCTGGTTGGCGCGTTGTACGCAGCCAGGTCACCGGTCTCCAGGATGATGCTCTGGTACTTTCCGTTTCCGGCGCCATCGGACAAGGTGCCCGCCACCATTTGCAGCGCGGTGGGGTTGCTGCCCTTCAGCACCATCTTGTCATAGGGCACGCCGATCTGATCAAGGATGGAAAGCGTGGCAAGGTAGCTGGGCGAGGTGCCTTCGGCCGAGATCACGAGCAGCTTGAGGGCGATGGACGCCGGCGTTGCCACCACGGCCGCCGAGACCACCGGCGTCCCGGTGATAGGCGCCACGGTCGAGACCGGCGTTACCTCAAACGTGATGGCCTTGCCCAGGTCGGCGGCCACCAGCGTGTAGGTTTTTTTCGTTGCCCCGGCGATGGCGACGCCCCCACGCAGCCAGCGGAAGGTCGAGGCGCCTTGCGGATCGTTGTTGGCATCGGCATAGGTGTAGTTGCCGGTCAGCACCTGTCCCACCGGTGTCGCGCCGCTGATGGCCACCGCGCTGGCGGTTGGTGCCGCGGGCGCAGCAACGACACCAGCCGCCGTGACGGCCGCCGTTGCGCTTGACGCCACCGCCGTACCAGTGGTCGGCGCAACCGTCGAGACCGGAGTGACTTCAAAGATGATGACCTTGCCCTGGTCAGCGGCCACCAGCGTGTAGGTTTTGGCCGTTGCGCCGGTAATGGCGACACCGCTACGCAACCATCGGAAGGTCGACGTTCCTTGCGGATCGTTGTTGGCATCGGCATAGGTGTAAATGCCGGTCAGCACCTGACCCACTTGCGCCGTGCCGCTGATGCCCACATTGCGGGCCGTCGGTGCGGCGGCAGCGATGACCACCTGCTCTGCCGTTGGCGCTGCAACCACCGCGGTAGTGTCTACAGCACCGGAGCCACCGCCCCCGCAGGCGGCCAGAAACGTTGCCGCCACAAATGCAACCGCCAGCGATGCCCGCTTGATGAACAAGCGCGGAGCAGGCCGGACGTCAGCGTCCCGGGCATCGCCCGTTGCGCCATGAAGCACCTCGTCCGCCCCGGACGGGATGCAGGAACGCTGATAGATAAGTTGCAGTTTCACAGTGGACTCCTTGCTCGACAAATCGGTTGAAAAACAAGCGCTGACCCGGACCCAGCCATGACCGCATTACCGCCGTGTGGGCACTGGCGGCTGCGGTGCGGAGGGGTAGTGCGGCGGCGTCGCCGGCACTGGCCGGACCTCGCCGTGCGCAGGCTTGGCGCGCTCGGTGGGCGCCTGGGCGCCGCCGCCATTGGCGGGCGCCGCCTGCGCCATCGCCTGGCCAGCCAGGCACAAGGCGGCGATCGGCAAGCAGCGCATGGCCCGTGTGACGTATGTCGCGCGTGTCGCGTGTGTGTTCATGCATGACTCCTTAAAGAAAACATCTTGGGTAATTTGAAACGGGCTGCCCGGCCCGGGAATTGATATTTCACAAGTCGCTGGTCAAAAAATTTCCCGAACTTGTGTCGAAACTTGTCGGGTGCTGGAACGTCGCCCAGCACGCAGCCCCGGCACCGCATCGGCTTCAAAAAGCTGCTACAGCCGCAGCCCAAAGCGGTTTTTGCTTCAGCTATAGACGGGCTGCAGCATGAATGTTTCGCATTCCAGCTGGTCCAGCTTGCGCGAGAGTGTGAGCAAACCGGCACCCGCCGTCAGCAGCACAGCGAGCGCAAAGCCATACCCAAAAAAGGCCGGGCCAAGGTACAAGGTCAGGCCGGACAAAAGAATGTTGGAGATCACAAAAAGAAGGCAAAGGCGCAGGGCGGCTTTGCGCTGGTCCAGGTAGAACAGCACGTTCAACACGGCGAGCAGCAGCAGCTGAATGGCCACCGCGAGCAAATCAACGTTCAGCAGCGGGCGGTACATGGGAGAAATGCCCACCCAGGCCAGCAACTCCTCGCCCATGATCAGCAAAATAATCGTCGTAGCGCCCTGCACCTTGAGCATGGCCAGCATGCCGCCCCGCACGGAATCGACCAGGGCACGCTTGGCGTCCACGATCTGGGCGAGCGTGCCGCCGCGCGTGATGGTCAGGTAGAAGGATTCACACTTCTCGGCAAAATCGGTCTCGATCCGGATCAGGAAAACCGCCATGCCCGGGATGAGGGACAAATAGGCGAGGAAAATCGGCAGGTCGTAGATCGGGGACGCCCGCAGGGGACCGACCACATGGACGCTGGTGAGCGGGTCCGTCCAGAAGATGAACTTGTCGGCCCATGCGCCGACGTTGTAGAAAAGTCCGATGAAAATCAGGCTCGGAAAGATCTGGCGGCGCCGCAGGAAATCGAAAGACACCATCTGATCGCCAGGGTACTGGCGCACCACCAGCCCCAGCAGGGCAAAGAACAAGCACACCTGCCCCACCACAAAGCCCAGCAGCAAACCCTCCAGACCATAAGCACGCAGGCCCAGCGACGCCGCCACGGTGATGCTGTAGCCCATGAAAAATACCATCAAAATTTGCCGGTAGGCCTTGATGGCCGAGGCGAAGACCACCACGATCCAGATGCCGCACAGCGTGACAAAGCCCGTCAGCATGCACAGCTTGTAGGCCAATGATCCGTCCGGCCAAAGCACCAGCGCGGCGCCTCCCAGTGCACCCGCCGTTAAAAAGGTCAGGGTCAGGGCGCCAAACAGGTTGGCCAGAATCGTCCTGTCGCGCCGCTCATAGAGGCGGTCGGCCACGTAGCGGGTGAACACGAGTTGCAGCATGCCGGTCAAAATCAGCGAGAACGCCATCAGGTAAGTAATCGACACCTGGAACTGCCCCACAAAGCTGGACGGCAGGCCCTGGCTGAGGTTGAGCAGGCCGATGGCCAGGATGGCGACGATAGACATCACCCACGGCCCGCTGCCAATGACAGCCGCAAAGGCGTAGGCTTGCACCTGCCCGCCAAGCGTTCCTTTTTTCATCAACCGGCGCAGCTCGAATCCGATCCCGGCCATCAGCGGTCTCCCACCGTCTGGTAGATTTCGCGGTAACTGTCAATCACGCGCGACTGGCGGTAATAGCGCTCGACACGGGTAATTCCGGCCTGCTGCGCTGCGCGCCAGCGCACGGAGTCGGTCAGCAGGTCAAAGGCGGCACGCGCCAGCGCCTCATGGTCGACGATAGGCACGACTTCGCCGGCATGGCCCAAGGCGCGATCGTCCAGCTCTTTACCCTCGATCAGGTCGCGGCAGGCGCCAACATCGGTCGCCACCACCGGCAGTCCGCTCGCGTAGCTTTCGACCATGACCAGCGGGAAGGCCTCGCTGACGGAAGTCAGGACCATCAGACCCAATTGCGGAAGGATGTCCTCGACCTTCTGAAAGCCCATAAACCGGATGCGGCCCTCCAGCTTCAGGCTTTGCACCAGCGCCCTGCATTCGTCGACATAACCGGGATCTTCTTCCTCCGGCCCGATGAGCCAGCCCTCCACCTCGGGCAGCCGCTGCGCCAGCACACCGACGCTGCGGATAAAGGTCTTGATGTCCTTGATGGGAACGATGCGTCCAATCAAGCCCAGGACCATGGGCGTTTGCGCCGGTCGGCTGGCACGCAGGGGCGCATAGCGTTCAACCTCAACGCCATTCGGAATAATGCGCGTGCGCGCGGCGTCCGCTCCGTCACGGACCTGGCGCAGCCTGTTTTGTTCATACAGCGTGATGATCGGATCAGCGGCCGCGTAGACCAGGCGCCCGATGCCTTCAAACATCCGGATCCAGGCCTGGTTGTAGTGCTCCATGCCGTCGCCCGACGGGTGGGTGAAGCTGCCGTGCTGCTCGCGCAGGAACATGGACTGCAGCTCAAGCTTGCGTTCCTTGGTGTAGATGCCGTGCTCGGTCAGAATCAGGGGCCGGCCGCTCAGTTGCTTGAGCATCGCGCCCAGCAGGCCCGCATAACCGGTGGTGACGGAATGAAAAACCCGTGAGGGCGAAACGGTGCGCGCAATTTCAGCCAGCTTCATCAGCGGCATATGCATGTTGCGCACGCTCCAGAAATAGGCCTGGAACGACGCATCCGGGCATTGGCGGGCATAGCTCTCACTGATGTGCGTCCACGCCGCCTTGCTGTGAAAGAAATCCCGCGTACAAGCGCCTTCTGGTTGGCCCTCTTGCAGCAGCACCCGGTCCAGCCATTCAGGCTCAGGCTCGCCTTCAGGACTGCGAAACCACGCATGCAGTTTGGCGCTCGCCGAAAAATAGGCCGGGTCCCCCGGTCGCACCTTGGTCTCGCTGATGGCGACCCCATCCATCAGGTAATGGCAGGTCAGGCTCTGGACATTGGGGGGCAAGGGGTAACGGATGTCTTCACGGTCGGGTCGCTCAGCACCCAGATAAACCAGTGCAAAACTAAGCTCGGGCAGGCCCTCGATCAGCTGGTGGACCCAGCCGGAAACGCCACCACGCACAAAAGGATAGGTGCCCTCCAGCAGCAGCGTGATGTCCGTGTCATAGCGACGCGGGGGCATGTCACACCCCGTCCCAATAGGTTGATGCGCTACGCAGCGTTGGCGCCGCCTTGCGACGGCCAGCCCGCTTCAAATGGTGTTTTACATCGGCATAGCGCCGCTTGCGAAACGCTATTTCGGCCAGCAAGGGCGCCGCCTGGCGCATATCGACACCGCACCGGCAGGCCGCCTCCAGGGCGTCGCTTGCGGCATCGAGCTGCCGCGCCTTCAGGTGAATCTGACCCCGCAGGAAATGCAGGCCCCCGTCGTGCGGACGCAACTGCAGCGCGGCCTGCACCTGCTCGAGCGCCCGGCCACACAATGCGGTTTGCGTGCTTCCCTGGGAGGCGCCGAGCTGGGCCAGTTCCCAGAAGTCGTGCGCCAGCGCCTTATGCTTCAAAAACACCTGATCGGGCTCACATTCACCCGCGCGCGCCTGCCTTGCGCGCATGCGCGCCTCAATGGCTTTTTCCTTGCGATTCAGGAGGGAAAAAGCCAGCAGCCGGACCTCGTCATCGGGGTCTTTCAGCGCCAGCCGCAACAAGGGCACCGCATGCACGTCCTCGAGCGCAAGCGTTGCAATCAGCGCCTCTGTCCTCTTCCTGGGGTCTTTGGCGTGCTGCAAGGTGCCGGCCAGATCACCGGACCCCAGGAGGCCGCCGCTGGCGCGCGGCGCATCGGGCTGGCTCGGCAAGTCTGGCAGCTGCGGATGCTGCCACTCGACGGGTCGAGCCACCGGGCCCCGGCGGCGCAGCAGGGGAACGATGCTGACCAGCAGCCCCACCATGCCCAGTACCGGAATAAAAATAATCGTCATGAAAACAAACAGGCCAGAGGCAAAAGCCGGTTTGCCAAATGTCGCCGGGAGCAGCCTGATGAGCGCCATTGAAAACAGCAGGCAAGCTGCGGCATGCGCCAGCAAAGCGGCCATCAGCTGCGGCGCGGAAGGCCCAGGCGCCAGCATCAGGCTGGCGATCCCGGCATCGAGCACCAGCGCAAGCGCACACAACGGCCAGGCCAGCCACGCCCATGTCATAGCGCCGCCCCGGACGTTGGGCCAGGCGGCTCGGCTGGCACAGCCATTGCGGGTTTCCCGGGCGGCCCGGTTTTTCCGGCGCCAAGCGTTTCAATATCGCAGGCGGTGGCGATCTCCGACAGCATGTCATCGGCCGTCCGGTTTTTTTCCAGCATCCACAGGTAGGTGATGATGCCGCTCCTGGCGCCACCCGCACCGGGCGGGCCGCTTTCCAGCCGCGCCAGAAAGCGTTTGACGCCCGCCTCATCGGTCATGGGCAGTATTTTCACCACCACCGGCTGGCCTTTTCTGTTTCTTGAAATCCAGCTTTGGTCCAGTCCCCGGCTGTCGTGGCAGCAGTGGGCCACCAGCGCATCGGAGCGGTCCGCATCCACGATCTTGCAAGCGAGCAATGCGGCCGGCAGTCCATGTTTTTTAACATCCATGAGGTTGCGCTGCAGGCTGTAGCGCAAGGCGTGAAAGCCCAGCAATTCCTCGGCAGGCCGCGTGCGGCGCGCCAGGATATCGCCGATGTGCCGGCCCAGCACGCCCAGCAGTTCAAAGGTTTCCTGGTGGATGTTCAGGAATGGCATGTCGCTGATGCTGACGACGCCATGAATATGGCCGATGGCATCGACCAGGGGCACCACGGCAATGACAGGCTCATGCACCGCTTCGTTGCCCGCATGCACGCTGGTCAGCGCGCCGGTGCGCAGGGTTTCACGCAGCAAGGGGTTAAAGGGCGACAGTTCGGCCGCCTGGCCGATCATTGCCACTGCAGGCAGGCGCAACACGCCCCGGTCATTGAGCGCATACACGGCCGCCGTATGCAGGCTGCCGACATCCGCCATGATCTCCAGCAGCCAGTCACCAATGCCGCCCAGTGGCGCTTGTGGGTCTGCACCGGCGGCGGGCTCCCGCAGCCTGAGCCGCTCCAGCGCTGTGCGCAAGCTGGTCGCACCACCGACCATCCGCCGTTCAAGCCGGGCGTGCGACACCTGCAAGGCCTGGTAGGCGCCGGTGAATTGCTGCAGTCGCGTCTGGTGATAGTGACAGATGTAGTCGAGCTGGCGCATCCGGGCATTCCAGATGTCGCGCGCCTCGCCTGCGGCCATGCCTGCCAGCAGCAGGACGACGGCCTGCGCCTTGGGATAGTCGCCCAGGACCACCGGGTTCAGATAATTCATCCAGGCCACGGCCGCTGCCGTCAGGGCGGCGCCCACGCTGCCCGCCAGAAAACCATAGCGCAAACCCAGCAGAAGCGGAAAAAAAACCAGCAAGGGCAATACAAAGTGCTGCGACTGCCCTTTGGAAAACCACACCAGGGCGCCAGGAAGCAGGCCGCCGAAAACAAGTGTTTCGGCGCACACGAGGCCCAAGCGCAAATGGGGGCGCGCATCGAAAGGACTGACAGCGGCGCTTTCGGGGGGCGCCATGGCGGCTGTCGGCTTGCTGCCCGCCCGCATCGCGGCGGGGAGGCGCGACGATCCGGGCAAGGAATCC
This sequence comes from Polaromonas sp., assembly GCF_018780625.1. Classification (GTDB taxonomy): domain Bacteria; phylum Pseudomonadota; class Gammaproteobacteria; order Burkholderiales; family Burkholderiaceae_C; genus Polaromonas. The sequence continues at coordinate 75,275 of NZ_JADMJK010000048.1, read as the reverse complement.
TTATTGGATCCACGCAAGGGAAATATCCATTTCATAAAAGAACTCTGGGTGTCATGGCTGCTGTTGCTTGCGCATGAAATTTCATGACCTCAAAACTCGTGCCGATACCAGACGCCGACACCGCGATTCGCCTGCGAAGACACCCCGCCCTGGACGTTGGTGTAAAACGCTTCAAACCGGACCTGGCCAGCGCTGACCACAGGCAAGCGCATGCCCGCACGCAGGCTGTAGGCCAGCTCGTTCGCGGGCCATTGACGGCCAACCCAGCCATCCACCACGCCCTGCGGACGGCGCTCCATGCCCTCGCCTTGGCCAGTCCGAAGCGTGGCGCCAACCCCCAGCGTGCTAAAGCGAGAGGACAAAATTCCCTCGACCGCTTGCGATGGCGACGCCGCCAAAGGCTGCAGAGACGCCGGCAGGCTATCGACCAGGCGGTTGCGTTCCGTGCTTCCAGACAAGCGCAGCTGCCAGGCCGGCGAGCCCTTGGAAAGCTGGGTTCCGATCTCGCCCTCCAGCCGGGCACCCTGGCCCAGTTTTTCGCCCTGGCGCGTGTTGAAGCGCTGCCCCGCCAGCTCTGCCCGTGCATACACCGACTCGCTCAGGCTGCCATTGACGCCGACGGCCACCTTGTCCTTGCTGCCGATGGCGCGCAGGGCTGAGGTTTCTTCCGTCAAGCCATTGATAGCCACATCCAGCCGCGCGTTCCAGCGCTTGGTGAGTGCATGCGTCAGCTCGAGGCGACCGTAGGTCAACGAATGCTCGTCGCGCTGATTGCGGCCCAGTGTGAGCCGCAGCGGATGGGCGCCGACGGCCACCTCAGCGAGTACCGAAATGTCGTTTTCGTCCAGCGATCCTGAATGCCTCAAGACGCCGCCGGCCTCTGGATCCAGCGCGTTGCGCGCCAGGCGCAGCGTTGCACGGCCCGCCTCCAGCGGGAAACTCACCGCGACCTCGGTGCGCTTGATCTTGAGGTCCGACAGGTTCCTGGCCTCGTAGCCGGCCTCGATGCGGCGGGCCAGCTGCGCCCTGAGTTGTTCCCGGTGTTGACGCAGCCGCTCGCTGGATGCATCGTCCGCCTCCAGCAGGCTTTTCTCAGTCAGCGACAGGGCCAGCACATTGCGCCCCAGCCGCCGCAGCGCCGTGACCCGGTCAGCGGGGGTGAGGTCTTTCTCCTGCAGCTGCAATATCCGGTCAATCGCCTGCCGGTCGTCTTGCGCCAGCGCAACCGCCAGCGACTGGTAGGCAGGGAGCTTGTGCTGGTCGGCTTCGGCGCGCACCAGCCAGTAGCGGGCCTTGTCGAACTTTTCCTGCGCCAGGCTGGAGCCCACCAGCAAGGCGTAGACATCGGCATCCGTGTGGCCGCGCGCCAGCATGTCCTGCAGCACCTGGTCACCGGCCGGCTCGCCTTCAAAGTGCCTCACCATCGAGGCGTAGGCGAGCCACAAGGTCTTTTCCGGGGGCTTGGCGGCCTTGCCTGCCGCGCCCAGCCTGGCGCGCAAACGCGGCATCATCCCGGCGCGCAGGCGCTGCGCCGCATCGCCGCCCCCGGCGTCGGCCAGCGCGTCGAAATAACCCACCTGCCACACATAGTCATCGGGCTTTGCAGCGGCTTGCTTTTCAAACCACCCCAGCGACGCATCGACCTGCCTGAGCTTGAGCAGAGCCACCGCATAGACCGGCCAGTAGGCGGGCTCGGCCTGCGCATCGGACTGCCATTTCGCGACATGCTCGCCAAGCTGCTGCGCGTCGCCGTAGTCGTGCTCGAACCACAGGAGCTGCACCCGCGTCGGCACGGCGGCCGGATTGAGTGCCAACGCCTGCCGGTAGGCCTTGCGCGCACGCGCCTTGCGGCCGTCATGACTGGCAATGTTGGCCTCCAGCAGCCAGTACATTTCGCTGCCTGCGAACTTCACTTCGTCGCGCTGCGCCAGGCTCGACAAATCGCGCGACGCCTCCCAGCGGGACGCCTGGGAGGCCGCGTCCATCGCCAGCAGCAACCAGCGGGCCTCGGCCAGCCGCAGGTAAGCCTGCTTGCCCACCGCAATGGCCTGTTCCGGCTGGGCGCTGGCGTTATAGAGCGCGATCAGCCTTTCAATCGCCCGGGCATTCGACGAGCCGCCTTCCCACGCGGTGCGGTACGCCAGCAGCGCTTCAGGCTTTGATTCGCGCGCCCATGCCGCATCGCCGTAGGCCTGCCAGTACGCCTCCTCACCCGGCGCGGCGCCAGCGCGCGCCTCCTGCAACACCGCCCACGCCTCGTCCGCCCGCTGGGCGCGCAGCAGCAGCTCTGCCTGGCGGCGCGCCGATTCGGGCGGGCTGATCAACTGCGGGCTCATGCCCCGCCAGCTGGCGATGGCCGCAGGCAGGTCGCCCTGCTGTTCCTGCGCGTTCGCCAGCGCTTCCCACTGCGCGCGCTGCAAGGGATAGCGCTTGGCGTAGTTTTGCAAAAATTCCGCCAACTGCTTGGGCGCACGGCCGCGCGACTGGATGGCGACCAGCGCGGCGGATTCTTCCGGTTTCATGGGCCGCGCCTGAAACACCTGCCCGGCCAGCGCCAGCCACAGGCCGTCATCTTCTTTTCCCAGCGCCAGGCGCATGGCGTTGGCCCGCGCCTCGGTTCCCGACGGCTCGCGGGCCAGCCAGAGCCATTGCTCCAGCGCGATGTCCTGCTTTCCGGCCCACTCGGCAAGCTGTGCCATGCGGGTGCGTTTTTCATTGTTGGCGGGCTCCAGCGCCACCAGGCGGGTCGCCAGCGCAAGCGCCGCCAGAAGGTCTTTCGCGGCGATTTCCACTTCCACTTGCTGCGACAGGATGTCGGCATCGTCCGGCGCCAGCGCCACCAATGCCCGGCCGGATCGCTGCGCCTGGGCCGTGTCGTTTTGCGCCAATGCCATCGCCACCATGCGCCGCATGAACGCCAGATCGCCGGCGAAATGCGGCGCGGACGCTTCAGCCAGCGCCAGCGCCTGTGCGCCCTGGCTGGCCGCCAGGTAGGCGTCGATCGCCAGCAGCGTGTATTTGCGCTGGCCCTCCACGTCGTCCTGCGCAATCTGGGCCGCCTCCTGGTAAGCGCGCGCGGCCTGGTCCGGCGCGCCGCTGGCAAGGTATTGCGTGGCGGCCAGATCCAGCCAGCGTTGCCGCCCGGCCTTGTCGACGGCGGCAAGTTTCTGGTAAATCCGTGCCGCCACACTGGGCAGGGCCATCGCCAGGCTGATGTCCGCCAGGCGCGCCAGCGAGCCATGATCGCTGGTTTCCGTGCGAAGATTTTCGATTTGACGGGCGATGTCATTTCTGAGTCCGGTGCGTTCCCGGCTGTCTGTCGTCAGGGATTTGACAATCAGGAAGTCGATCTCGAGCGCCTCCATTCGCGCCCGCCTTCCACCTTCGTGGGGCTGACCCAGCAAGGGCGCCAGAACGCTGCGCGCGTCGGCCCATTTGCCGGCCGCTGCCAGGTTGTGCGCCAGGGCGCGCCTGAGCGCGTCGTCGTCCGGGTGCACCCGTAAAAGCAACTGCAGGTAGGCAATGGACAAGGCATCCGACTCGCGTTGACTGGAAAGCGCCGTCAATCGTTTCTGGCTGGGAAACAAGCCCACCAACGCGGCAATGAGCGCCAGCAAGGCGGTGATAAGCGTCAGAGGCCGCA
>NZ_JADMJK010000048.1:56847-71532 GCF_018780625.1 Polaromonas sp. | reverse complement strand
CCCACCAACGCGGCAATGAGCGCCAGCAAGGCGGTGATAAGCGTCAGAGGCCGCACCAGTGCGATGCGCTTGTCCTTTGTGACGATGTCATTTTTCATGGTTCCACTCCAATCGACAGTACATCCAGGCCGGGATTGGCCACCCATGCGGTAAAACCCAGGGCAACGATGCGGCGCGCGGTGGCGCGGGCCAGCTCGGGTTGATCCGCAGGCACGTAGTCAATCACCGTGACCGGCAAGCCATAGCGAAGGCGGGCCTCATCCAGGCGCGCCAGCAACCAGCGCCTGTCGTTTTCGCTGACGGTCTCGTATTTCTGGGTCACCGGGTTCCAGCGCTGAAACAGCGACTCCGCCGCCAGCCCGACGGCCAGAGAGCCCACTTCAGGCAGCACTTCAAAGCCCCGGTTGAACATCAGCCTGACGCCGGGAAAGCGTTGGTGCATCGCCCGGATCAGCGCCACGAGCGCGCTTCTCTGGGCCTGCTGTTCGGCCGGGCTCCTGGCGGCCAGCAGGTAGCTGTCCAGCGTGTCCAGGAAAAAGCCGCGATAGCCGGCGGCCCACAGCGCAGCCATGCGGTCTTCAAGCAGATACCGTTGCCAGCCCGGGTGGGCCAGGTCGGCGATGCGGCTTTTCCAGGCGGCGTTGGCGCCCAGAAACAGCGTTGGAGGCAATGCGCGCGACGATGCCCGCCAGCCCTCCGCTTCGCCCACGCTGACATAGGCAAAAACGTCCGCCCCGGCCTTGCGCAGTGCGGCCAGGTCCTGCAGATTTTCTGCTTCAACCACGACACGCTCATAGTGCGACAACGCAGAAACAGGAACGGGCGTGCCATAAAAAAAGGCCGTGCCTGGCGCTGCGGCACGCCCCATGGCACAGCCGAACACCAGCGCACAGGATGGCAGCAGCGCGCAAAGCCTGCGGAATGCGAATTCGCGCAACGAGGAAAAAAGGCGGCGCGCGTAGCAGCCCGGCCCCGCTACCGCCCGGCCATGCAAAGCACCCATGGCGCGCGCAGGCTGCATTTTTTTTCGTCTGGTCAGCACCCTGGCCGTGAACTTTCGTCCATCGGGATTCAGGAAAAAGGTATCAACCAGCCACATGGTGTTCTTTCTGTTGTTTTTTCCTGGTGCACGGCGCCATGCATGAGGGCACAGGCAGACGCCTAGTCGGCATCATCAAATTCGGTCCACTGGGAAGACGGGCCGGTGTCCTGGTCGGTCGCGGGCGCATGAAGATCCACCACAAACACGATCTCCCCCCCAAAACGCCCCACACCCAGCGTTTTCATGAGGACTTGCTCCTTCTCGGGTGAATCCAGCCGCAAAAAGCAAATCGCCTGCCGCGTGCCCTCGTGCATGGCCGTCAGCACATCCAGCCGCACAACCCGACCGAACGTTCCGCACAGCCGCTGCAAGGCGGGCTTCAAGGTGGCGACATCCGGGCAGTGTCCGAGCGTCTCAAATATGTTCATGGTGGCTTCCTCTGCATTTCGTGACGATGGGCCAACCTGGCCGACAGCTTTTCAATGTTTTGGCACTTGTCTGAAAAATACGTCAGCGCCGTGTATCGGTGCTTGAGATTTCTCAACTGGTTCTGAAGCACTTGCTGACACCTGCACAAACGCAGCTTGCACCCCTCTGCAAAAAAACTGCCGTGCAGTTGATGCGGAACAAACGCAAGCGCATTGGTTCTACAGAACCGTGCATTGACTTGTAGACTGTTACGGGTGTAACGCCGACACCCTCCCCTGCTTTCAACGCCAGTGCTGACTTGTTTTCAGGCACGGCTGAAGACCTGTCAAAAGGACGTCATCGATGACGCATGACTTCACCTGCGAAGACGCGGCAGCGTCCCCCGCCACCCAGCCGCCAGGCGGCAGCCTGCTGGACATGGCCGAGCGCACGGCGCACATCGGCAGCTGGTCCATGGACTTGCCGGGCCACCGGGTGATGCATTCAGACGAGTTCGCGGCGATTCTGGGCGTCCCCAAAGGCGGCGCCCTGCTGCTGGACGCGATGACGGACCGGTTCAGGCCAGACTGGCGCGGACGACTGCGCAGCCTGCTTCATCGCTGCAGCCAGGACGGCACGCCGTTTGACGAAGAAATGCAGATTGGGGCCAGCGCCAAAACCGCGCAATGGGTGCGCGCCGTGGGTGAGGCCGTGCGCAACAACCAGGGCCAGATCGTCCGCCTGCAGGGGGCCTTACAGGACATTTCCGCCCAGAAGCAGGCCCAGCGCGAAACCCTTCGGCTGGCAATGCGCCTGACCACCACGCTGGCCAGCATCACGGAAGCTTTTGTCACCCTGGACCGCCAAGGCTGCTTTACCTACCTCAACCAGGAAAGCGAGCGGCTGCTGCAGCGCAGCACCGGCGACCTGCTGGGCCAGCCCATCTGGCAGGCGTTTTCCGGCGGCGTGGGTGATCGCCTGAAGCAGCAGCTTGAAAAATCGCTGGCCTCGCACCACCGCGCCGAATTCGAGGACTTCTACCCGACGCTGGACAAGTGGCTGGAAGTGCGCGCCTACCCGTTCGCAGAAGGCCTGGCCGTGTATTTCCGCGACGTCAGCGAGCGTCGCCAAGCGCAGGAGCAGTTGATGCTGCTGCAGACCAGCATCTCGCGGCTCAACGACATTGTGCTGATTGCCGAGGCCCTGCCGGCCGGTGAAAGCGCTCCGCGCATCGTGTTTGTCAATGACGCGTTCGAACAGCACACCGGCTACGTGCCCGAAGAGGTGCTGGGAAAGACGCCGCGCATGATGCTGGGGCCCGAGCCCCAGCTTCGCGAGCTGCGCCGCATGTCCCAGGCGCTGCACAAAGACGGACAGGTGCGCAGCGAGCTGCGGATTTTCAGAAAGGACGGCAGCTGGTTCTGGGTGGAACTTGAAATCGTGCTGGTGCTCGCGCCGTCGGGCCAGCTCACGCATTGGGTGGCCGTGGGGCGCGACATCACTCAGCGCAAGGCGGCCGAAGACGAGATCCACCACCTGGCCTTCTATGACCCGCTGACCAAGCTGCCCAACCGGCAGTTGCTGATGGACCGCCTGCAGCGCGCGCTCACCCAGAGTGCGCGCACCCGTCACCAGGGCGCGCTGATGTTTATCGACGTGGACAACTTCAAGGCGCTGAACGACACCCTGGGCCACCACAAAGGCGACCAGCTGCTGCAAAAAGTCGCCACGCGGCTGCTGGACTGCGTGCGCAAGACCGACACCGTGGCGCGCCTGGGCGGCGACGAATTCGTCGTCATGCTGGAAGACCTGGGAGACGAGCCGGGCGCCGCCGCCGCGCGGGCCCGTGTCGTGGCCGAAAAGGTACTGGACCAACTGCGCACGCCGTTTGACCTGGACGGCCACCAGCACCACGCCAGCGCCAGCATGGGCGTGACGGCCTTCAGCGGCCTGCGGGGCAGTGTCAACGAGTTGCTCAAACAGGCTGACCTGGCGATGTACCAGGCCAAAACCCTGGGCCGCAACAACGTCTGCTTTTTCGACCCCGCGCTGCAAGCGGCCGCCAGCGCCAAGGCGGCCCTGAGTTCCGACCTGCGCATCGGCCTGCAAGCACAGCAGTTTTTACTGTACTACCAGCCCCAGGTCGACCGCCACGGCCGCATCACCGGGGTGGAAGCGCTGCTGCGCTGGCAGCACCCGCGCCAGGGACTGGTGGCGCCCGCCGACTTTATTCCGGCGGCCGAAGACACCGGGCTGATCTTGCCGCTGGGCCAATGGGCGCTGGAGAGCGCCTGCGCGCAACTGGCGGCCTGGGCCAGCCGGCCAGAGACAGCGGGGCTGAGCGTGGCGGTGAACGTCAGCGTGCGCCAGTTCCGGCACCCGGACTTTGTCGACATGGTGATGGCGACGATTGCGCGCACCGGCATCCCGCCGCACCGGCTCAAGCTCGAACTGACCGAAAGCCTGCTGGCCGACCGCATGGAAATCACCATCGCCAAAATGGGCTCGCTGAGGGCGATCGGGGTCACGCTGGCGATCGACGACTTTGGCATGGGCTATTCGTCGCTGTCGGTGCTCAAGCGGCTGCCGCTGGACCAGCTCAAGATAGACCGGAGCTTTGTGGCCGACCTGCTGACCGACCCGAACGACGCCGCCATTTCGCGCGCCATCATCACGCTGGCCCAGAGCCTGGGGCTGGGCGTGGTGGCCGAGGGCGTGGAAACGCAGGCCCAGCGCGACTTCTTGATCCAGCAGGGCTGCGAGCACTTTCAGGGCTACCTGTTTTCAGAACCGCTGCCGATTGCGCAGCTGGAAGCCTACCTGCGCAGGCAGGACACCTGCCCGGCATCTTCGGCATCCTCGGCGCCTTAAGCGCTGGCCAGCAGCGCTGCATTGCCGCCGGCCGCCGTGGTGTTCACCGTCACCGTCTGTTCGCTGCAAAAGCGGTACAGGTAGTGCGGTCCGCCCGCCTTGGGGCCGGTGCCGCTCAGGCCTTCCCCGCCAAAGGGCTGGGAGCCGACCACCGCGCCAATCATGTTGCGGTTGATGTAGACGTTGCCAACATGCGCGGCAGCGGCCAGCGCCTGCGCGCGCGCGTCGATGCGGGTCTGGATGCCCAGCGTGAGGCCGTAGCCCAGCGCGTTGATCTGCGCGATCACCGCTTCAGGGGTTTTAAGCGCCCCGCTGCCCCAGCGCACGATGTGCAGTACCGGGCCAAAGATTTCGTCTTTCACCTCGGCCAGGCTGGCCACTTCAAAGGCGGCGGGCCAGACCAGGTTTGCCATTGAATCAGTCGCTTGTTTTTCCCGTTCCGTATGGAGTAAAAGCACTTTTGACGATGAATCCAGGCGCTCCAGATGCCGCGTGATGTTGTCAAAGGCCTCGCGGTCAATCACCGGCCCCACATCGGTCGCCAGCGCGGCCGGGTCGCCCACCACCAGTTCGCGGGCCGCCCCCTGGATCATCTCGATCACGGCGTCGGCAATGCCTTCATGCACGCACAGCAGGCGCAGCGCCGAGCAGCGCTGGCCGGCCGAACGAAAGGCGCTTTGCACCACCGCGTCGGCCACCTGCTCGGGCAGCGCAGTACTGTCGACCAGCATGGCGTTGATGCCGCCGGTCTCGGCAATCAGCGGGACGATGGGGCCGTCTTTGGCGGCCAGCGCGCGGTTGATCAGCCTGGCCACCTGGGTCGAGCCGGTGAACACCACGCCCGCCACGCCGGGCGCGGCCACCAGCGCCGCGCCCACGGTGTCGCCGGGGCCGTGCAGCAGCTGCAGCGCGCCTTCGGGCACACCGGCCTGGTGCAACAACTTCACCGCTTCCCAGGCCACGCCGGGTGTTTGCTCGGCAGGCTTGGCCAGCACGGCGTTGCCGGTGCTGAGGGCCGCCGCCACCTGCCCGATGAAAATTGCCAGCGGGAAATTCCACGGGCTGATGCAGACCCAGACGCCGCGCCCGTTCAGCCGCAGGGCGTTGGTCTCGCCAGTCGGGCCGGGCAAGGCCACGGGCGCCATGATGCGCTCGGCCTCGTTGGCGTAGTAGCGCAGGAAGTCGATCGCTTCGCGCACTTCTGACACCGCGTCGCCCCAGGTCTTGAACGCCTCCTTCACCATCAGCGCGCAGAACCGGGGCAGTTGCTGCTGCAGCGCATCGGCGGCGCGGCGCAGCACGGCGGCGCGCTCCGCGACCGGCACTTTGCTCCATTTCTGATAGCTTGCAGCCCCCATAGCTACTGCGCTTGAGGCCAATTTGACATCAAACTCCGGAACAACCGGCACGGCCACGGCATGGAGCGCAGCGAGCAGCGGCGCGCGCATGCGGTCCACCGTCAGGTCCAGCCCCAGGCTGTTGGCGCGCGCAGCACCGAACAGCGCGGGCGGCAGCGGCAGAAAGGTCGACCGGTCCAGACGCAGCGGCGAGACCAGCAGCTGGTCCATGCCCACCGATTCATCGGCGAGCTGGTGCACAAACGACGAGTTGGCGCCGTTCTCCAGCAGGCGGCGCACCAGGTAGGCCAGCAGGTCACGGTGCGCGCCGACCGGGGCGTAGACGCGGCAGTTGATCAGCGGATTTTTCAGCACCTCGCGGAACACCCCCTCGCCCATGCCGTGCAAGCGTTGCAACTCAAACAAAGATGCGGCCCCCACGCTTGTCGCTTCGCGTACTGCGCTGCCCCCCGAGGGGGCTGTGCTTGCTTGGGGCGGCCCGGCGCGGCGCACATTGGTAGCTGCGGAGCGCTCGGCCATCTGGACAATCGCGGCAATCGTGCCGGCGTTGTGCCCGGCAAATTGCGGATACACCGCGTCGGGCGCGGCCAGCAGCGCCTGGGCGCAGGCCAGGTAGGCCACGTCGGTGTGCTGCTTGTGGGTGAACACCGGGTAACGCGGCAGCCCCAGCTCCTGGGCGCGCTTGATTTCCGAATCCCAGTAGGCGCCCTTGACCAGCCGGCACATCAGGCGCAGCTGGTATTTGCGGCCGATGCCAATCACATGCTCCACCAGTTCCAGCGCGCGGGTCTGGTAGGCCTGCAGCGCCAGGCCAAAGCCCCGCCAATGCGGCTGGTGCTGCGCAACCTGGGCGGCCAGCGCTTCAAACACGTCGAGCGACAGCTCCAGCCGGTCGACTTCCTCGGCGTCGATCGTCAAATTGATATTGGCCTGCGCGGCCAGCACGCACAGGCCCCAGACACGCGGCACCAGTTCGGCCATGACGCGGGCGCGCTGGGCGTCTTCATAGCGCGGATGGAGCGCGCTGAGCTTGATGGAGATGCCGTCGTTTTTCTCGCACGCACCTGTTTTATCGGCGCTACCCGCGATGGATTCAATAGCATGGGTGTAGCTGGCCAGATAGGCCAGCGCATCGGCATCGGTGCGTGCGCCTTCGCCCAGCATGTCGTAGCTGAACACCAGCCGGGCGGTTTTCTTGCGCGCGGCATCGGCCTCCTTCATGGCGTCGCCTATGGTCTGGCCGAGCACAAATTGCCGGCCCAGCAGCTGGACCGCGCGCACGGTGGCGGCGACCACGGTGCGCGCGCCCAGCTTGGACCCGAGGCCGGGCTGGCCTTCGTCGGGCAGGAACTTCTTGGACAGGGCAATCGCCGACGAGGACAGGCGCTGCAGCACGCCGTCGCCGGCCGCATCAAAGTCGGCGCGGCCGAGCTGGTCGGCCGTCAGCGCAATCGCGGTTTCGGCGTCGGGCACGCGCAGCAGGGCTTCGGCCAGGCGCATCAGGGCCAGGCCTTCGGCGCTGGAGATCGGGTATTCCTTGAGCAGGCTTTCCATGGCCCAGAACGGCGGCGGGTTGCCGCGCACGGCCTGCACCCAGGGCTGCGCGGCTTGGGCGGCGGCGGCCCAGTCGAGCGCGCCGGACAGGCGCTGCAGGTGGCGCGTCACGATCTCGGCTTCGGATCGGTAGGGAAAGGGCAGGCGGGGGGCAGCGGCAGGCATAAGAGACTCCATTCACTAGAAAAGTGGGGAAATTCAGTTCGATGCCCTGATGCTCCTGGGAAGTCCTTGGAATTTCTCGCTATATTTCAGTAATTTACCGAATAATTCACTACTCATGCTTGAAGCATCAACCGACATCGACCGCATCGACCTGAAAATCCTGAATGTTCTGCAGCAGGACGGCCGGCTCTCCAACCTCAAGCTGGCCGAGAGCGTGGCCCTGTCGCCCACCGCCGTGCTGGCGCGGGTGCAGCGGCTGACACGGGACGGCTTCATTCTGGGCTATGAGGCGCGGCTGAACCCGCTGAAACTGGGCGCCGGCATGATGGTGTTTGTCGAAGTGCTGCTGGACCGCACCACACCCAACGTGTTTGAAGCCTTCAAGGCGGCGGTTCAGGTGCACCCGCAGATCATGGAATGCCACATGGTGGCGGGCGGCTTTGACTACCTGCTCAAGACCCGCATGGCCGACATGGCCGCCTACCGCTCATTTGCCGGCACCGTGCTGTGGCAGCTGCCCGGCGTGCGCGAAACCCGCACCTACGCGGTGATGGAAGAAGTCAAATCCACCACCCGGCTGTCGCTCGGGTTTTGATCAACGGCCGCCAAAAATGGCGGTACCGACCCGCACCATGGTGCTGCCGGCATGAATCGCCGCCTCCAGGTCGGCCGTCATGCCCAGCGACAGGGTGTCCATGGGCACAGCCAGCACGCCCGCATTATTGATGGCATCAAACAAGGCCTTAGCTCTTTCATGCAGGGCACAAGCAGCTACAAAGTCAGGAGCCGGCTCGGGAATCGCCATCAAGCCGCGCAGCGCCAGGCGGGGCAGTTGCGCGACCGCTTGGGCCAGCGCCAGCACGTCGCCCGGCGCCAGGCCGGACTTGTTGGCACCGCCGTCGATGTTTACCTGCAGGCACACCTGCATCGGCGGCAAATGGGGCGGTCGCTGCTCGCTCAGGCGCTGGGCAATTTTGAGCCGGTCGACTGATTGGACCCAGTCAAAGTGCTCGGCAACCAGCCGGGTCTTGTTGCTTTGCACCGGGCCTATGCAGTGCCACTCCAGCGCCGGCCCCCCAAGGGGACTGCTGCGCAGCGCCAGAATCTTGTCGACGCCCTCGGCGATGTAGTTTTCACCGAACGCGTACTGCCCGGCCGCCGCCGCCTCCCTCACCGCATCAACGCCAAAGGTCTTGGAAACCGCCAGCAGGCGCACGCTGGCCGGGTCGCGTCCGGCGGCCTGGCAGGCGGCCGCCATGCGGGCACGGACGAGCTTAAGATTCTGCGCAATCATGGTCATAATCGAACTGTAAACCCAGTTACAAACTAAAACTCAATTTCGACCTCCAAGGACCCCTGGAATGGACATCACGCAGCTGCTGGCATTTAGCGTCAAGAACAAGGCGTCCGACTTGCATTTGTCGGCAGGCTTGCCCCCCATGATCCGTGTCCATGGCGATGTCCGGCGCATCAACGTCGATCCGCTGGACCACAAGCAGGTGCATGCCATGGTGTACGACATCATGAATGACACCCAGCGCAAGAATTACGAAGAGTTTCTGGAGGTGGATTTCTCGTTTGAAATCGAGGGCCTGGCGCGCTTTCGGGTCAATGCCTTCAACCATAACCGCGGCGCGGGTGCGGTGCTGCGAACCATTCCGTCCAAGATCCTGACGCTGGAGCAACTGGGCGCGCCGAAAATTTTCGGCGACCTGGCGTTGAAGCCGCGCGGCATGGTGCTGGTGACCGGCCCCACGGGGTCGGGCAAATCGACCACGCTGGCGGCCATGGTCAACTACCTGAACGAAACCGAGTACGGCCACATCCTGACCGTTGAGGATCCGATCGAGTTTGTGCATGAGTCCAAGAAATGCCTGATCAACCAGCGCGAGGTCGGCCCGCACACGCTGAGCTTTTCTGCGGCGCTGAAATCTGCGCTGCGCGAAGACCCGGATGCGATTTTGGTGGGTGAAATGCGCGACCTGGAAACCATTCGCCTGGCCATGACCGCTGCCGAAACCGGACACCTGGTGTTTGGCACGCTGCACACGTCAAGCGCCGCCAAAACGATTGACCGGATCATTGACGTGTTTCCGGCCGAGGAAAAAGAGATGATCCGCTCCATGCTGTCCGAATCGCTGCAGGCCGTGATCTCGCAAACGCTGTGCAAGACCAAGGACGGCCAGGGCCGGGTGGCGGCCCATGAAATCATGCTGGGCACCAGCGCCATCCGCAACCTGATCCGGGAAGCCAAGGTCGCGCAAATGTACTCGTCGATCCAGACCGGCAACAGTGTCGGCATGCAGACGTTGGACCAGAACCTGACCGACCTGGTCAAGCGCAACGTGATTTCCGCCGCGGAAGCCCGCGGCAAAGCCAAGATCCCTGACAACTTCCCTGGTTGACTTGCCGCGTATTCAAAGGAATTTTCATGAAAAGTCTACTCGGACTTCTCAAACGCCCCACCCCGAACAGCAGTGACGAAAACCGCCAGGACTCGCTGATGTTCACCACGGCGTTTGCAGAGCTGGGCGTCGATTCATCCATGCTGGTGCCGTGGGAAGCGCGTGCCAACGAGATTGGCGCCAAGCGCCTGTCGAGCTCTCGGGGCAGCAAGCTGCTGCAGGCGCTGTGGGCCAAGGACAAATACATGATGCGCCTGGCCACCGACGCGGTGCCGCGGCTGGAGCAGTTTTTTGACTTTGCCACGGTGCAGGCCGATCGCGACCTGATCCGGCAGGAAGAGTACGGCAACTTCATGATCGTGCTGCTGACGGGCAGCATCGCAGTAGACCGCGTGCAGCCCTGGGGCGAGCGCCTGCGCCTTGCGCAAGCGCGGCCCGGCGACATTTTGGGTGAAATGTCATTGCTCGACAGCGGCATGCGCTTTTCAGCCTGCAGCCCGCTGACCGAATGCGAGATCGCCATCCTGAGCGCGCAGGCGCTCGACGAGATGATGTCGTCTGACGCCGCGCTGGCCGCCAGCCTGATTGCGCTGCTGGCGCGCAAGCTGTCGCTGCGCCTGAGGGTGGTCAGTGCCCGAGTGGCAGAAAACAAGAACTAGGCGCTGTACGCGCAGAAGATCCAAAGGACAAGTCATGGAACGCGATCAGGCCAGTAAATTTATCAACGACCTCCTGCGGCTCATGGTCAGCCGCGGCGGCAGCGACCTGTTCATCACCGGAGACTTTCCGCCGGCGATCAAGGTGGACGGCAAGATGACCAAGGTATCGTCCCAGCCGCTCAATGCAGGCCACACGCTGGCGCTTGCACGCGCCATCATGAACGACAAGCAGGCCGCCGAGTTTGAACGCACCAAGGAGTCCAACTTCGCGATCTCGCCACCGGGCACGGGGCGCTTTCGTGTCAATGCATTTATCCAGCAGGGCAAGGTGGGGATGGTGATACGGGTGATCCCGGCGTCATTGCCAAACATTGACGCGATGCGCATGCCCCAGGTGCTCAAGGACGTGACGATGAGCAAGCGGGGGCTGACGATTCTCGTGGGCGCGACCGGCTCGGGCAAGTCCACCACCCTGGCGGCCATGGTGGACTGGCGCAACGAGCAGTCGTTTGGCCACATCATCACGATTGAAGATCCGGTGGAGTTTGTCCACCCGCACAAAAATTGCGTCGTCACGCAGCGCGAAGTGGGACTGGACACCGACAGCTGGGAGGCCGCCCTGAAAAATACCCTGCGCCAGGCGCCGGATGTGATTTTGATGGGCGAGATCCGCGACCGCGAAACCATGGAGCACGCCCTGGCATTTGCCGAAACCGGCCACCTGTGCCTGGCCACGCTGCATGCCAACAGTGCCAACCAGGCGCTGGACCGGGTCATCAACTTTTTCCCCGAAGAACGCCGCACCCAGTTGCTGATGGACATGTCGCTCAACCTCAGGGCCATGATTTCGCAGCGGCTGGTCCCCCTGCAAGATGGCAAAGGCCGCCATGCCGTGTTTGAAATCATGCTCAATTCGCCGCTGATTTCGGACCTGATCTTCAAGGGCGATGTGCTTGAGATCAAGGAGGTCATGAAGAAAAGCCGCAACATGGGCATGCAGACCTTTGACCAGGCGCTGTTTGACGCCTTTGAAAGCAACCACATCACCTACGAAGACGCCTTGCGCAACGCCGACTCGGTGAACGACCTGCGGCTGCAGATCAAACTCAATTCGCAGCGCGCCAAATCAATCGACCTGGCGGCGGGCACCGAACACTTCGCGATTGTGTAAGCCGCGGGCGACGCCTGTCAAAAAAAAACACACGCATCCACCCCCCATCCAATTCCAATTCCAATTCCAACCTCACCATGTCCAGCACCCACCCCAAAACCTACGAAGCCTCCTCCCCGCGCAAAGTCGCCTTTCTGGGCCTGGGCGTCATGGGATACCCCATGGCCGGCCATCTGGCGCTGGCGGGCCACCAGGTGACGGTGTACAACCGCAGCCCGGCGAAGGCGCAGGCCTGGGTCGCGGAATTCGGGGGTACTTCGGCCGCGACGCCGAAGGATGCATCGGCGGGTGCCGACATCGTGTTTAGCTGCGTCGGCAACGACGACGACCTGCGTTCCATCACGCTGGGTGCGGACGGCGCGTTTGCGGGCATGGCGGCAGGCGCTGTGTTGGTGGACCACACCACCGCTTCGGCCGACGTTGCCCGGGAACTGTGCGCAGCCGCCCAACACATCGGCCTGCAGTTCATCGATGCGCCGGTCTCAGGCGGCCAGGCGGGCGCACAAAACGGCGCACTGACGGTCATGTGCGGCGGCGATGCCGCCACCTTCGAGGCGGTTCGGCCGGCCGGGATGGCATTTGCAAAAGCCTTCACGCTGATGGGCGAAAGCGGCGCCGGGCAACTCACCAAAATGGTCAACCAGATCTGCATTGCAGGCCTGGTGCAGGGGCTGAGCGAAGCCATCGCCTTTGGCCAGAAGGCCGGGCTGGACGTGAACCAGGTGCTGGACGTGATCGGCAAGGGCGCGGCCCAAAGCTGGCAGCTCGACAACCGCGGCAAGACCATGGTGGCCGACCAGTTTGAGTTTGGCTTTGCGGTGGACTGGATGCGCAAGGACCTGGGGCTGGTGATGGATGAAGCCAGGCGCAACGGCGCCCGCCTGCCCGTCACGGCGCTGGTGGACCAGTTTTATGGAGATGTGCAGGCCATGGGCGGCCAGCGCTGGGACACCTCCAGCCTGATCAAGCGCCTGAAATAGACCCGGCCAGCTTCTTCATCGGGGCTGTTGCCGGCAGCCCGGCGAGCGGGTCAGCAGCGGTGCATTAGCCGCCTGCGGCCCTGGCAGGTGCCGCTTGCGGCCTGGCGCCATTCGGAGAAATGCGCGCCAGTTCGTCTTCGCTGATGATTTCAAAGATACGCACCACCTTTTGAACGCCGGGCACTGCACGCGCGACGGCCGTGGCGCCGTCTGCCTCGCGGGTGGTCACGCGCCCCATCAGGTAGGTGGTGCCGCGCTCGGTCACCACCTTGAAGACATTGAAATGCAGATCCCGGGCATCCATCAGCATGGCCTTGACGCGGCCGGTGACCAGCGCGTCCGATGACTGCTCCACCAGCGATGGGCTGTTCATCACGGCCAGCTCATTGACCACCGACAGCACGTTTTCGCCCCCCGCCACCACCTGCTCGACCAACTGCTTGTCCTGCAGGCTGGGCACCTCGCCGGTCAGCAGCACCTGGCGGTTGTAGCTGGTCACGCTGACGCGCACGCGTGTGCCGACCGCCGAGCGGATCCGGTTGCGGGTCCGCAACTCGATTCCCTCGTCTTCCAGCTGGGTACCCGAGGTGCGGCGGTCGGTGGCGACCATGGAGCCCCCTGCCACGGCGCCGCCCACCATCAGCGGGACGCAGGCGGTCAGGGCACCAGAAAGCAATACCGTCGCGCCCAGCGACCAGGCCAGGCGTTTCACTGCAACATGTTTCATACGGAAGTCTCCAGATCGCCAAGTAACTGTGTGTCCACCCCGTCGCAAATGCAGTGCAGCACAAGAAGATGCACCTCCTGGACGCGCGCGGTTCGTTCATGCGGCACGCAAATATGCACATCGGTTTCGCGCAAGGCGGCGGTCATTTTTCCGCCGCCACGGCCGGTCAGGGCCACGACTGTCATCTCACGCTCATGGGCGGCTTCGACGGCCGCCAGCACATTGGCCGAATTGCCGCTGGTGCTCAGTGCCAGCAGCACATCGCCCGCACCGCCCAGCGCGCGGATCTGCTTGGAAAAAATCACGCTGAAGTCGTAGTCGTTGGCAATGGCCGTTAGGATGGAGCTGTCTGTGGTCAGGGCGATCGCACCGAGCTCAGGACGCTCGCGCTCGTAGCGGCCGACAAATTCGGCAGCGAAGTGCTGGGCGTCGGCCGCCGAGCCCCCGTTGCCGCAGGCCAGTACCTTGCCGCCGCTGGTGACGCTGGCCAAGATAGCCTGCACGGCGGCGGCGATGGGTTTGGACAAGACTTGCGCCGACTGGTATTTGAGGTCGGCGCTGTCGATGAATTGCTGTTCGATTCGTTGTTCAAGCATGGCACCATGATACCGGGTCAAGGTCCGCCGCAGCCCCTGCATGTCACTTGCAGGGGCCCAGCGCAGGGCTTGGTTACAAATTATCAGCCTCGGCCCGGCGTGGCCGCATGCGTCAGGACGCATCAAACGCCGCGGGCAGCCATTCAATCTGCCCCAGCGCCCCTTGCACCAGCAGCACATCAAAGCGGCAAGGCGGCGGGCTGGCAAAGCGCACCAGGTAATGGCGCGCGGCCAAAATAATGCGCTGCTGCTTGGCGGCGCTGATGCTGGCCCCCGCACCGCCGTGCGAGGCGCCCGAGCGCTGGCGCACCTCGACAAACACCAGCGTGCCGTCGGGCGCGCGCATCACCAGATCAATCTCCCCGCCGCCGCGACCCGGCGTGCGGTAATTGGCCGCCACAAATCGCAGCCCGGCACGAACCAGGTAGGCACGCGCCACCCCCTCCGCCGCATCGCCGCGCGACTTGGTGGTAATCTGCCGTGGCACCGTTGAGGACGCATCGCCTGCGCTCTTGACAACGCTTTGTGCACCGCCGACTTGCGGCGACTTGACCACCTGTTTCCTGGAAAACCACATTGAACGCTTCTTTCGAATTGGCACTGGATGCGGCGCGCGCTGCCGCCAGCATGCAGCATTATCCAGAAGCCACGCTGTACGTGGTGGCCACGCCGATTGGCAACCTGGCCGACATCACCCTGCGCGCCCTGCATGTGCTGCAGCGGGTCGACGCGATTGCCTGCGAGGACAA
>NZ_JADMJK010000048.1:46623-56747 GCF_018780625.1 Polaromonas sp. | reverse complement strand
GACAATGCCAGCGGCTTTGTGTTTGCCGGATTTTTGCCCAGCAAGGCCGGCGAACGCGACCAGGCCATCCAGGCGCTGCGCGCCGACACCCGGGCCACCGTGATTCTGGAGGCGCCGCACCGCATCGAGGCGCTGGCGCGCGCCATGGCCGTGCTGCAGGGCCGGCTGGTCACGGTGGGGCGCGAGTTGACCAAGCAGTTTGAAGAAATTGCCACCGTGCCGGCACAAGACTTTGCCGCCTGGCTGGCGGCCGGACCGCAGCGCACGCGCGGCGAGTTTGCGCTGGTGCTGCATGCGTCAGCCCCGCAGGAAAGCGCCGAGGACAGCACCCGCGTGCTGCAACTGCTGCTGGCCGAACTGCCGCTGAAAACGGCGGTGAAGCTGGCCGCAGACATCACGGGGGCGCCGCGCAACGAGCTGTATGACACGGCCCTGAAGCTGAAAAAAGAATGAACCCGAACGCCGACCAACTCTGGCGCGGGCCGCGCTGGGCGCTCGCGGTGCTGCTGGCGGTGCTGGGCATGCTGGGGCCGTTTTCGATTGACACCTACCTCCCGGGCTTTGCGGGCATCGCGCAGTCGCTCGGGGCGTCACCCGTGGAAATGCAGCAAACGCTGTCGGCCTACCTGTTTGGCTTTGCATTCATGAACCTGTTTCACGGCGCGCTGGCCGACAGCTTTGGCCGGCGTCCGGTGGTGCTCTGGGGTATTGCCATGTTCACGCTGGCCTCGGCGGGCTGCGCGCTGTCGCAAAGCATTGAGCATCTGGTGTTCTTTCGGGCGCTGCAGGGGTTGTCGACCGGTGCCGGCATCGTGGTGTCGCGGGCCGTGATCCGCGACCTGTACCCGCCAGCCCAGGCCCAGAAGGTCATGAGCCAGGTCACCATCTACTTTGGCGTGGCGCCCGCGCTGGCGCCTATCGTGGGCGGCTGGCTGTTTGTGCATCTGGGCTGGCACAGCATTTTCTGGTTTCTGACGGCCGTCGGCCTGGTGCTGTGGGGCACCAACTACCGGTTTTTGCCGGAAACCCTGCCACCGCAGGACCGCCAGCCGTTTGAAGTGCACCACCTGATGCACGGCTACTGGCAACTCGGTTCGAGCCCGCGCTTTTTACTGCTGGCCCTGGCCAGCGGCGTGCCGTTCAACGGCATGTTTCTGTACGTGCTGTCGGCGCCAGCCTTCCTTGGTGATCTTCTGGCCTTGCAGCCAACCCAGTTTTTCTGGTTTTTCATGCTGACCATTTCCGGCATCATGCTGGGGGCCTGGCTGAGCGGCCGGCTGGCGGGAAAAATCGCGCCCAAGCAGCAAATCCGCCATGGCTTTGTCATCATGCTGGTCACGGCGGTGCTGAACCTGGCGGCCAACCTGCTGTTTACGGCCCATGTGTCCTGGGCCATGTTTCCGATTGCCGTGTTCGCCTTTGGCTGGGCGCTCATGGTGCCGGTCATCACGCTGCTGGTGCTTGACCTGTATCCGGAGCGGCGCGGCATGGCGTCTTCGCTGCAGGCCTTTATCGGCTCCAGCGCGAACGGCGTGGTAGCGGGCGTGATCGCACCACTGGTGATGCACTCCGCGCCCGCGCTGGCGGCGGTCTCGCTGGGCATGCTGTGCATCGGACTGCTGGCGTGGCTGTACCTGCACCACCGCTGGCCCGAGATTGGCCGTTCGGTGACAGGGGAATAGTCCCAAAGGGCATTGAATGCATGCCAAAAAGTGCCGACAGCCCTTACAAAACGGCGCCAAATGGCCACTTATTTGATAGCAAAAAAAGCCCGAGGCAGCCCGATGAACAGCTCATCTTTCGGGCATCTCCAAAGGGAACTCAATGCCCTGGCCGGTGCGCTGCACCACGTTGCGGTCGTCCAGATACACCCAAAAAAGCATGTTCTGAAAGTTGTCGAGCCAGCGGTAGTTCATGATGTCGCCAGGCCAGGACGCCACGCGGTCCACGAAAGCAGGCGGGCCAAACGCGCGCTCCACATCGTCGCGCTTCCAACGGCCCACCTCGATTTTTGAAAACTCCTGCGCGTTCAGTACCTGCCGCACGGCGACCACCCGGCCTGCGGCATCCAGGTCCACCATCACGGCGGTCTGGCCGGCGGGCTGCCTCGAATACTGCAAGCGTGTCCCCGCGTTCAGCGGCAGCACGCGCGATGGCGTGCCGTAACGGGCTACGGCCTCTTCGCGCGACGCGCCCGGCTGCAGCGCACTGAACGAGGCACACCCCGCCAGGAGCAAGACCAGCGCAAGGCTGGAAAAGATTTTGATGGCTTTCATACTGCACTCCCAAGACACAGGAATATTGGAGAACCCCCTATTGCATCACGTTCCCGGTACACCGTACCGGCACCGAATTTTTGCGCTGCAGCGGATAAATCGCCTGTCAGCTTTTTCCCAGTGCGCGGGATAGCTGCTCGGCCTCATGAACCAGCAGGGCACCGTAAGCGTCGATCTGGGTGCTGTGCAGCCTGGCACTGGGTCCAAACACGGCCAGCGACCCCGCCACCTGCTCGCGGCCATGAAAAAATGGTGCCGCGACGGCCACTGCGCCCTGGAGCAATTCGTCCCGGCTGACCGCATAGCCGCGTTCGCGGATTCGGCCCAGTTCCTTCTCATATTCAGCATCTGCCCCTGGAGCGCTCGCGTCATGGGCCATGGGATAGCGCGACGCGTCAGGCATATTGGCCAAAATCGCCCTGCCACTGGCGCCGACCGTCACTTTCTCGCGGTAGCCCACGCCACGCTTGAAACTCAAGGGTTGGGCGCTGGGTATTTCCGCCACGCAAATTCGGTAATCACCCTGCGGGATGAACAAGGCCACGGTTTCACCCGTTTGTTCCCACAGCCTGCGCATCATCGGTTGCGCCACCTCGCCAATGTTCATGCTGGCGGTCCACACATGCGCCAGATGCGCCACCGAAGGTCCCAGCCTGAATTTTTGGGGCTCGCCGCCCGAAGAAACAAAACCGTTGTGCTCCAGCGTATGGAGCAACCGATACAAGGTGGGCCGGCTCAGGTCCACCCGCTTGAGTAGCTCGCCTGCGGTTAGCGCATGGTCTGTGGCCGTAAAGGCCATCAGGATGTCCAGCGCCCTGTCCACTGCGCGGACGCTATCCCCAATTTTTTCTGTTTGACTCATTGAATTTTTTCTGGATGCTTTGCTTGTTGGCCTGAATATTACAGGTACGCACTGTTCACACCATGGACAAAATTTCCATCCAGGTGTTTGACATGGCGCAACAAATCCATAGAATGGACAAAATATTCACCAGACGGACATCAAATGATCCGTAGTCCGTATTTAACCCGCCAAGGAGACTGCAAGCATGAACAAGGAAATGTCTGAAACGCTTACCCGTACCGCAGCCGGAACGCCAATGGGTGACCTGATGCGGCGCTACTGGGTGCCGGTTTTGTTGTCCAGTGAAATCGCCCAGCCTGATGGTCCTCAGGTGCGCGTTCAAATTCTGGGCGAGAAACTGCTGGCGTTCCGCGACACCGAAGGCCGTCCGGGCCTGATCAGTGAGTTTTGTTCGCACCGCGGCGTGTCGCTGTACTTTGGCCGCAATGAGGAAAACGGCATCCGCTGTGCCTACCACGGCGTCAAGTTCGACCGCAACGGTCAGTGCGTGGACGTCCCGGCTTCGCCCCAGGCCTGCGCGCGCATGCACATCAAGTCCTACCCCTGCGTTGAACTGGGCGGCCTGCTCTGGTGTTACATGGGACCGCCCGACAAGCAGCCCGCCCCGCCAAACCTGGAGTGGTGCACGCTGCCGGCCAGCCACGTGTTTGTCTCCAGGCGCGTGCAGGAGTCCAACTACCTGCAAGCCATGGAAGGGGGCATTGATACCAGCCATGTGTCGTTCGTTCACAGCCATGAGGTCGACACCGATCCGATGCACAAGGGGGCCAAGGCACTGGACTACATCAAGGCCGACGGCAACGTGGTGTTCAACATCGAGAAAAATCCCTTCGGCCTGACCTTGTTTGGCCGCCGCAACGGTGATGCGGACTCCTACTACTGGCGGGTGACGCAGTGGCTGTTCCCGTGGTTCACCCTGATCCCGCCCTTTGGCGAGCATTCGCTGGCGGGCCACATCTGGGTTCCCATCGACGACCACAACTGCTGGGCGTGGAGCATCAACTTCCATCCCGGCAAACCGCTGTCAGACGAGGAGCGTCGCCACATGGAGGAAGGCAAAGGCATCCACGTCGAATACGAAGCACCGGGCAGCTTTCGTCCCAAGGCCAACAAGGACAACGACTACGGGATGGACCGGGTCGCGCAACAGGAAAAACGCGCCTACAGCGGCATCTTCGGATTTTCCGCGCAGGACTATTCGCTGCAGGAAAGCATGGGTCCCATCCAGGATCATGCAGCAGAACATCTGCTGCCCACCGACAAGGCCATCGTGATGGCACGCCGCATGCTGCATGAAGCGGCCCTGGGACTGGCCGAAGGCGCAGAGCCTCCGGCACTGGACGCATCGACGCAACGGGTGCGCGCCGCCGGGGTTTTGCTGGATCGCGCACTGGACCCCGTGGAATGGGCAAAAGAGCGCCTGACGGACGGACGCAATCAACCCGTCTACTCGATCTGATTTCGATCTGATTCACATAAAAATCTGGAGACAAGCTTGAAAACCATCCACCTCAGAGGGCTCGCCGCGCTCTTGATTACCCACTTGAGCTTTGCCGGCATGGCCTGTGCGCAAACGTGGAGCCCCACCAAACCGGTGCGCATCATCGTGCCGATCGTGGGTAGCACCAACGACGTTCTGGCACGCCTGGTGGCGCCAAAGCTGCAAGAAGCCCTCGGTCAACCCGTCATCGTCGAGAACAAGCCCGGCGCTGGCGGCAACATCGGTGCAGACCTCGTGGCCAAGGCGCCTGCTGATGGCCATACGCTGCTGGTCGGCTACAACGGCCCACTGGCCATCAACGTCTCGCTGTTCGACAAGATGCCGTATGACCCGCTGAAGGACCTTGCACCCATCACGCTGGCAGTGAAATCGGCGCAGTATCTGGTGGTCAACCCCAATGCCGGTATTGGCAGCGTGGAAGACCTGGTGGCCAAGGCGAAGGCCAACCCGACAAAATTGGCCTACGCGTCGATTGCCATGGGCAGCGCCTCTCACCTGACAATGGAGATGTTCAAGCTCGCCGCCAACATTCACATGACCCACATTCCTTACCGGGGAGCCGGGGCGGCGGTGACCGATCTCATTGCAGGCAACGTGCAGGCCGGCTTCTTTGTGCCGGGCAATGTCCAGCAATTCGCCAAAGATGGCAGGCTCAAGCTGCTGGCATCCAGCGGGCAAAAGCGGTTCGCAAGCACGCCGAACGTGCCCACCATGATCGAATCAGGATTCCGGGACTTCGAAGCGACGTCGTGGATCGGCTTTCTGGCACCGGGCGGCACGCCGCGCAACATCATTGACCGCTACAACAGCGAAATCGTCAAGATCCTGCACAGCCCCGAGGTGCATGAAAAGCTCCGGGACATGGAATTCGAAGTGGTCGCCACCAGTCCCGAGCAATTCGGCACCTGGATCCGTTCGGAGATTCCGCGCTGGGGCAAGGTGATCAAGGCAACCGGGGCCAAGGCCGACTGACGGACAAGCACACATGGCACGACTTACCAACAAGACAGCCCTGATCACAGGCGCAGGCGCAGGCATCGGTGCTGCGGTCGCATTACTTTTTTGCAGGGAAGGCGCGGCGGTCACGCTGGTGGATGCAGATGCGGCAGCGCTGGAGAAGACCACCCGGTCCATCCTGGGCGAAATCCCGACAGCGAAAGTGAATCACTTCGTGGCCAATGTGGCAGATGAAGCCCAGGCCATGGCTGCCGTGCGGCATTGCGTCGACACTTTCGGCGGACTCGACATCCTGGTCAACAACGCAGCCATGCGCAGCTACTCGGCCGTGGCGCACGCCAGGCCTGAGGAGTGGCAAGCGGTGGTGGGCGTCAACCTGGTCGGATCGGCCAATTACTGCCGGGCCGCCTTGCCGGCTTTGCGCCGATCAGGCCAGGGCAGCATCGTGAACGTCTCGTCTTGCTATGCGGTGACTGGCCGCAAAGGGATGGGACTTTACGATGCCACGAAAGCCGGACAACTGGCTTTGACGCGGACGCTGGCATTTGAGGAGGCAGAACACGGCGTGCGCGCCAACGCGGTATGCCCTGGATCCACCTTGACGGACTTTCATGTCGGCCGCGCCCAGGCCGGCGGCAAGAACGTGGAACAACTCAAGACCGAACGCAAGGACACGTCGCTGATGGGCCGTTGGGCCACACCGGAAGAAATTGCATGGCCCATCCTGTGGCTGGCCTCCAGCGAGGCCTCGTTCATCACCGGCACCACGCTGATGGTGGATGGCGGGCTTTCCATTATGTAGATGTAAAGGCAAGACCCGAATCATGGAAAATAGCTCTCCATGAACGAAACCACCCAATTACCCCCTCTGCCCGATCGCCTCTCCGTTGACGCGCGCAGCCCCCATCACGTCGCGGCCGTGTTTGAACATGACATTGGCATTCGGCTCAATGGCAAAGAACTCGTGAATGTCGAGGAGTACTGCATCAGCGAGGGCTGGGTCAAGGTTCCCGCAGGCAAGACAGTGGATCGCAAAGGCCATCCGCTGCTGATCAAGTTGAAAGGCCAGGTCGAAGCGTTTTATCGATAGGCCAGGCCTGTTCGCCATGACCTGCGTTTGTGCAACCGCGCACCCGGAAATGCTTGGCCACCGGATGGGCATGGCGGTGACCTTTGAATTAGTGGCAACCGGAAACGCAAACATCAATCCGCAAGGATTGCGTTTCAACGAGGAAACACAAGGTTCTCCGGGTGCTGTTAATGGTGCGGCTGGCGGGGATCGAACCCACGACCCTTGGCTTCGGAGGCCAATACTCTATCCACTGAGCTACAGCCGCAACGCTGAATAATGATTTGCCCCCAGTCTGCAGGGGATGCAGCCGGGAGTGTTTGTGCTGTGTTCACGAATTACGTCACACAACGCCCTCCATTCTATCAGCCAGCCGCGCGCCTTCGCGATTTCCAAGGCCCACGGCTATAATCCGCAGTTGCTGAGCAGACGCTGTAGCACCCCCGATAGCCCCCGATTTTTAGTTTTTTGAGGATGCCATGAGCGCAAACGACCACAACACGGCCCACGAAGAAGCCCACACTGGCCCGATCAAAACCCCACAGCAGTTGCTGGCTGCGGTTTTTTTCTCTTTTGTGGTTCCTATTTTTGCCATCATCGGGCTGGTGTATTACGTGACCTCGGCCAACAAGCCGTCCGCGGGCGTCGATAACTCTGAAAGGGCCGTGGCACAGCGCATCCAGAAAATCGGCATGATTGAAATTCGTGATGCCAACCGCCCGCTCAAGTCTGGAGAAGAGGTTTACAAAGCACAGTGCGTGGCTTGCCATGACTCCGGCGCCGCAGGTGCACCCAAGTTTGGCGACGCCGCAGCTTGGGCACCCCGCCTCGCGACGGGTTTTGAAGCGCTCTGGAATTCGGCCCTCAAAGGGAAAAATGCCATGGCTGCACAGGGCGGCGGCGACCACAACGACATCGAAATCGCACGTGCCGTGGTCTACCTGACCGCGTCGGCAGGCGGCAAATTTACGGCGCCTGCAGCGCCTGCGCCCGCGGCTGCAAGCCCGGCTGCGGAACCCGTGGCGACCCCAGCGGCAGCCGTCACCCCAGCAGCACCTGTAGCAGCAACGGCGGCGGCCCCCGTCGCGGTGGCGGCGGTGGGCTCCGGCGAAGCGCTTTACAAGCAAGCCTGCGTCGCATGCCATGCCTCAGGCGTGGCCGGCTCGCCCAAGCTTGGCGACAAGGCAGCCTGGGCACCCCGCATCAAAACCGGCCTTGACATGCTGACCACCAGCGTCATCAAGGGCAAAAATGCGATGCCTCCCAAAGGGGGTTCGACGGCATCTGACGCCGATATCCGGTCAGCAGTTGAATACATGGTGAACGCTTCCAAATAAGCAGCGTCAGTCACCCATAAAAAAGCCGGTCACTGACCGGTTTTTTTATGGGTGACTTCAGGAAAATCTGGCACCAGCCCTTATTTAACGGTCGCAGTGCGCTATATTTTTTGCAGTGCCTGAGGACTGCGAACATAGCAAAACCGTGCAGGCAGATCACGCGCCAGCACTTCTTGCGGCACCCACAAGCCCTGCTCCACCGCATCGGCGGCATGTGTCATGTCCTGGGTATGGACCAGGCCAAAGCCTACATCTGTTTCCAGATACACCCGGCCCCCTTCATCCACCATGCAGCGCTGCACCCTGGCAGGCTGGCCGGTGTGTGACGCGACCGCAAAAGCTGGAGCGGCATCCACACGCCAGATCAGCGGCGTGGCCTGGAGTTCGACATACACGCGCTGCGGGCCATTCTGAAAAAACCACTGCCCGTGCGTGTCGGCCTCGTAGTTGCGCTGGATGAAGTCCACCAGCTTTTCATGCTTGAGCAGCGAGCCCTTGCCGGCGCCACTTCCGGCGGCTTCGGCGGCTTCTGCCCGAGAAAACGAGGCAGCAAACGAGCCGGCCGCCTGCGCCCTGTCGTCGCGCATATACCAGTTGCCACGCGCATCCAGCCCGAGCCAGCCGTAGCAGTCGGGAACGTTGGGCCACTTCGCGATCGCCTGTCGAACAATGTCATCCATGAGGGCTATTTTGCACTGCCCTCACCGGCGTGACACGCCAGGGGTTAAAGCTGCGCCGCCAGAAAGGCCGTGACCGCTTCAGGCATGACGCGCACATTGCCCGGAAAAGCGGCGCAGCCCGCAGGCGCGGAAGGAAAGCCCACATGCCCCCCCTGCGCGGGCTGCCACAGTGTCACGAAAGGGCTGACATCGGCAGCCCCTGGCAGGCTGCCAGCCGGAACAAAGGGATCATTCAGGGCATTCAGTGCCAGCGCGGGCACGGCGACATGCTGCAGATGCGGCTTGGCTGAGGCGCGCGCCCAGTAATCATCGGCATCTTCAAAACCATGCAGCGGTGCCGTAAAAATGTTGTCGAATGCATACAGGTCGCGTGCCGCCAGCAGCGCCTGCCGGTCAAACAAGCCGGGGTGCTGGTCCAGCTTCTTCAGGGCCTTTGGCACCATGGTGCGCAAAAACATGCGCGTGTAGACCTGCCGATTAAACCCCTGCCCTATGGCCATGCCGCTGGCCGCCAGATCAAGCGGCGAGCAGACCGAGGCCACTGCCGTGACGACGCTTGCCGCCTCGGCACCCATCTCGCCAGCCCAGCGCATCAAGGCGTTGCCCCCCAGCGAGACACCCACCGCCACCACAGGTCCCGCATGTTGGCGCCTGAAACGCCGCAAAATCCAGTCGATCTCCTCGAAATCGCCCGAGTGGTAGGCGCGCGGTGCACGATTGAGTTCGCCCGAGCAGCCGCGAAAATGCGGTACGGCGCAGGCCCAGCCACGACTTCGGGCGACGCCGGCAAAAGCCTCTGCATAGTGGCTGGCCGACGAACCTTCAAGGCCATGAAACACCACCAGCAGCGGTGCATCAGCGGCGCTGGCGTGCTGCGCAAAATCGACGTCGACAAAATCGTCATCGGGTGCCACCCAACGCGCACGCCGAAAAATCGGTGCATCACCCAGGTAGCGCCCGGAACGCAAGGCGGCCCAAATCGTCTGTGAATTGCCGCCTGGAAGCCACCAGGGCGCTACATACTTCATAACCAACGACGCCAATCAGTGAAGGACCGGTGGCGTTTCCGATACCTCATGCATTTCGCTTGACGTGCCGGGGCTGGCATGGTGAGCCACCAGGCGCCAGCCCTGCGCCGTCTCGTGATACACGTTGGTGGCGATCACATAGGCGTGCCGGGGGCCTTCTTCCGTCAGCACTTCAATACGCTCCAGCACGTTGTGCACACTGGCGCTCATCGCATCGATCTTGCGTACTTTTTCAGGAAAAGCGCGAATGGTGCCGTTGGAAAACATGGTGTCAAAGGTGCTGCGTATCGCGGCAGGGCCAACCAGACGCCCGCCCCCCGGATGCACGCAGACAATGTCGTCTTCATCGCCCCAGCAGGCCATCAGCTTGTCGATGTCACCACTTTGCAGCGCGTCGTAAAAAGCCGCTTC
>NZ_JADMJK010000048.1:0-46523 GCF_018780625.1 Polaromonas sp. | reverse complement strand
AGGCCATCAGCTTGTCGATGTCACCACTTTGCAGCGCGTCGTAAAAAGCCGCTTCGATGTCGTCAGCGCTGCCGTTGCCGGCCGGCGGGAGTTTGGGTTTGGCCATAGGTCTATCAGTTTGAGTCAAAAACAGGCGGATTGATCGTGGGGCCCGCTGAAACGCCGCTTCGTGGTCTGCATCAAAAGGGCTGGGCTGCCAGATTTAACTATGTTAGTGTTAAGGCTTGCATTTTGGAGGCATTGCCATGAATTCCCGTTTTTTTAGTTTGGTCTTGGCTGCAGTATTAAGTTTGACGCTGACAGGCTGCGGCTACAACGATTTCCAGCGACTGGACGAGCAAACCAAGTCCGCTTGGTCCGAAGTTCTGAACCAGTATCAACGCCGTGCGGACCTGGTGCCCAATATAGTGGCAACAGTCAAGGGCGAAGCGGCCTTTGAGCAAGATACCCTGACCAAGGTCATTGAAGCGCGCGCCAAGGCAACGTCAATTCAAGTGACGCCCGAAACGCTCAATGATCCTGCCGCTTTCAACAAGTTTCAGGCGGCCCAGGGCGAGCTGGGCAGTGCGCTGAGCCGGCTCATGGTGGTGAGCGAGCGATACCCTGACCTCAAGGCCAACAAGGGTTTCAGCGATTTGCGGGTTCAACTCGAAGGCACCGAAAACCGCATCACGGTCGCACGCAACCGATACATCCAGTCGGTCCAGGAATACAACGTGCTGACGCGCAGTTTTCCCAGCAACCTGACAGCCATGGTGTTCAGCTACCAGGTCAAGCCGAACTTCACAGTACAAAACGAGACGCAGATTTCCGCGCCGCCGGTGGTCGACTTCAACAAGAAATAGGCGGACCATCGCGTTGACCTCAGGCTACCGCTCCCGCCTCATGGCATTGGGCTGGGCCACACTGTTGCTTGCGCTCTGCTTGCCCTTGGCCGCTTTGGCGCAAAGTGTGCAGCCGGTCCCGCCTCTGACAGCCCATGTCATGGACCAGACGGGCACCCTGAATGCCGCCCAGCTGCAGGCGCTTGAGGCCAAGCTGACGGCTTTCGAGCAAGCACGCGGCGCGCAGGTCGTGATGCTGATGCTGCCCACCACGGCACCCGAAGACATTGCGGCCTATGCGCAGCGGGTGGGCGACAGCTGGAAGATCGGGCGCAAGGCCATCGGGGACGGCTTGCTGCTGGTCGTGGCCAAAAACGACCGACAGGTTCGCATTGAAACGACCAAGGCGCTGGAAGGCGCCATCCCCGACCTGGCGGCGCGCCAGATCATAGACAGCGCCCTCACGCCGCGCTTCAAGCAAGGCGACTTCGCCGGGGGGCTGGATGCCGCTGCCGACCAGATCATCGCGCTGATCAGCGGTGAAAACCTGCCTGCGCCAGCCCCGCGCTCAGCCGGTGCCCAAAACATCAAGGGCTTTAACTGGATGGACCTGGCCGTGTTCCTGTTTTTTGCAGTGCCGGTTGGAGCCCGCGTGATTTCAAGTGTGGCCGGGCGCAAGGCGGGCTCGGTGATTACCGGCGGCGCCGTCGGTTTGCTGGCCTGGATTTTCACAAGCAGCCTGCTGATTGCAGGCATTGCCGCTTTGGCGGGTGTGGTGTTTGCGCTGCTTTCAAGCTTGGGCGCGCTCGGCAGTGGCGGCAGGTCTTCAGGCTGGGGCGGCATTGGCGGTGGCCACGGTCGCGGCGGCCCCTGGGGTGGTGGTGGTGGCGGATTTAGCAGCGGTGGTGGCGGAAATTTCGGGGGCGGCGGCGCTTCCGGTCGCTGGTAAATCGATGATGAACAAGTTGAAGCTTTTTGCCAGGCATTTGTGGCTGGATGCCTCCGATACCCGGCGTGCCGTTCCACCCGATCTGCTGGAACGACTGGCCCAGCGCGTGGCAGCCAGCGAGCGGCGCCACAGCGGCGAGATACGCATTTGCGTGGAATCGTCGCTGCCCCTCAGCTATCTGTGGCGGCTCAGCGCGCAGACCACGATCGCCGACCTCACACGGCAGCGGGCTGTGGCGATGTTCAGCAAGCTCGGGGTCTGGGACACCGAGCAGAACAACGGCGTGCTGATTTATCTCCTGCTGGCCGAGCATGCGATCGAAATCGTGGCAGACCGTGGCCTGGCGCGGCATGCTGACCCGGCGCAATGGCGGGAGATCGTGGCCCATATGAGCCAGGCGTTTCGCGATAAACGCTATGAGGACGGGCTGACGCAGGCATTGGAGGAAACCTCTGCAGTACTGGTGGCGCATTTTCCGCTGGGTTCACAAACAACGCAGCCGCCGCCTCCCAACGAACTGCCGGATATGCCTTTGCTGCAGTAGCCAGCCGGCGATACAAGAAATTGCATTCACATCAGGGCCAACACAGCCACAAAAACACGCCGCGCCGGCCACTTTGTCCGCTCCGGCTGAGAGCGGCCAAACAGCCTGGTTTTCGGGCCCATGAAAAAAGCCCCTGCGTTCAGACAGAGGCTTTTTGATGTGAAGTCCGGGGTTTTACGGTCCGCAAGGACTGGTCAACACCGCAAACCTGAAGGCTATTTTTTCTGACGATACTTGCGCAGCGCGGCAATTTGGGCCGCCATTACCAGCAGTTCCGATTGCGCCAGGGCGATGTCAATATCGGTCTTGGCATTTTTCAGCGCTTCTTCAGCAGCCGCTTTGGCAGCCGTGGCTTTGGCTTCGTCCAGGTCCTTGCCGCGAATGGCGGTATCGCTCAATACTGTCACGCAATGGGGCTGCACTTCGAGCAGGCCACCGGCGACAAACACAAACTCTTCGGTGCCATCCGCCTTTTCAATGCGCACGGCACCCGGCCGAATGCGGGTGATCAGCGGCGTGTGGCGCGGGTAGATACCCAACTCGCCCGCTTCACCTGGCAACGCCACAAACCGGGCTTCACCGGAGAAGATGGACTCTTCTGCGCTGACAACATCGACGTGGATGGTATTCATACGTACTCCAATTTAAAAGATGAGAAGAAAGTTGGTGCTTGAAAAACCATCAGGCGGCTTGTTCAAGCACCGGCTTTACTTACATCTTTTTGGCTTTTTCGAAGGCTTCGTCGATGGTACCAACCATGTAGAAGGCCTGCTCTGGCAGGTGGTCGCACTCGCCAGCCACAATCATCTTGAAGCCGCGAATGGTTTCGGCCAAGCTGACGTACTTGCCGGGCGAACCGGTGAACACTTCAGCCACATGGAAAGGCTGTGACAGGAAGCGCTGGATTTTACGCGCGCGGGCCACGGCCAGCTTGTCTTCAGGCGCCAGTTCGTCCATGCCCAGAATCGCGATAATGTCGCGCAATTCCTTGTAGCGCTGCAGCGTACCCTGCACTGCGCGGGCAGTCGCGTAGTGGTCTTCACCCACGACGTTGGGGTCCAGCTGGCGGCTGGTCGAATCCAGCGGATCGACAGCGGGATAGATACCCAGCGAAGCGATGTCACGCGACAGCACCACGGTGGAATCCAGGTGGGCGAAGGT
The DNA here is from genome assembly GCF_018780625.1 of Polaromonas sp. Lineage (GTDB taxonomy): Bacteria > Pseudomonadota > Gammaproteobacteria > Burkholderiales > Burkholderiaceae_C > Polaromonas. The sequence continues at coordinate 43,045 of NZ_JADMJK010000048.1, read as the reverse complement.
CGTGGCAGGCGATGGGTCGGTCAAGTCATCGGCAGGCACGTAAACGGCCTGGATGGACGTGATCGAGCCGACTTTGGTCGACGTAATACGCTCTTGCAAGCGGCCCATTTCTTCGGCCAGCGTAGGCTGGTAGCCCACGGCGGAAGGCATACGACCCAGCAGCGCGGACACTTCGGTACCGGCCAGCGTGTAGCGGTAGATGTTGTCCACAAAGAACAGCACGTCGCGGCCTTCGTCACGGAAAGACTCGGCAATCGTCAGGCCGGTCAGCGCCACGCGCAAACGGTTGCCTGGAGGCTCGTTCATCTGACCGTAGACCATGGCTACTTTGGATTCACCGAGGTTCTCGAGGTTCACCACGCCGGAATCGGCCATCTCGTGGTAGAAGTCGTTGCCTTCCCGGGTACGCTCGCCCACACCGGCAAACACGGACAGACCCGAGTGCGCCTTGGCGATGTTGTTGATCAACTCCATCATGTTCACGGTCTTGCCCACACCGGCACCGCCGAACAGACCCACTTTGCCGCCCTTGGCGAACGGGCAAATCAGGTCAATCACCTTGATGCCGGTTTCCAGCAATTCCTGGGAAGGGCTCAGTTCGTCATAGGCTGGCGCCTTGCGGTGAATGGAAGCGGTGAGTTCCTGGCTGACCGGGCCGCGCTCGTCAATCGGCGCGCCGAGCACGTCCATGATGCGGCCCAGCGTGGCTTTTCCCACGGGAACCGTAATGGGCGCACCGGTGTTGTACACCATGTTGCCGCGGCGCATGCCGTCTGACGTGCCCAGTGCAATGGTACGGACAATGCCGTCACCGAGCTGCTGCTGGACTTCCAGCGTCAACGATGAGCCTTCCATCTTGAGCGCGTCATAAATCTTTGGCATCTGGTTGCGCGCAAACTCCACGTCAACCACCGCACCGATACACTGAACAATCTTGCCTTGAACCTGAGCCATGATTGGATCCTTTTCTGTTCTTTAAATCTTGGAAATCGCGGTTTAAACCGCTGCGGCACCGGCAACGATTTCCGAAAGTTCTTTCGTGATCGCCGCTTGACGCGTTTTGTTGTAAATCAATTTGAGTTCACCAATCACGCTGCCAGCGTTGTCGGTTGCAGACTTCATGGCCACCATACGGGCCGATTGCTCGGACGCCATGTTTTCAGCCACGGCCTGCAGCACCAGCGCTTCCACGTAGCGCACCAACAGATCGTCAATCACGGACTGCGGGTCCGGCTCATAAAGGTAGTCCCAGCCGTGCTGTTCCTTGTCGGCCTGCAGGCGGTCCGCCGTCAACGGCAGCAGCTGCTCGATCACCGATTCCTGCTTCATCGTGTTGATGAACTTGGTGTAGCAGAGGTAAACCGCCTTGACCTTGCCTTCGCTGTACGCGTCGAGCAGCACCTTGACGGGACCGATCAATTTTTCGAGATGCGGCTTGTCACCGAGTTGCGTGACGTGGGAGACCACCTTGACGCCAACGCGATTCATGAAGCTCAGGCCCTTGTTGCCAATGGCAACGGCCTGCGCGTCAAGCCCTGCCGCCTGCAGATCCTTGAGCCTGGCGGTCACGGCACGAAGAACGTTGGTGTTCAAACCGCCGCACAGACCCTTGTCAGTCGTCACCACGATAAACCCGGTCGTCTTGGCGTCGTTGGACTCCATGAACACATGGCTGTACTCGGGATTGGCCTGACTCAGGTTGGCCGTGATGTTGCGAATCTTGTCGCTGTAAGGACGGGCAGCGCGCATCCGTTCCTGCGCCTTGCGCATTTTGGAGGCCGCCACCATTTCCATGGCTTTGGTGATCTTGCGGGTGTTTTCCACCGATTTGATCTTGCCGCGTATTTCCTTGCCTGCTGCCATGTGGATTCCTAATGGTTTCTAGAAAGCTTGCCTTGACTTTGTGAAGTCAGGCGAGCTCAGGCAAACGACTTCTTGAACGCCGCCACTGCCGTGGTCAGTTCCGCTTCAGCGTCCTTGTCCATGGCTTTGTTGGCTTCAAGTTTGGCCATCAAGGGCGCATGCTTGTCCTTGAGCCAGGCGTGCAGCCCGTGCTCAAAAGCCAGCACTTTCTTGACTTCCACATCGTCCATGAAGCCTTTGTTCACTGCGAACAGCGTGGCGCCCATGGTCGAGATGGACAGGGGCGAGTACTGCGCCTGCTTGAGCAACTCGGTCACGCGGGCACCGCGGTCCAGCTGCTTGCGGGTGGCTTCGTCCAGGTCGGAAGCAAACTGCGCAAAAGCAGCCAGTTCACGGTACTGGGCCAAGTCGGTACGGATACCGCCAGACAGGTTCTTGATCAGCTTGGTCTGAGCCGCACCACCCACACGCGACACCGAAATACCGGCGTTGATCGCAGGACGGATGCCGGCATTGAACAGGCTGGTTTCCAGGAAAATCTGGCCATCGGTGATCGAAATCACGTTGGTTGGCACGAAAGCGGACACGTCGCCGGCTTGCGTTTCAATGATAGGCAGAGCGGTCAGTGAACCGGTCTTGCCTTTCACGGCACCTTTGGTGAAGTCTTCAACATACTTCTCGTTCACGCGCGCTGCACGCTCAAGCAAACGGCTGTGCAGATAGAACACGTCGCCAGGGTAGGCTTCGCGGCCTGGTGGACGGCGCAGCAACAGCGATACCTGACGGTAGGCCACGGCCTGCTTGGACAGATCGTCATACACGATCAGCGCGTCTTGGCCGCGATCGCGGAAGTACTCGCCCATGGTGCAACCGGAGTAGGCGCTCACGTATTGCATGGCTGCCGACTCGGAAGCGGAAGCGGCCACCACAATGGTGTATTCCATGGCGCCAGCTTGCTCCAGCGAGCGCACCACGTTCTTGATCGAAGACGCTTTTTGGCCAATCGCGACATAGACGCATGAAACGCCCGTGCCTTTTTGGTTGATGATGGCGTCGATGGCCACAGCGGTCTTGCCGGTCTGGCGGTCGCCAATGATCAGTTCGCGCTGGCCACGGCCAACAGGCACCATGGAGTCGATGGACTTCAGGCCGGTTTGCAGGGGCTGGTCGACCGATTTACGGGCGATCACGCCAGGCGCGACTTTTTCAATCACGTCGGTCAACTTGGCGTTGATGGGACCTTTGCCGTCAATCGGCTGGCCCAGGGCATTGACCACGCGACCCAGCAGCTCGGGGCCGACCGGGACTTCCAGAATGCGGCCCGTGCACTTGACGGTGTCGCCTTCAGCGATGTGTTCGTACTCGCCCAGAATCACGGAGCCGACGGAGTCGCGCTCAAGATTCAGCGCCAGGCCATAGGTTGGCGTGCCGTCAGCGGTTGCCGGGAATTCGAGCATTTCGCCCTGCATCACATCGGACAAGCCGTGGATGCGGACGATACCGTCGGCCACGGACACCACGGTGCCCTGGTTACGGATGTCGGCACTGACGGTCAAGCCTTCGATACGGCTCTTGATCAATTCAGAAATTTCTGCGGGATTGAGTTGCATGACTCTTTCCTTCTTTCTATGTTGTTGGCTAAAAACCTGGGGACTGCGCCGGAGCGCCAGCTCAAGAAATCAGCGCCACTTTCATTTGCTCTAAACGGGCTTTCACCGAGGTGTCCAGCACCTCGTCACCCACGACCGCGCGAATCCCGCCTATCAGCGAAGGATCAATCTCGACCTTGACGCTGAGCTTGCGCCCAAAACGCTTTTCCAGCGTAGCGGCGACATCGGCAAGCGCCTGCGCATCCAGCGCAAAAGCGCTGTAAACAACTGCATCGCTGGAGCCGCTTGCCGCGTTCTTGAGGGAACGAAACTGGTTGGCGATCTCGGGCAGTGCAGGCAGGCGCGCGTTTTCGATCAGGAGCCGCAAGAAATTCTTGGCGGCATCCGGCAAAGTGGCTTTCACCACGCCGGTCATCACGTCGAATACCTGCGCCGTCTCGACCTTTGGATTCTCGGCGAGTTGGAGCAGTTGCGGATCTTCTGCGACAGCTGCCAGCTCATCGAGCCAGACAGCGGTAGCAGCGAGATCGGAGCCCTGCGCCTTGAACAGCGCTTCCGCGTAAGGGCGGGCAATGGTTGCAAGTTCGGCCATAGTTTTCTCTAGCGTGCGCTTACAGCTCGGTTTTCAGACGGGCCAGCAGGTCTGCATGAACACCGGCATTGACTTCCTTGCGGAGAATCTGCTCGGCGCCCTTGACAGCCAGCAAAGCGACCTGCTCACGCAGTGCCTCGCGGGCCTTGACCGTTTGTTGACCTGCTTCGACCTGCGCTGCAGCAATGATCTTGCCTGCTTCTTCCGTGGCTTTGGCCTTGGCCTCTTCCACGATGGCCTGACCACGACGCTCGGCGTCGGCCAGGCGTACGGCGGTCTCGTTGCGCGACGAAGACAGTTCGGCCTCGACACGCTTGTTGGCAGTGGCGAGTTCGCTCTTGGCTTTGTCGGCAGCGGCAAGGCCGTCGGCGATTTTCTGTGCCCGTTCGTCCAGCGCTTTTGTGATCGGGGGCCACACGAACTTCATCGTGAACCACACCAGGATCGCAAAAACGACAGCCTGCAGGAACAGGGTTGCGTTAATGTTCACGGCTTATTCCTTATCCAACGTGACAGGGGTGCCGGGGAATTACAGAACGAAAGGGTTGGCAAAAGCGAACAGCAGGGCAATCGCCACACCGATCAGGAAAGCAGCGTCAATCAGACCGGCCAAAATGAACATTTTGGTTTGCAGTTCATTCATCAGCTCAGGCTGGCGAGCCGAAGCTTCGAGGAATTTGCCGCCCATCAGGGCGATACCGATAGAGGCACCAATAGCGCCGAGACCGACGATCAGACCACAAGCCAGCGCGACGAAGCCGAGAACGTTTTCCATGATTTATCCTTAAAAGTGAGAAGAGAAGCGAAGAAAAAAGAAAGATTAGTGTGAATCGTGGGCCTGCCCCACGTAGATCAACGTCAACATCATGAAGATGAAGGCTTGCAGCGTGATCACCAGGATGTGGAAAATACTCCACACGGTTCCGGCGACAACATGCCCGAATCCTAGCCAGAAACCACCCGTGAGGGGGTTGAACTGCCAGGCCCATACGCCGCCCATCAGGGCGATCAGCATGAAAACCAATTCACCGGCAAACATGTTGCCGAACAACCGCATGCCGTGCGAAACGGTCTTGGCGGTAAATTCAATCATCTGCATCAAAAAATTGATCGGATACAGAAACCATTTGTCGCCGAAGGGTGCTGCCACGAGTTCGTGCGCCCAGCCGCCAATGCCCTTGATCTTGATGTTGTACACCAGGCAAACAATCAGCACGCTGAAGGAAAGACCCAATGTGGTGGACAAGTCAGCCGTTGGCACAACGCGCATGTAATCCTTGTAGCCCAGCGCAGGACCGGCACCATGCCACAGCGCGGGAATCGCATCCACAGGAAGCATATCCATGGCGTTCATCAGAAAAATCCAGACAAACACGGACAGCGCCAGAGGCGACACCAGTTTACGGCTCTTGGCATTGTGCACAACGCCCTTGGCCTGGTTTTCAACCATCTCAGCCAAAATTTCGACAGCGGCCTGAAAGCGGCCCGGCACACCGGAAGTTGCCTTGCGCGCAGCACGCCACAAAAAGAAGGACCCAATCACACCCAACAAGATGGAATAAAACACCGAGTCCAGATTGAACAGACTGAAGTCAACAATGCCCACCTGCTCGACGTTCTGGAAAGAAAAGTCTTTTTGCAGATGATGCAAGTGATGACGGATGTACTCCCCGGCCGTCGGGGCGTTTGTTCCAGCGTTTTCAGCAGCAGCCATAGGTCAGCAGTCCATCAATTCATTAAATATTCTTGAGTGACTTTGCTGGCGCCAAGCGCAGCCACATGGCCACCCAGTACACCTTCATCGTCACCACAAACCCAGCCAGCAACGCCAGCCAACTCAAATCCGCAATCAGCCTTGGCGCGGCAAACAACATTGCCACCGTCAAGGCGATCTTGACCAACTCCCACACAAAAAATCCCAGCAACGCAGAATTGCCATGCGCCATCGACTTCTGTCGCGACAACCCCCGGGCAAACAGTGCGGCGGGAATCACCACCGCCAAAGCCCCATAAGCGGCCGACCAGCCCATCCGGGACTGCCCCGTCAGCAACCAGGCCAGCAAAGCCACCAACAAACCCACGACGGCCTGCCCCGCCAATACCATCCAGACAGAGACAGCAGGATTCAGCGCGCGAATCTTTTGCGCCTCTTCGTGCGTCAAGGGCTTGAACCCTTCCTCTACAGCCTCATCTACAACTTCTGTCCAGTGGACAGCAGCATCCTGAGCGTCAGGTGTGATGAGCGAATTTGTTATTTTGACAGTCACAAATTACACCAAGGTTACGAGGCGCTTATTAGCAAAGCCTTTGATTATACGTAGAAACCCCCGTGCTTGGATAGTCCCTGCGCGCGCCATTTTTATTTCTGGTGATTGAAGTCCCCGTGCGGGTGCGCCCGGCGAGTAAGCCACAATCGTGCCGTGCGAAGTATGCCGCACCGAAAAAATGCCTTTCCGCACGCCGCGACACCCGTCACACCGCCTCGTGCTGATGCGGCCACCTCGCCATAACCCCCTTCGACGAAAGACCCGCTCATGTACGCTCTGATGAATTTCCTGCACCTGCTCGCTGCAATTGTCTGGCTGGGCGGTGTCAGTTTTGTGTTGGTTGCCTTGCGCCCTGCCGTGGCAGCGCTATTGCCGCCGCCGCAGCGCCTGCCGCTGATGGCGCAAGTGCTGAGCCGGTTTTTCGCGCTGGTGTGGCTGAGCATCGGGCTGCTGCTGCTGACCGGCTTGCCCATGCTGCTGAGCGTTGGAATGAAGGGCGCGCCTATTGGCTGGCACCTGATGCTGGGCATTGGCCTGTTGATGTTTGCGCTGTTCGGCCATCTTTATTTTGGTCCATTCCGCCGCCTCAAGCAGGCGGTGAGCGCGTCAAACTGGCCGGAAGGCGGCCGCCGCGCCGGGCAAATCGTATTTTTGGCGCTTCTCAACCTGGTACTGGGCGCACTGGCTATTGGCGCGGTCATTTTTCTGGCCTGACGCGTGACCCGTTCACTGCGATGACCCATGGCACCGCCCATTTCCTATCAGCGAGACGCCGGTCATGAGCACCTCTAAAAAGGCAGCACGAAAGAGTTCGCATTGGGAAGATCGCCTGAGAGCGTCGCTGCCCACGCGCGAAGTGCTTGCGGCCCATCCCTGGCTCAAGCCGGTCGCCCACCGGCTGCTGGACCCGCAGTTGTGGCGCCTGCAGCATGAAGCGGTGGCGCGCGGCGTGGCGATCGGCATTTTCTGGGCTTTCGCGCTGCCAGTGGCGCAGATTCTGGCAGCGGTCGTTTTTTGTGTCTGGTGGCGCGGCAACATCGCCGTGGCCGCAGGCCTGACATTGATCACCAACCCGTTCACGATCGGTTTCTGGCTTTGGCTGGCCTACCGGGTCGGCAGTCTGGTGATGGTGGCGCCGCCGCCAGCACCCCTGGCCGAAGGCGCTGGCGTTCTCGCCTGGCTGGGGTCGGTGGGGGCCCCTACTATTTTGGGCATGGGCATTTTCGCGGTGGGCGGCGCGGCCGCCGGCTACGTCATCGCCAAACTCGCCTGGCGCGTGCGCATCTGGCTCAAACGCCGCAACCGCTAGGCCCCACACGCCCGCCAACGCCCTCCCCGCATCTCAACCAGGAACTCTCACCATGACGTCCTCCTCTGAAAACACCCCCAAAACGAAGCCCGCCCCAGCACAGCCAGAGTCGCTGATTGAGTACCCGTCGCAGTTCCCCATCAAGGTCATGGGCCTCAAGGCCGAAGGCTATGTCCACGCGATCACCGTCATCGCCCATCAGTTTGACCCGGCCTTTGACGCCGCCACCATCGAACTGCGCGAAAGCAAGGGCGGCAAGTACCTGGGCGTGACCATCACCGTCACCGCCACCAGTCGCGAGCAGCTCGACGAACTCTACCGCACGCTGTCCACGCACCCGATGGTCAAAGTGGTGCTGTGAGACGCTGAGCCAGATGCTGTTCATGCAGACCCATGTGCACCAACTCGGCCAGGTCGACTACCTGCCGACCTACCAGGCGATGCAGGACTTCACCGCTGCGCGCGACGAAACCACGCCCGATTCGCTATGGATTTGCGAGCACCATGCGGTCTACACCCAAGGGCTGGCCGGGAAAATCGACCACATCCTGAACCCGGACGACATTCCGGTGGTGCAAACCAACCGGGGCGGCCAGGTGACGTTTCATGGCCCCGGCCAGGTGGTGGCCTACCCGCTGATCGACCTCAAGCGGGCTGGCTATTTCATCAAGGAATATGTCTACCGTATCGAGGAATCCGTGATCCGCACGCTGGCGCATTTTGGCGTGACGGGCCACCGCGTGGCGGGCGCGCCCGGCATTTACGTGCGGCTGGACGATCCGTTTTCACACGCTGCGTTGACCGGCCCCGTGGCGCCGTCCGACCCGTTTCGCGGCCTGGGCAAAATCGCCGCGCTGGGCATCAAGGTCAGCCGCCACTGCACCTACCATGGCGTCGCGCTCAACGTGGCGATGGACCTGGAACCCTTCTCGCGCATCAACCCCTGCGGCTATGCCGGACTGCAAACCACAGACCTTTCTACAATCGGGGTTTCGGCCAGCTGGCAGGAGGCGGCGGGCGTACTGAGCCAAAAGCTCGTGACCCACCTGGCCCCCTGAACGCCTACCCCCGACAAGACACCAAGCACACCCCACACACCATGACCACTCCAGAAGCCACCCCTACCGCCAATCCTGTTGTCCGTGAAGTTCAAAGTGTGGAGGACTACAACCCGCTGGCCAAGCAGAAGGCCGCCGCCAAGCTGTCGCGCATTCCGGTCAAGGTCGAACGCGGCGAAGTGCTCAAAAAGCCGGACTGGATTCGCGTCAAGGCGGGCAGCCCGAGCACGCGCTTTTACGAGATCAAGGACATCCTGCGCCAGAACAAGCTGGTCACGGTCTGCGAGGAAGCCAGCTGCCCCAACATTGGCGAATGCTTCGGCAAAGGAACGGCGACCTTCATGATCATGGGCGACAAATGCACGCGGCGCTGCCCGTTTTGCGACGTGGGCCATGGCCGCCCTGACCCGCTGGACGTACACGAGCCCGAGAACCTGGCCAGGACCATTGCCGCGCTCAGGCTCAAGTACGTGGTGATCACCAGCGTCGACCGCGACGACCTGCGTGACGGTGGTGCCCAGCATTTTGTCGACTGCATCGCCCGCATCCGCGAACTCTCGCCCACCACGCAAATCGAGGTGCTGGTGCCCGACTTCCGCGGCCGCGACGACCGCGCGCTGGAGATTTTGAAAGCCGCGCCGCCCGACGTGATGAACCACAACCTGGAAACCGCGCCGCGCCTGTACAAGGAAGCGCGCCCCGGCAGCGACTACCAGTTCTCGCTGAACCTGCTGAAAAAATTCAAGGCGCTGCACCCCAACGTGCCGACCAAGAGCGGCATCATGGTCGGCCTGGGCGAGACCGACGAGGAAATTTTGCAGGTCATGCAGGACATGCGCGACCACGGCATCAACATGCTGACGATTGGCCAGTACCTGGCGCCGTCCACCAGCCACCTGCCGGTGCGCCGCTATGTGCACCCGGACACCTTCAAGATGTTTGAAGCCAGGGCCTACGAGATGGGCTTCAGCCACGCTGCCGTGGGCGCCATGGTGCGCTCCAGCTACCATGCCGACCAGCAGGCCGGGCATGTGCTGGCAGCAGGCTCGGGCGCCTGAGCCTTCACTACACTTTCAATAGCTACTCAGGCCCATCAAGCATGGGCTTGAACCCTATTACATGCAAAACTCTCCGCTGAACCCCGGCCCGTGGTTCAACCCCCATTCGATCGAACCCCTGGCCGACGCAGGCGCCTGGGCGCGCGGCCTGATGCTTTACCGCGGCCAGAAAGTGCTGGATCTGCAGATAGACCCCCAAGGCGAAGGCTGGCTGCTGCAGGGCGAAGTGCAGGGCAGCCAGCGCCAGCCCTACCTGCTTACCATCGACATGGCGCTGATGCCCGACGGCGCGGTCGACTACTGGGACAGCCGTTGCAGCTGCCCGGTGGGACGCCAGTGCAAACACGGTGTGGCATTGATGATCAAGGCCGCCTACCACGGCCTGCTGGTGATGGGCCGCGATGGGCATTTCGCTGCAGCGCGCACACCGCCCACCCCCGAACAACGCGAGGCCGCCCGTCAAGCCACCCAGGCCCGCGCCGAGGACATTGCCCGGCTTGAAGCCGAAGCCCAGCTGATGCGCTGGTGCGAGGCGCTGGACCAGGCCAGCGCCTCGCCTGCGCCCGGCGGCACGCCCAGGACGGGTCGCGCCCCACAGTATGTGTACCTGCTTGGCGTGACCGGCAGCACTGGCCCGAAGCCGCAACTGAAGCTGGAAGCCGTGGTGTCTTCGGCCAAAGCCAGCGGCGGCTGGACCAAAGGCAAGGCCATTCGCACGCCACCACGCCCTGGCCTGGCGGTCTACGACCAGGCCAGTGACGCTGATCGCTACGTGCTGCAGCTGCTGCGTTCCATGCCCGACAGCGGTGGCCACTACTGGAACTATGGCTTCACCGCCAATGTCTTGCTCGACGGCCATGCGAGCCCCGTGGCGCTTGAACAAGCCGCCAGCACCGGCCGCCTGTTTCTGGAAGACGGAAAGTCAAGCGCCGGCGCCGCCCTGCAGTGGGGACCGCCGCAGGCGCTGGACTGGCACTGGCAGGAAGTGCCCAGTCCCTACGCGGCCGAGCCCGGCTGGGCATTGCGTGCCAGGCTGGCGCCGGCGGTGCCAGGCACGCGCCTCGGCCCCGGCGCCATCCTGTGCCTGAACAGCCCGCCGCTCTACCTGGACGCCGACAACGGCCTGTGCGGCCCGGTACAAACCCAGGGACTGACGGATGCCCAGCTGGCGGTGCTGCTCAGTGCCCCGCCGCTCAAACCATCGGCCCTGCAAAAGCACCAGGTCCCGCTGATGCAGCGACTCGGGCCTTTGCCGCTGCCGCCCATGCTGCAACGTATTGCCAAGCTGCAGGGCATCACGCCACTGGCCTGCGTGCACCTGTCACCCAACACTCCCCTGGATGCGCCCTACCGGGGACTGATTCAGGCGCAATTGCGCTTTGACTACCAGGGGCATCGCGGCTGGTGGGCCGGCCAGGGCCTGTCCGTGCTGGTTGACGGGCCGACAGGCCGCGTGCTGCTGCAACGCGACGGCGAAGCCGAACTGGACGCCATCACCCGCCTGATGGACCTGGGGTTGATGGCCACCGACGGCGGCATCTTCGGCATTCCGGGCGACACCTCGCAGCAGGACTGGCTGCACTGGGCCGACAACGACTTTTCAGTGCTGCGCAATGCCGGCTTCGAGCTCACGCTGGATGCGGCCTTGACCGACTGGATCACGCATGCCGACAAGCTCGACGTGCAGCTGCAGCCGCAGGGTGACGACGAGGCCAGTTCCCCGTGGTTCGACCTGTCGCTGGGCATGGAAATCAACGGCCAGCGCCACAACATCCTGCCCTGGCTGCCCGAGCTGATTGCCGCCGCGGCCGGCAGCGCGCCCGACCCGGCCACCGGCCAGCCCCAGCTGCCGCCCTTTGTGTATTTGCCCGCGCCGGGCGGCGGCTTTATCCGCCTGCCCACCGACGCGCTCAAGCCCTGGATGGCCGCGCTGCTGGAGCTGGTGGGCGACCGCGCCCATGATTTTTCGGGCGACAGCCTCACGCTGTCGCGGCTGGACGCGCTGCGCACCGGCGCCGCCCTGGGCGAAGGCGCGGTGTGGGACGGCGCCCAGCGCTTGAGGGATCTGGTGCAGCAGCTCACCGGCCACGCCGAGCTGCCCGAAGTACCCGTGCCGGCCGGCCTGGCCGCCAGCCTGCGACCCTACCAGCAGCAGGGCCTGAACTGGCTGCAGTTTTTGCGCCAGCACGGCCTGAGCGGCATCCTGGCCGACGACATGGGTCTGGGCAAAACGCTGCAAACGCTGGCCCATGTGCTGGTCGAAAAACAGGCCGGGCGCCTGACCCGACCGGCGCTGATCGTGGCCCCCGTGAGCCTGATGGGCAACTGGCGGCGCGAGGCCGAGCGTTTCACGCCCGGGCTGCGCACGCTGGTGCTGCACGGCAAGGAGCGCCACGAATCGGCCGACCAGATGGCCACGCACGACCTGGTGATCGTGCCCTATTCACTGCTGCAGCGCGACCGCGAGCGCTGGCTGAAGCAGCGCTGGCACCTGGTGGTGCTGGACGAAGCGCAGAACATCAAAAACGCGAGCACGCATGCCGCGCAGGTAGTGAGCGAACTGCAAACCCGGCATCGCCTGTGCCTGTCCGGCACGCCCATGGAAAACCACCTGGGCGAGTTGTGGAGCCTGTTCCACTTCCTGATGCCCGGCTTTCTGGGCAGCCAGGCCCGCTTCAAGGACTTGTTTCGCAACCCCATCGAAAAGCAGGGCGACACCGAACGGCTGGCCCAGTTGCGCCGCCGCATCACGCCCTTCATGCTGCGCCGCACCAAGCGCGAGGTGGCCACCGAGTTGCCCGACAAGATTGAAAGCGTCTCCAGCATCGAGCTGTCGGGCAAGCAGGCCGACCTCTACGAAACCATACGCCTGAGCACGGAAAAAGCGGTGCGCGACGCGCTCGCCAGCAAGGGCCTGGCCAAGTCGCAGATCCAGATTCTGGACGCGCTGCTCAAGCTGCGCCAGGTCTGCTGCGACCCGCGCCTGCTGCCGCTGGCGTCGGCCAAAAAAGTCAAGCAGTCGGCCAAGCTGGAGCACCTGATGGAGTTGCTGCCCGAGATGCTGGCCGAGGGCCGGCGGGTGCTGCTGTTTTCAAGCTTCACCAGCATGCTGTCGCTGATCGAGGACGAACTCAAGGCGCGCGGCCTACCGTGGGTCAAGCTCACCGGCCAGTCGCAAAAGCGCGACGAGATCATCGGGCGCTTTACCTCGGGCGCGGTGCCGCTGTTCCTGATCAGCCTGAAAGCCGGCGGCGTGGGCCTGAACCTGCCACAGGCCGACACCGTGATTCACTACGACCCCTGGTGGAACCCGGCCGCCGAAAACCAGGCCACCGACCGTGCCCACCGGATCGGACAAAAAAACCAGGTTTTCGTCTACAAGCTGGTGGCGCAAGGCACGATTGAAGAACGCATCCTGGCGCTGCAAGAGCGCAAGGCCGCGCTGGCCGAAAGCATGTACAGCGGCTCGGTGGCGCGCAAGCAGCCGATGTTTACCGAAAGTGATCTGGCCGCACTGTTCATGCCGCTGGGCGCCTGAACGGCGCCATTCGCCGTCAACGCCGCCACGGCGGCACGGGCTTGAAGCGCGCCTGCACAAAGGAAAGAAACAGCTTGACCCGCGCCGACATGCCGTGGCGCCCATCCACCAGCGCCACGATGCCGGCCTCTGGCAGGTGCCAGTCTTCCAGCACGCGCACCAGTCGACCCGCAGCCAGACTTTCGGCCACGTCCCATTCGGAACGCATGATCAGCCCCTTGCCCCTGAGGGCCCACTGCCGCACCACATCGCCGTCGTTGCTGCTCAGAATCGATGGCACCCGGACCGACACCTCCCCGCCATTCTTGCGAAAGCGCCAGAGGGTCACGTCTTCCTGATTTTCACGCAGCGCAATGCAGTCGTGCGTCACCAGCTCCTGCGGCTTGCGCGGCGCCGGGTGCCGGGCCAGATAGTCAGGCGCGCCGCACACGAAACGCGCATTGGGCGCGATGGGATAGGCGACCATGCTCGAATCGGCAAGATTGCCGATGTGCACGATCATGTCGAAGCGGCTCGCATCGGCTGCAGAAATCACGTCGCTGAGGGTCAGAGACACCATCAGCTTGGGATGCAGGGCATGAAAATCGGCAATGGCGGCCGCCAGGTGGTGCCGGCCAAAACCCAGGGGACCGCAAACATGCAGCGTCCCGGCCACCTCGCCCGATCGCGAGCGGACGCTGTCGATCAGGTCATCAAGTTGCGCGAGCAGGCCAACGGCTCCCGCATAGAACAATTCGCCCTCGTCGGTGAGGCTGAAGCGCCGGGTGCTGCGGTGGACCAGGTGCAGGCCCAGGCGGGTCTCCAGTTGCCGCAGGCGCTGCGACACCGCCGATGCCGTCACGTCCATGCGCCGGGCAGCCTCGGCCAGGGACCCCCCTTCGGCGACCGCCATGAAGAAACGAAGGTCAGTGATGTCGTTGGACATTGTTTAGTTTATTTAACGGTATAGGTGGCGTGCCACAAGTTTATTCTACGCAATCAATCACCACGCGAACGGGTCATGAAGCCCTTCAAAAAAGGGAAAGCGTCATGATCGCGCACTGCGATTGGCTGGTTCGCCAATTCAGACGCAAAAAAAGCCGCGCGGGTTGCCCCTTGCGGCCCTGCATCAAACCATGCAGCGATTCTGGATCAACCGCCGCGCGCTTTTTTGAGTCCGTCCAGCAACACATTGACCGCCTCCGCGCCGATATTGGGCACATGCTTGTCGTAGACGGGCTTGATCCTGGCGATCACGCGGGCCTTCTCTGCTTCGGAAAACTCGTTGACCAGCATGCCCTTGGCCTTGAGGATGGCGAGTGATTTTTCATCCTGCGCGCGGCTGGCATCACGCTGGACCGTCTGCCCTGCCAGTGCTGCTTCACGCAGCACCGCCTGCTCCTGCGGATTGAGCTGATCCCACAGCTTCTTGCTGTACAGCACAAAGAAGGGAGAGTAGGCATGACGCGTCACCGACAGATACTTCTGCACCTCGTTGAGCTTGGATGTCTCGATCGTGGCAAAGGGATTTTCCTGGCCGTCAATGGTCTTGGTTTCGAGCGCGGTGAACACTTCACCAAAGGCCATCGGCAGGGGGTTGGCGCCCAGCGTCTTGAAGGTGTCCAAGAAAATGTTGTTCTGCATCACGCGCACCTTGACGCCTTCAAAGTCTTCGACCCTGGCGACCGGGCGCTTGCTGTTGGTCAGGTTGCGAAAGCCGTTTTCCCAGTAGGCCAGGTTCACCAGTCCGGCGTCTTCGAGCTTTTTGTTGAAGTACTTGCCCGCCGGGCCATCCATCACGGCATAGGCTTCTTTTTCGCTGGCGAACAGGAAGGGCAGGTCAAACGCGCCCAATTCCTTGACAATGCCGACCAATGCCGAGCCGGATGTGCAAACGATCTCCTGCGTACCCGCCCGCGTGGCTTGGGCCGCTGCCAGGTCACCGCCGGCCGAGCCGCCCCAGAAGGCGTTGATCTTCATCTTGCCGCCGGTCTTGGCGGCCAGCACTTCCTGCATCTTCTTGACGCCAATGCCGACCGAGTGGTCTTCGTTCACGCCATTGGTGAACTTGATGGTGCGTTCGGCAAACTGGGCAAATGCTGCGGTACTGACCAGCAAGGCTGCACCTACGAGGGCTGATACGAGGGTTCTGCGTTTGAACATGGTTGTCTCCTGTAATTAAACGACTGGGGTTGGGGGAAAAGGGGTCACCGCATCCACCACTGCAGTGGCACGGTGACGATAGCGGGGAAAAGAACCAGCAAAAACAGCACGGCAAGCTGCGCCATCAGGAAGGGCAGCACGCCCTTGAAGGCGTCGTCCATGCTGATCTTGGCGACGCCGCACACGACGTTGAGCACAGTGCCCACCGGCGGCGTGATCAGGCCGATGGCGTTGTTCATGATGAACATGATGCCGAAGTAGACCGGATCAATGCCGGCCTTGAGCACCAGGGGCATCAGCACCGGCGTCAGAATCAGCACGGTGGGCGTGAAGTCCAGCGCGGTGCCAACGGCCACGATCAGCACCATCATCATGAACATCAACAGCAGCTTGTTGTCCATGAAGGGCGCCATCATGTTGGCGACTTCCGTCGGAATATTCGCCACCGTGATTAGCCAGGCGCTGACCATGGCGGCGGCCACCAGGAACATCACGACCGCGGTCGTCTTGCCGGCAGCCAGGATCACGCCGTACAGTTGCGACCATTTGAGTTCGCGGTAGATGAACATGCCCACAACAAAGCTATAAACCGCCGCCACGACGGCGGCTTCGGTCGGCGTAAATACGCCAAACTTCATGCCGCCAATGATGACAATGGGCAGTGCCAGCGCGAAGCCGCCCTCGGCCGTGATACGCAAGCGCTCGGGCAGCGTCGGTTGGGGCGCAGGAAGAACGTTTTCCCGCTTTGCCAACCACCACCAGGTCAGGCCGATCGCCAGACCCATCAGCAGGCCGGGCACAATGCCGGCAAGAAACAGTTTGGTGATGGACACATTGCCCGCGACACCAAAAATAATCATGCCGATCGACGGCGGGATCACCGGCGCAATGATGCCGCCCGAAGCGATCAGCCCCGAGGCCCGGCCCACGTTGTAGCCGGCGGCCCGCATCATCGGAATCAGCAGCGCGGCCAGCGCGGCCGTGTCGGCGACGGCCGAGCCCGACAGCGAGGCCATGATCACCGCGGCAATCACCGTGACGTAGCCCAGGCCTCCGCGAAAGTGCCCGACCCAGGCCATGGCCAAATTGATGATGCGCCGGCTCAGGCCGCCGGCATTCATGAACTCCCCCGCGAGCAAAAAGA
Organism: Polaromonas sp.; assembly: GCF_018780625.1. GTDB lineage: Bacteria > Pseudomonadota > Gammaproteobacteria > Burkholderiales > Burkholderiaceae_C > Polaromonas. Next base: position 26,464 of record NZ_JADMJK010000048.1, on the reverse strand, counting down.
AGGGCACCGCCAGCAGCGGGAAGTTGTCGGCGCCTTCCACAAAACGCTGGGCCAAAATCTGGCTGTCAAACGTCACCAGGCCACTGGTCGCACCCAGGAACGCCATCAGAGCGACGCCGCAGACCAGCAGCGCATAGGCGATCGGCATGCCGATGGCCATGGCGGCCAGCAGGCTGAGAACAAAGACGCTGACGGTCATACCCTGGCCTCGTGCATCGGCTTGTCAACCTGGGCCATGCCTTCGGTCTCGACCACCTGCACCAGCTCGTCTTCACTGATCTGCCCGCGCATCAGGCGGTACAGCATATTGAGATTGATGATGCCCATCACCACGCTGACGACGTAGCCTATGCCATAAATCCAGATCATGGAAATGCCGGCCACCGGCGACACATTGCTCACCTGCAGCTCATGCATCTTCCAGGTTCCCAGAAAAAACAGCCCGTTGCAAAGCAGCATCAGGCTTTCACTGAGGAACAGGCACACCTTCTTGCCCAGCACCGGCAGGTGCTTGATCAGCGTGTCCACGCCGAGATGGCCGCCTTCGTGCATGGCCACCATGGCGCCGATGTAGGTCAGCCAGATGAAGCAATAGCGCGACATTTCATCCGAGATCAGGAGGCTGGAGTTAAAACCATAGCGCAGCACCACGTTGCCGAACACCATGACCACCATGGCCACCATGCAAACCACCACCAGCAGCTCCAGCAGCTTGAAGAACCAGTGAACCGAATCATTGATTATTTTTTGCAAGGTCATCCTCCATTTGTTGTTGATGTTGTTGATGTTGTTTTGACAACCCGTCGCTCAATACGCGACCCGCGAACCCAGGCCGCGCTGGTCGGCCAGGCGCACGGCCAGGTCGGCCACCACCAGGTCCTGCAGGGCCACCCCCGTGCCATCGAAAAGGGTGATTTCCTCTGCGCTGCGGCGCCCGTCGCAAAGCCCCGCGATCACTGCGCCAAGGCTGCCGCGCAGGCTTTGCAGCGTGATCAGCCCGGCGCTATAGGCGTGCTGGCACTCGCCGATGGTGATGGCCTGCGCCGCCTCATCCACGAACAGGGCCGCATCGGCCACCAGGGCAGGATCGAGTTCCTGCTTGCCCACGGTGTCGGCCCCCATGGCACTGATATGGGTGCCGGGACGGACCCAGGATTTTTCAATCAGGGCCCGCTGCGACGGCGTCACGGTGATCAGAATGTCGGCGTTGGCCGCTACCGCCTGGCAGTCGGCTTGCGGCGCGTATTCAAGCCCCAATTCGGCCACCAGACGGCCGAAGGTCACAAGATTTTCGGCAGACGGGTCCCACGCGTAGACCTTTCGGACAGGCCGCACAGCCAGCGTCGCGCGCAACTGGTAGGCTGACTGGACGCCGGTGCCGATGATGCCGAGCACGGTACTGTCCTGGCGCGACAGGTACTTGGTGGCGATGGCACTGGCGGCGCCGGTGCGCACGCCGGTCAGGTAGTTGGCGCTGACCAGGGCCGAAGCGCGACCGGTTTGCGGATCGAACAACAAAGTCGAAGACTGGTGATTGGTCAGGCCCAGGGCCAGGTTGTGCGGCCAGTAACCGCCCGCCTTGAGGCCAAGAATGGGCACACTGGTGTCACAGCCGGTCTTGACGCCATAAACCGCATCCCGATAGCCCACCACCTCGCGCACGACCGGGTAATTGCGGGCCTGGCCGCGCGCCATGGCGACGAAGGATTTTTCGACGGCCGCGATGACGTCCTCAACGCCCACCAGGTCGCGCGCGTCCTGCTCAGAAATGATCAACATGTTGTTATCCTTTTGCCTGCCACACCAGTCACACCAGTCTTACCAGCCACTGAAACGTTGCCAGGCCGCAGTGATCTCGTGGTCCGTCCCCAGCACGCTGTAATGACCGTACTGCGCTGCGGTGGAGCACGCATGGTTGGGCAGAATCCGGACCTGGGTACCGACGGGCAGGTGCAGCGCGCCGTCCACCTTGCCGGACCGGTGCGCCATGATGCCGTGCTCCTGGTTGGCACCCACCAGCATGAGGTCGTCCAGCGGTTGGCCGTCCAGGTCGCAGACCAGGCCGTAGCCCTGGTCCACGGGCTGCTTGGCCGTGCCGCGGTCGCGCGACATGGCCATCCACCCGGCATCCAGAATGGTCCAGCCTTTTTCGCGCTGGTGCCCGATCACCGTGGCCAGGACCGACAGGGCAATGTCATCGGTTTGGCAGACGTTCAGGCCGGCCATCACCAGATCAAAGAAGACGAACACACCGGCGCGCACCTCGGTCACGCCATCCAGATGCTCGGCGAACAACGCGGTCGGCGTCGAGCCCACGCTGACGACCGGGCACGCGATGCCCGCCGCCCGCAGGCGCTCGGCCGCGTGAACAACGGCGGCGCGCTCCTGCTCGGCCATGGCGCGTATCGCGTCCACGGTAAAGGCGTCATAGGAACTGCCGGCATGGGTCAGCACCCCCTTCACCGGGAGGCCCGCACTTTCGAGGAACTGACCGATCTCGATGAGCTCGGCCGCGTCGGGCTTCACGCCCGAACGGTGACCGTCCGAATCGATCTCTATCAGGAGGTCGAACTGGCGCTGCGTCGCCCTGGCGCGATCGGCCAGCAAACGGGCGGTTTCCATGCTGTCCAGGATGAGCGACAGCCGCACGCCCTGGTCCTGCAGGGCCATCACATGGTCAATCTTGTTGGGCGCGATGCAGACGGCGTACAGGATGTCCGTGACCCCGTGCGCCGCGAAGTACTCGGCCTCGCGCAGGGTGGAGACTGTGATCGGGCCTTGCGGTGTCTCCATGAGGCGGCGCGCCACGTCGATGCACTTGTTGGTCTTGACGTGCGGTCGAAACACGACCCCGAGGCGCTGCACCTGGCTGCGCATGCGCGCGATGTTGCGGTCCATCCGGGCCTCATCAAGAATCAGCGCCGGTGTTTCCAGTTGTTCCATCACTTGGTTGGCCATCTCAGTTTCCTTCGCCTTGCGTTTCACGTGCCAGTACGCGTCCGGGTCGCGCGCCGGTCGATCGGCCTTCGCGCCAGACCATGGTGCCATTGACAATCACGGTGTCGATGCCGCGCGACGGCGCAATCGGTTTTTCATAGGTGGCGGCCTCGTCGACCGTGTCGGCATCGAACAGGGTCAGGTCGGCGTACGCGCCTTCCTTGAGCACGCCCCGGTCCTTCAGGCCAAAGTTCTTCGCCGTCAGGCCGGTCATCTTGTGCACGGCGGTCTCCAGCGGGAACAGCCCGAGCAGGCGGCCATAGTGGCCCAGCACGCGCGAAAAACTGCCCCACAGGCGCGGGTGCGGCGCCGCGTCGTGCGGCAGCCCATCGGAGCCGATCATGGTCTGGTCGAACTTCAGGATGCGCTGCACGTCGGCCTCGTCCATCCTGAAGTAGATCGCGCCGGCAGGCAGCAGGCGCTGCACCGCATCCTCCTGGGAGACACCCATTTTTTTCGCGATATCGGCCAGGTCCTGGCCGGCGTACTCCGGCAGCGTTTTCGACCAGCTGACAATGACGCGGGTGGAACTGGCCGCCCGGTCAGCCGACAGGATGGTGGAGCCGGCCGTGTAGGGATAGCAGTCCAGGCAGATCGGCTGCCTGGCCATGTTTTTCTCGATGAAGTCCAGCGTTTCCTCGGACCTGCCGTAGTTCGCCTGCCCCACCAGCTTGTGGTGCGAGATCACCACCGGCACCCCGACCTCGCGGCCGATGCGAAAGCTTTCCTCCAGCGAGTCGATCACCCGGTCCGCCTCGTTGCGCATGTGGGTGCAATACAGGCCGTTGAATTCCTTGAGCGGGCGGCAGATCTCGATCACCTCCTCGGTCGGCGCCGCAATCGACGGCTCGTAGAACAGGCCGGTGGACACGCCGATGGCGCCAGCGCGCATGGCCTCGTCGACCAGGGCGCGCATGGCCTCGATTTCAGCCGCAGTCGCGGGCTGCATCAGGTCATCCATGGTGGCCACGCGCAAGGTGGTGTGGCCCACCAGCATGGCGCAGTTGGTGGCCGCCGGCTGGGCCCGCAGCGCATCCAGGTAAGCGGCGAAACTGGGGAACCGGAACCACCCGCCCTCGTCGTCGAGCAGGTTCAGCGGCGGCGTGACAGGGTTGGGGATGGGGCGCGGCATGGGCGCCAGCGACACACCGCAATTGCCGCCGATCACCGTCGTCACGCCCTGGCTGACCTTGGGTGCCATATCGCCGCCGGACAGCATGATGCGGTCATCGTGGGTGTGGGCATCAATAAAACCTGGCGCCGCGATGCGACCCGCCAGGTCGATCTCCACGTCGCCATGCAGCGCCGCAAGGTCGCCGATGCGCGCAATGCGGTCGCCGCAAATGCCGATGTCGCCCGTGAAACGGGGCGCGCCAGTGCCATCGACGATGCTGGCGTTGCGAATCAATAGATCAAAGTTTTTTTGCATCAGAGGCCTTGGGGGTTGATGTTTTTTTATTGGCCGCACAAGGGCGCGCCATGCATCTGACAGAGGATGTTGAGCAGTTCGGGAATCATTTTTTCGCCCCCGCCCACGTTTGCAGCCGTGACAAAGGTCTGATGAACCGCCTCGCCCACAAAGGCGCCGACCTGCAGCTCTTCTGCCATGTGGGTGAAGTAGCGCAAATCCTTGCCCGCGTTGATCAGGGAGAACAGCATGCTGCCCGGCGCCCCACTTTCAAGAAACGGCATCAGGCGCTTGAGGACCACGCTGTCGCCGCCGCCGGTGGCCAGCACCTGGGTCAGCACGTTGCGGTCGACCCCGGCCTTGCCGGCGCAGGTGTAGGCCTCCGCGAGCAGGGCCAGGGTGCCCAGGGAAATGTAGTTGTGCAGCAACTTCATGCGATGGCCGGAACCGACCTCGCCGCCGATGTAGATGTTTTCGCTATAGGCTTCAACCAGCGGACGGATCTCCGCCAGCGTGGCGGCATCGCCACCGAGCATGGTGTTGACACAGCCGTCTTCGGCATGCTGCGAGGTCCGGGTCATGGGCGCATCGACATAACGCCCGCCGCGCGCCTGCACCGCCGCCGCCACCTTGACGGTCGACACCGGATCGGCGGTCGTGCCGTCGACCACAATGCTCCCGGCCCGCAAGCCTTCCAGCAACCCGTGCGGACCATAGACACAGGCTTCCACCTGGGGCGATCCGGTGACACACATGAACACCACATCGGCCGCGGCCGCCACCTCTTTGGCCGTCGCCACCGTTTGCGCGCCCATTTGGATCAGGTCATCAATCGGCTGGTTACCGGGATGGTCCAGCAGCGTCATGGCGTGCCCCTGCTTGAGCAGGTTTTTCGCCAGGCCATGGCCCATCAGGCCGACGCCGATAAAGCCGAGTTTTCTGTTCGCAGACATGTTTATTCCTTTCAGTGCCTCGTGTTCGATCAGCGCGCGTAGTCAGGTTGTTCGCCGTCGAGCTTGCGGCGCAGCGCATCAAGATGCAGCCGTGCCCAGTGCTCGCGCTCGCGCCCGAACTGCTGCACGGTTTTTTCCGCGATGTCGTGCGGAACCCGCCGCAGCGGCCGGTTGCAGCTCATGGCCTTGACCTGCAGTTCTGCCGCGCGCTCCAGGTAATACAGCCGGTCGAAGGCCTGGGCCACCGAAGCGCCGACCACGATCACGCCATGGTGCGCCAGGAACAGCACATGTTTGTCGCCCATCTGGCGGGCGATGCGCTCGCCTTCGCGCGGGTCATGCGCCAGGCCGTGGTAGCTGTCGTCGTACGCGACATCGTCATAGAACCGCAAGGCCTCCTGCGACGCGGGCTCCAGCCGGCCGTTGTCCAGCATAGTGATGGCGGTGGCGTACGGCATATGCGTGTGAAGTACGCAGCGCGCCGCGGGATGAATGGCGTGAATCTGCCCATGGATGTTGAAGGCGGCAAAACCGCCATCACGCGCCCCGAGCTGGTCCACGCCGTGCGCGTCGATCAGCATCAACTCGCTCGCCCGCGCTTCGGAAAAGTACATGCCCCACGGGTTGAGCAAAAACCGCAAGGGTTCGTCTCGCACCCTCAGGCTGAAATGGCTGCATACACCGGCCTGCCCGCTGAACATGGCAGCGCCGCGGAATGCGGCCGCGAGATCCTTGCGGTCCTCTATGAAATTACTTTCCACCTCATGGCCTCCAGGCAATCAAGTCAAGCGATAAAAAAACGAACGCCTTCAAACTCACAGCAGCGCGCCGCGCGCGGCAATGGGCCAGAGGGCCTCTACCCGCTCGCCGCGCACGCAGATCAGTTCGTCGTACAGATTGACGGTGGGGTCGCAGTGGCCGGGCACCAGCATCAGCTGGTCGCCCAGTGAAAGCGCGTCTGCATTGGCCGTGACCAGCACCCCATGTTCATCAGCGGCCTTCGTATAGCGCAGATCACCCCGCTGCCACACGGTGGGCATACCCGAGTCCACGCTGGACGCCTTCAAGCCGGCGTCGACCACGGCGTGCGTGGCGGTGGCCCGGCTCATGACGGTGGTGCGTACAAACAGGGCATGCTCGAACGCGACGTCACCTTCACCGCGCTGGTTGTCGCCGTAGTCGCGGTCCATGAAGACATAAGACCCGGCCTGGATTTCGTCGAAAACCCCCGAGTCGCGCTCATGCACGAAGCTGCCAGTGCCCCCGCCGGTCACCCGTTCCACGGCAATGCCGCAGGCCTCGATGGCTTGGCGGGTCATGCGCGCGGCCTGGGCGGCGCTGCCAATGGCCGCAGCGCGGTCCTGCGGCGCACGCAGATGCTGGGCCGGACCGTGGTAGCACTGCAGACCTGCAAAACGCAGCGGCGGACTGGCCGCAATCTGCAATGCCAAGCGCACCGCCTCATCTCCAGGTGCAACGCCACAGCGGTTCGCCCCGACATTGACCTCAACATAGACATCAAGCGTCACCGCATGCGCCTGCGCCGCCATGGCCAGCGCCTGCACCTGCTGCGGGTGGTCGACCAGCACACCCATGCGTGCGCGGCTCGCCAGTGCCACCAGATGACGCAGCTTGACGTCGCCCATCACCTCGTTGGTGATCAGTACATCCTGGATGCCGGCATCGACGAATACCGCCGCCTCGCTGACTTTCTGGCAGCAGATGCCCACGGCACCCAGTGCGACCTGGCGCAGCGCGATCTCCGGGCACTTGTGGCTCTTGGAGTGGGCACGCAGCCGCACGTTGTGCCCGCGCAGCGCGTCCGCCATGCGCTGCAAATTGCGCTCGAACGCGTCAAGGTCAAGAATGAGCGAGGGCGTATCGATGGCGCGGAGATGATCGCCAGGCTGGGCGGCGTGCCAGGGGCTCATGGGTGAACCACGCGCGATGCGGAAATACGGTTGGCTTTCAATCGACCCTCGCGCCCGAGGACTTGACGACCTTGGCCCACTTGACGGTTTCGCGGCGTGAGAGTTCGCGAAACTCCTCTGGCGTGCTGGGGTCGGTCTCGGCACCCAGCGCCTTGAAGCGCTCGCGCACCACAGGACTGGCCAGCGCGGTCCTAATTTCGGCGTTGAGGCGGGTCACGATGTCCTTGGGCATGTTGGCCGGCCCGATAATGCCGCCCCAGGCCACGACCTCATAGCCCGGCACACCCGATTCGGCAATGGTGGGAATATCCGGGTAGGTCGGCGAGCGCTGGCTGGACGAAATGCCCAGCGCCCGCACCCGGCCCGACTGGGCCAGCGGACCGGACACCGGGGTATTGATGATCATGAGCTGGATGCCCCCGCCGACCAGGTCGGTGATGGCCGCCGTCGCGCCCCGGTAGGGAACATGCAGCATGAAGGTGCCGGTCATGGACTTGAAGAGCTCCACCCCCAGATGGGCCGTGGTACCGTTGCCGTCCGAGGCGAAGGCCAGCTTGCCCGGATTCTTCTTCGCGTAGGCGATCAACTCGGGCACGTTTTTGACAGGCAGGCTGTTGTTCACGATCATCATGTTGGCCAGGCGCAGCGTGTTCGAGATCAGCGTCAGGTCCTTGTCCACGTCGTAGGGCACGCTGGCCAGGAGCGAGCGGTTGGTTGCCAAGGAAACGACGTTGCCGTAGGCCAGCGTGTAGCCGTCAGCCGGAGACCGGACCAGGTCCATGGTTCCGATGGTGTACGAACCACCGGGCTTGTTGTCGATCACGAAAGGCACGCCCATCTGCTGCGACAGCTGCTGGGCCAATGTGCGCATCAGCACGTCGGGTGCGCCACCCGGGGCCGACGGGACGATCAGGCGAATAGGTTTCTCGGGATAGGCCGCCAGGGCCGGCATCGACAAACCCGCCAGCGCGGCAAGGACAAGAGTAAGCAGAAAACGTGGACGCATCGCATGGACCTCCGGGAATGTTGGATTAACGGGCCAGGAAACACGGCTCGCAAAATTATTTTATGTCTGTATTAGAAAGAAAAAACTTATTAAAACTACATCTATAGTTCAGTTTTACTTACGACTGCAGGCCGACCTTCCCTGCAAGATCCACAGGGGGAATGTGCGCTGTGCGGCGCATCGGTCGGCCAGCCCAGGGAAGGCGATCGATGCATGGCAATAAAGCACGGCGGCAAGACAAAACGACGCTCAAAGGTCTTTATGCTTGCGGCCATGCAAGCCAATTTATACGCGCTGGGCGCGATTGCCCTCTGGGTCAGCCTGGCCTCGCTGGGCGTCCTGCTAAAACACATTCCGCCTTTTCTGCTGACCGGCGTGGCGCTGCTCATGGGCAGCCTGCTGGCGCTGCCGTTTGTCATCAAGGACAGGCTGCAGTGGCAGGTTCCGGCCAGCACCCTGGCGCTGGGCATTTACGGCCTGTTTGGCTACCACTTCCTGCTGTTCATCGCCCTGCGCCACGCGCCGCCGGTCGAGGCCAACCTGGTCAACTACCTGTGGCCGCTGTTCATGGTGGTGCTGGCGCCGCTGTTTCTGGCGGGCGTGCAGTTGCGCGCCGTGCATGTGGTGGCGGCGCTGCTGGGGTTTGGCGGCGCGGCAGTGGCCATCCTGGGCGCGGGCAACGGCGCGGCGGGCGGCTGGTCGTGGGGCTTTGTGCCGGCGCTGGCGTCAGCGTTTATCTGGGCCAGCTATTCGCTGCTGACCCAGCGCGTCAAGCCCTTTCCGACCGCCGCGATCGGCCTGTTTGGCGGGGTGTCGGGCCTGCTGTCGCTGCTGTGCCACTGGGCGCTGGAGCCCGCCGTGGCGATCTCGGGGCGCGACTGGCTGCTGCTGGCCGTGATGGGGCTGGGGCCCCTGGGTGGCGCGTTCTTTCTGTGGGACAAGGCACTCAAGTCGGGGGACGCCCGGCAGATCGGCATCCTGAGCTACCTCACGCCGCTGGGTTCAACGGCACTCCTGATGCTGGTCAGCGGCCGGCCCTTGAGCTGGAGCATTGGCCTCGCGGCCATGATGATCATGGGTGCGGCGGTGCTGGGCACGCGGTCCCGGTCCCGGTCCCGGTAGCAGCAGCGCCTGCAGCCAAAAACCCTACAGCATCGCGCCGGGATCTTCGCTTTCCAGCACCTGCTGCGCCCACAACGCAAGCTTGGCCGCGTCGGCGCGCAGCACCTGCTGCTTGACCGCCAGGATCTGCGACGGGTGCATGGAAAAGCTGCGCAGCCCCAGCCCCAGCAGCAGGCGCGTCATGCTCACATCGCCCGCCATCTCGCCACAAACACTCACCGCCTTGCCCTGGCGCTGGCATTCGGCAATCGTGTCGGCAATCAGGCGCAGCACGGCCGGGTGGCAGGGATCGTACAAATGCGCCACCAGTTCGTCGGCGCGGTCAATCGCCAGCGTGTACTGGATCAGGTCGTTGGTGCCTATCGACAAAAAGTCAAAGTACTTGAGAAAGAGCTTGACCGACAGGGCCGCCGCCGGAATCTCGATCATGGCGCCCAAGCGCACCGGGCCATAGGACAGGCCCTTGTGGTCCAGCTGCGCCCGCGCCTGGTCAATCAGCGCCAGCGTCTGGCGTATCTCGCTGCCGTGCGCCAGCATGGGCACCAGCAGGTTGACATGGCCGTGGGCAGCGGCCCGCAAGATGGCGCGCAGCTGCGTTAAAAACATCGGCGGGTCCGCCAGGCTCCAGCGTATGGCGCGAAGACCCAGCGCCGGGTTGAGGTGGCGGTCTTGCGCCTTGCCGGGGAGCTTGTCCAGCGGTTTGTCGGACCCGATGTCCACCGTGCGAATCGTGACAGGCAGGCCCTCCATGCCTTCCACAGCCTTGCGGTAGGCCAGGTACTGCTCGTTCTCGTCGGGCAGCTTTCCGCTGCGGCCCATGAACAGGAATTCGCTCCGAAACAGCCCCACACCCACGGCGCCAACCTTGACCGCACCCAGCGTGTCGTCGGGCATCTCGATGTTGGCCAGCAACTCGATGCGCTGGCCGTCAATCGTCAGCGCAGGCGTGTGCTTGAGCCGGTTCAGGCGCTCGCGCTCAAGCTCGCCCTGGCGCTGCTTGAAGCCATACTCCGCCAGGATGATGGGCGACGGATCGACGATCAGCACGCCCGCGTCACCGTCGATGATGACCCAGTCGTCCTGCTTGATCAGCTGGCTGGCACTGCGCGCACCGACCACCGCCGGAATGTCCATGCTGCGCGCCACGATGGCCGTGTGCGAGGTCTTGCCCCCCACATCGGTGGCAAAACCGGCAAACAGGCTTTGCTTGAACTGCAGCATGTCAGCCGGGGAAATGTCATGCGCCACCAGCACCAGCGGCACGTCCATGGTGTCGTCCAGCAGCAAGTCCTGCGACTGGTTGCGGCTGCTGCCCGCCCGCACGGCCGCCTGCACCGGCGAGGCCACGCCTTTCATGTGGCGCAGGATGCGTTCGACCACCTGCTCCAGGTCGGCTTTGCGCTCGCGCAGGTACTCGTCTTCCATTTCGTCAAACTGGCGCGCAATGGTGTCGTACTGGGTGGTCAGCGCCCACTCCGCGTTGTAGTGGCGCTCGGCGATCCAGTGCTTGACGCCGCTGATCAGTTGCTCGTCCTGCAGCAGCATCAGGTGCACGTCCAGCAGGGCCGCGATTTCGTGCGGCGCATCCTTGGGCAGGTCGTGCTGCAGTCGCGTGATTTCTTCCATCACGGCGTTGCGGGACACCCGGACCCGCGTGATCTCTTGCAGCACTTTCGAGGCGTCGATAAAGTAGTGCACCACATCGACCCGGCTGGAAGCCACCAGCACGGCGCGGCCAATCGCAATGCCGCGCGACACCGCCAAGCCGTGAACCGAGAAGGTCATGGAGCCCCCACGCTTGTCACTTCGTGTACTGCGCTGCCCCCCGAGGGGGCCGCCCCGCCTGCGGCCCGGCAAAGCCGGTTCCGCGGCTCGGACTGGACTGAAGACCCTTTTGGGCGCGAAGCGAAGGGCCAGCCCGGTCCGGCGACAGCTCTCCCAAGGGGCAGAGAGCTACATGCAACAAGCGACCGTGGGGACTGCATTTATTCCCCTTCCCCGAACTTGTCGGCGATCAGTGCCAGCAAAACCTCCATCGCCGCCTGCTCGTCCACGCCATTGGTTTCGAGTTCGACCGTGCTGCCCATTCCGGCCGCCAGCATCATCACGCCCATGATGCTTTTGGCATTGACGCGGCGCTCGCCCTTGCTCATCCAGACCTCGCAGGCAAAACTGCCCGCGAGTTTGGTTAGTTTGGCCGAAGCGCGGGCGTGCAGGCCCAGCTTATTGCTGATGGTCGTGCTGGTCTTGATCATGTTTCTTGCGTACCTGGTTTTGCGGTGCGGTGATGGCTACCGGCATCACGCCTTGCGCGCCCCCCGCCAGCGCGCGCGCCACCAGGGCGTCCAGCGACTCCTTGCGGTAAGACACGGTACGCAGCAGCATGGGCAAATTGACGCCGGCGATCAGCTTGGTGTTCACGCCGTCGACCAGCCTGGCGGCCACATTGCAGGGCGTGGCACCAAACAAATCCGCCAGCACCAGTGCGCGCGGCGTATCGAGCTGCTTGAGCATGACGCGCGCCTGGGCCAGCGTTTCTTCGGGCGGCATGTCGGGCTGAACGTCCAGCGCCACCACGCCCGCCGCATTGTCCGGAAACACATGCAGGACGCACTGGCGCAGCGCGGAGGCCAAGGGGGCGTGAGCGATGATGAAAATGCCGTTCATTGCGGTGAATTATCAGCGTTCACACTGAGGAAATAGCCGTATGAGGCGATACAGCAACATAAAAACACGCCCATGGCCGCCTGAAAACTCGCCACGGTGCCCAAGCCCAGGGCTTCAAACGCATCCACCAGCAGCCCTATCCCCCACTGCGCCACGAACACCCCGGAAAAAATCACCAGGTTGTAGGCTGACAAGGCACGCCCGGCCAACGTGGCCTGAAATGCCATGCCCACGGCCGGCTGGGCCAGGCCCATCACGCTCGAAGCCACACAAAACAGCGTCCAGCCGAGCCAGCCCGTTTGCGCGCCGGACAGCATATTGAAGGCCAGCGCCAGCAGGCTCAGGGGGACGCCCCAGGTGATCAGGCGGGCTGCATTCCAGCCACGCGGCGCCAGCCAGGGCGTGACCAGACCCCAGGCTAAAAAGGTCAGCAGCATGGCGGCATTGAGGTAGAAAAGACCGGTGGCCGACTCGATCGGGCTGTAGCCCGCCACCCTGACCATCCAGGGCCCCGCCCACAGGGTTTGTATCGCCACCATGCCGCCATAGTTGAAAAAAGCCAGCGGTGCCATTTTGCGGAAATAGCGGCTTTTCCACACCGGCGCGTAGCTGACTGGCGCGCGCGGCAGAGTTGAAACGCCAGGCGTTGGGGTCGCCTTCCAGGCGGGTGCAACATACGCAATCCCCGCCATGGACAGCAGCAGCAGCGCCGCCAGAATCCAGAACAACGGGCGCCAGCCGGTCAAGGGCATCAGCCACTGCACCGGCAGCGTAGAGGCCAGCATGCCGAGCGAGCCCACCATCAGCATCCACGAATTGGCCCGCAGCAGCGTTGCCGCGTCAAACCAGCGCCGGTAGCCGGTCAGCGGCGCCATCAGGCAGGCGCTGACGCCCATGCCCACCAGCACCCGCGACGCCAGCAGCCCGGCAAAACTGCTGGCCACCGAAAACGCCAGACAACCAAGCACCGCCAGACCCAGAAACCACAAAATCACGCGTTTGGGGCCATGGCGGTCCAGCCAGGCGCCCAGCGGCAACTGCGTGGCGGCAAAGCCGAAAAAATAGCCACCCGCCAGCAAGCCGAGGTCGCGGGCCTGCAGCGAAAACTCCTGGGTCAGCACGGGCGACAGCGTGGCGGTGATGGACCGCACCAGCGCCGAGCAGAAATAGGCGGCCGCAAAGGCCAGAAAAACAAGGGCGCCGGTTTTGCGGTCCAGCCGGTCGGGATGAGCCTTGTCCGCCAGTCCACGCATCAGCGGGTCGGTCACTGGAATTTAAAGCTGGAAAAAAAGGTCTCGGCGGCTTCCGGCGAGATCTCTTTCGCATAGATCACCGCCTGAAACACCTGCGCGCCCTGGGCAAAGTAGGCGGCCTGCCCCTGCACGGGCGAACCGTCCGCGCGCCGCCCCTGCGCCACCACGCGCACCGGCGCCGGCAGGCCCGCAGCGCCGGGCAGCTTGAGCGGCAGCCGCTGGCTTGTGCCGGCGCCGGCACCCACCGGCCCGGCTTTCATGTGGGCCAGCGTCAGGTTTTGCCATTGGGCCAGCACGGGGGCGGCCCGCGCCGGGTTGCCCAGATCGGCCACCGCCACGGCAAAGGTCGCGCCTGCGGCATCGCAGCCCCACATGCGCAGCGTCACAGGCTGGCCGCCCAGCGGCACGATTTTCTCGGCCTTGTCGGGCTTGCAGGGCAACAGCAGGCTGAGCTGGGTGTTGTCGGGGCGTACCTCGCGCCAGTTCAGGGCCGGGCTGCAGGCGGCCAGCACCAGCAAGGTCGCCAGCCCGGCGGGCAATAAAGTCAGGAGTCGGGACATGGGATGCGCAAAAGCCTTTTGAATCAGTCTGCCGCCAGCCGGCAAGCCTTGGACTTTACAGGCATCGGCTGACCGCTGTCAGTCCGGACCCGCCCCCTTCGATGCAAAATAGGACGCATGAACTCTCTTCAAGGCATACGCATTCTCGATTTGTCCCGCGTGCTCGCGGGCCCGTGGTGTACCCAGACGCTGGCCGACCTGGGGGCCGACGTGATCAAGATCGAGCGCCCCGGCACCGGCGACGACACCCGAACCTGGGGCCCGCCCTTCCTGAAGGACGACCAGGGCGCTGAAACCCACGAAGCCGCCTACTACCTGGGCGCCAACCGCAACAAGCGCTCGGTGACCTGCGACATCGCCCAGCCGGCCGGCCAGGCGCTGATCCGCGAACTGGCCCTGCACTGCGACGTGTTCGTCGAGAACTTCAAGGTCGGCGACATGGCGCGCTACGGCCTCGACTACGCGTCGCTTAAAAGCCTGAACCCGCGCCTGGTCTACTGCTCGGTCACCGGCTTTGGCCAGAACGGCCCGTATGCCGAGCGCGCCGGCTACGACTACGCGATCCAGGGCATGGGCGGCCTGATGAGCGTGACCGGCGAACGCGACGACCTGGGCGGCGGCCCGCAAAAAGTCGGCGTGGCCGTGGCCGATTTGATGACGGGCATGTATGCGACGGTGGGCATCCTGGCGGCGCTGCGCCATGCCGAGAGAACCGGCGAAGGCCAGCAGGTCGATATGGCGCTGCTCGACACCCAGGTGGCGATGCTGGCCAACCTGGGCAGCAACTACCTGGTCAGCGGCAAGGTGCCGCAGCGCGTGGGCAATGCGCACCAGAACATCGTGCCCTACCAGGTGTTCGAGGTCGCACCAGCGACCGACGGCAGCAAGGACCACCTGATCCTGGCGGTCGGTAACGATTCGCAGTATGTGAAGTTCTGCAGGGTCGCGAATATTCCCGAACTCGGCGTGAACCCGCTGTTTGCCAAAAACCGCGACCGCGTGCTCAACCGCGCGCAGCTGGTGCCGATTCTGGAGGCCGTCATGAAAACCCGCACCAAGGCCGACTGGCTGGCCGCGCTGGAAGCGGCCAAGGTGCCGTGCGGCGCCATCAACAACCTGGCCGAGGTGTTTGCCGACCCGCAGATCGAGGCGCGCCAGATGGTCACAGAATGGCAGCACCCGGTCAAAGCCGACTTGCGGCTGGTGGCCAGCCCCATTAAGCTCAGTGCCACGCCCGTGCGCGGCCCGGGCAGCGGTGGCTTGCCGCCGCCGCTGCTGGGCCAGCACACGGACGAGGTGTTGCGCAGCGTGCTGAACTACTCAGATGCGCAACTGGCTGAGCTAAAACAACAGGGAGCAATTTGATGGCAAATTTTGTACTGGTTCATGGGGCGTGGCACGGCGGCTGGTGCTGGCAACGGGTGACCACAGCGCTGCAAAAAGACGGCCACCGCGTGCATGCCGTGACGCTGACGGGGCTGGGCGAGCGCGCCCACTTGCTGTCGCCGGCGATCACGCTGGACACCCACATCGACGATGTGATCAGCGCCATTGAAGTGGAAGAGCTGCACGATGTGGTGCTGGCGGTGCATTCCTATGCCGGCATGGTTGGCACCGCCGTGGCCGACCGGCTGGGCAAGCACCTCAAGCATCTGGTCTATGTCGATGCCGTGCTGCCCGCGCCGGGCGAAAGCTGGAGCAGCACCCAGTCAGCAGCCACCCAGCAGCAGCGCCTGGCCGCCGCAGCCGCCACCACGCGCTTCAGCTTTCCGCCGCCTGACCCCGAGCTGTTTGGCCTGACCGGCGCCGACCACGCATGGGTCAAGCGCCGGCAGACGCCGCACCCGGGCAACACCTACCAGGCGCCGCTGGCCTTCGACGTGCAGCGCGTGGCTGCCGTGCCGCGTACTTACGTCAGCTGCACCGAGCCCGCGCTGGCCACCATCGCGCCCAGCCGCCTGCGCGCCCAGGACCCGGCCTTCTGGGGCGGCGCCTGGCTGCCCCGATCAAAATTTGTCGAGATCAGGACCGGCCACGACCCCATGGTCAGCGCGCCTGCGGCCCTGACGGAAATCTTGCGCGCCTGCACCGCATGAAAAAAGCCCTGCTGCACGGCTTGTGCAGCAGGGCTCTGAATTCAGGAAACCCTGAATTTAGAAGCGCCAGCCCAGACCGACACCGAACAGCACCGGATCAATCTTGAAAGTGCCCAGATTCGCGCCAGCCGCCGACACGTCGGTACGGATGTAGACCTTCTTCACGTCCAGGTTGAGGGACAGGTTGCCGGACAGCGGAATGTCCACGCCGGCTTGCAGCGCCGGGCCCCAGCTGCTGCGCTCGATGTCCACACCAGCCGGCAAATTCACCGAGCTGAAACGCGTGTAGTTCACGCCCGCGCCAACGTAGGGCTTGAAGCCGCTCATGGGGAAGTGGTACTGCACCATCAATGTCGGAGGAATTTGCTTGAGAGTGCCGATCTCGCCGCCCAGCACGGATGAGCGCACCGTGTGCTTTTGCGGCACGGTCAGCACCAGCTCAAGCGCCACGTTCTTGTCAAGGAAGTAGCTGATATCGACTTCGGGCATCCACTTGTTGTTGACCGACAGACCCAGGCCGGTGCCATCGCTGTTGACGCTGTCCAGATGCACAGCGCGGGCACGCACCATCCAGGGACCCTCGGCGGCCTGCTGGGCAATGGCGGCGCCCGACAAAAGGGTGGACAAGACGGCGACGGCGATGATTTGTTTTTTCATGATGGCAGCGAATAAAGAGCCGGGAACATTCCCAGTACTGATTGGACGCCGCCGTCCCTTAAAACGCGCTTGACATGGCGCAAATCCTCTCAAAACGACCTTGCGGCGCGCGCTACGCTTGAGGCAGATCAAACCCGGCTGACTTCATTTGCGCGGAATTGTGGCGTAGTGGCAACGCTTTCCAGGCGCGTCCTTACACCGTTGCCAGCGCCTGTTCCAGATCGGCCAGCAAATCGTCGATGTGCTCGATGCCGATGGACAGGCGCACCATGTCGGTACTGACGCCGGCCTTGGCCAGCGGGTTGCCGACCGATTCGCAAAAACTGCCTTGGTGCGGGCGTCCATGAGCGGCGCACACGAGGCCGGGTCGCGCGGGTCAGCAAAGCGCTCTTCAATGCCCATTTGCGGAAAGGTGTGGGCAAACAGGTTGTAGGTGCCGCCATACAGCGTCGAGCTGGAAACGATGTTGTCGCCGGTTTCGGCGATCGTCTGGATCGCGTAGGCAATGGCCGACATGCCCGAAGCGACAGCCAACGCGCCGATGCCGCCGTCCATGGCCGCCAGCCGGGCTTCCAGCACGGCATTGGTCGGGTTCATGATGCGGCTGTAGATGTTGCCCGCCACCTTCAAATCAAACAGGTCGGCGCCGTGCTGCGTGTCGTCAAACGCAAAGGCCACGGCTTGGTAAATGGGCACGGCCGCCGCCTTGGTGCTGGGGTCTGGCGTGTAACCGCCGTGAACGGCCAGGGTTTCAATTTTCATGAGGGGCACCGGTTAAAAGGAAATCAGCGTAACAAGCCCTCTGCCGGTCTGTTCACCGCTCAACGATCCGCAAGGAAATGCGAACTTTCGCACGGCCGGGGAATCCATCTGTTTTACTGCAGGTTCCCCAGTCCCCGCCGTGTCGGGATGCGGGTCTGGTTAAACTCTTGGCGCAACATGACGAGGTCTTTACCGATGAAAAACAATTTCGCCTTGGCTGCATGCCGTGTGGCGCTGGCTGGCGCCCTGGTGCTGGGCGGGCTGCTGAGCCTGTCGGGCTGCGGTGGCGCGCAGGCGGCGCCGGAGTCGAGCTTTGTGCTGCTTGATGGCAGCAAGAGAATCACCGCGGACCTGAAGGGCAAAGTCACGCTGGTCAACTTCTGGGCCACCAGCTGCGTCACCTGCGTGGCAGAGATGCCCAAGCTCATTGCCACGCACAACAAGTACAAAAGCCAGGGTTACGACACGCTGGCCGTCGCCATGAGCTATGACCCGCCAAATTACGTCGTCAACTTTGCGCAGACACGCCAGTTGCCGTTCAATGTCGCGATTGACAACACGGGCACCGTGGCCAAGGCCTGGGGCGACGTGCAGCTCACGCCCACCACCTTCCTGGTGAACAAGCGCGGCCAGATCGTCAAGCAGTTCGTCGGCGAGCCCGATTTTGACGCGCTGCACAAATTGATTGAAAAGCTGCTGGCCGAAACGTAGCCCCCACGCTTGTCGCTTCGCGTACTGCGCTGCCCCCCGAGGGGGCCGCCCGCCTGCAGTCCGGCAAAGCCGGTCCTGCGGCTCGAGCTTGAATGGGAAATAAAAAAGGCCGGTTGCTTTCAGCAACCGGCCTTTTTCGTAGCGCTCACTGGAATTCCCCGAATACTTCTTGCCAAGCAGGGGCCGCGGAAGCGGCTTAGCCGGGCCGCAGGCGCAGCCGCCCCCTCGGGGGGGCAGGGAGCTACACGCAGTGAGCGAACGCGGGGGCTCTATTTAGTCCGGAAAGCGTCGTGGCAAACCTTGCAGGTGTCTGCCGTGGCGGCGAAAGCGGTTTTCAGGCTGGCGAGGTTGCCGGTCTTGGTGGCAGCCGCAAGCTTGGTGGATTCCTCCACCAGTTTGTCGCTGTGCTGCTTGAACTTGGCCTGCTCGGTCCAGATGACAGGCTTGGCCTTGGTGTTGCCGTCCATGTCGGTGCCGGGACCAAAAGCGGCCCAGGGCAGTTTGGCCATCGTTGCCACCAGCTCAGCGTTGTCTGCCGCCACTTTGGCATCAAAAGGTACTTTTCCGTTGGCCATGGCACCCAGGCGGCCGAAATGCTGGCCCATGACAAACAGTGCATTCTGGCGGTATTTGACGGCATCTTCCGCCTTGGCGAACTGCGCGGAGGCCGGCGCGGCAATGGCGAACAAGGTGGCCGCCACAGCGATAAAGGCAAATGCTTTCATGAAATTCCTTTTGAAATGATTAGGATCAGGATGAATGGCAACGCTTCAGGGCCTGTCACCAGCCTGGTGGAGTTTAGCGGGGGCGCACAAGTTCCGCAGGAACTCTGTACGGTGCGCATGCACCAACCCTGCAGAAGCACGGTCTGAGGTCGCAATACTGGCAAACAACATCAACGAGGAATGCACATGTACGAGCATGAACGCCTGAACAGCGTCCGGATCTGGGACCTACCCACCCGAATTTTTCACTGGGTGCTACTGCTCTGCGTCACCGGCCTGGCGATCACCGGCAGCGTAGGTGGCAGTGCCATGGTGTGGCATTTCCGTTTTGGCTACGCCGTGCTGGCGCTGCTGCTTTTCCGGATCATCTGGGGCCTGCTGGGTGGGCGCTGGTCCCGTTTTGCGTCCTTCCTTTACGCGCCAAAAAGCCTGCTCCTCTACATCAAGGGACAAGGCAGGCCAGAGCATGGCGTCGGCCATAGCCCCCTTGGCGCGCTGTCGGTTTTTTCCTTGCTGGGCATCCTCGTCGCCCAGGTGGGGACTGGCCTGTTGAGCGACGACGAGATTTCCTTCGCGGGGCCGCTGACCGGCTTTGTCTCCAACGCCAGTGTGAGCCTGGCCACCAACTACCACACGGAGATTGGCAAGTGGCTGCTGCTGGGCCTGGTGCTGCTGCACATCGCGGCCATCCTTTTTTACCTGTACCGCAAGCACAATCTGGTGGCGCCCATGCTGCATGGCGACAAGAACCTGGCGGTGGCCGTGCCGCCGTCCCGCGATGATGCGTTGTCCCGGCTGGCTGCCCTGCTTGTCTTGCTGGCTTGCGCCGCAGTGGCTTTTTGGATTTCAAGCCTTGGAGCGCCTGCGTTCTGAAGCCATGCCGCGCCTGCAGAGCCGGGCGCCACGGACTGCGCCCGTCAATGCCAGTTAAACTGGCGCAAGATTTCTACGTCAACACCGTGCAAAGCCGCTCCTTCCAGTTCATCACCCCGGATACGCCCGAGCGGCTGGCCGCCACGCGCCAGATATTCCTGGAGTACGCGGAAGAGTTGGGCATCGACTTGTGCTTCCAGAACTTCGAGGCAGAACTGGCCGGACTACCGGGCGAATACCAGGCGCCTGCAGGCACGCTGCTGCTCGCCATGGTCGGCGGTGAAATCGCAGGGTGCTGCGCGCTTCGACGGCTCGACGCGGTGGACTACCCCAACGCCAGCGAGATGAAACGGCTGTTTGTGCGCAAGGCTTTTCGCCGGCTTGGCCTGGGCCGCCATCTGGCAGAAACCGTGCTGGATGCCGCGCGCATGGCGGGTTACCACAGCGTGCTGCTGGACACCCTGGACGACATGGAATCGGCGCGCGCCCTCTACGTGGAGCTTGGTTTTGAAAGCATTCCTCCCTACTACCACAACCCGATTCCGGGCGCCCATTACCTTAAGGTTGACTTGTAAACCAAATACGGCTCGAGCCTAATACTGCCGGTCATCAATAGCTATCAAATAAATAGCTATTTTCATGCAGTCGCCGGGCCTGTGCGCTGCAACAAAAAAGCCACTGTTCCTGCGAACGGTGGCCTTCTGGCAAAAGCGGCGAACGTCAGGCTTTAGCCTGCGCCAGCAGCGTCGCGGCATCGCTGACTTCAAACTTGCCGGGACCTTCAACGTTGAGGCTCACGACTTTGCCGTCCTTGACCAGCATGGAATAACGGTTGCTGCGCAGGCCCATGCCGCGCGCCGTCAAGTCGAGCGTCAAGCCGGTGGCCTTGGCGAAGTCGGCACTGCCATCTGCCAGCATGCGCACTTTGCCAGCGGTCTTTTGATCGCGCGCCCAGGCGCCCATTACAAAAGCATCGTTCACGCTGACGCACCAGACCTCATCAACGCCCGCGGCATTGAGTTCGGCCAGGTGATCGACGTAACCGGGCACATGCCTGGCCGAGCAGGTCGGGGTAAAGGCGCCTGGCAGCGCAAACAAGGCAATGGTTTTGCCCGCACATTCCTTGGCCACGTCGACCGGATTGGGGCCAATGCTGCAGCCATTGCCTTCAACTTCTGCATATTCCATCAGCGTGACGGCCGGAAGCGTGTCGCCTACTTTGATCATGAGTTTTCCTGGTTATAAATCAACGAAATCTGTCGATTTCATCCATTTTGGCGCACACAGAAAATCTCTGGGTCCTCTACGGTCTTTGGCAGCGGCCTGCTGCAGACGGAAGCGGCCACAAAAAAGGCCCACAAAGTGAGCCTTTTTTGATGACCTGAAGTCAAAGTCCTGAAGACTTAGACAATCAGTGCCTTCTCGACCAAACGGGTCACAACCCAGTTCTTGGTCTTGGAGATTGGACGGGTTTCGGTGATCTCGATCACGTCGCCCATCTTGTAGTCGCCCTTTTCGTCATGCGCGTGGTACTTGCTGGACAAGGTCACGATCTTGCCGTACAGCTCATGCTTGACGCGGCGTTCAACCAGCACGGTGACGGTCTTGGCGCGCTTGTCGCTGACCACCTTGCCAATCAAGGTGCGCTTGAGGGATTTTTTAGCTTCCGTCATTATTTGGCTCCTTGCTTGACGATGGTTTCGGCCAAAATAGTTTTGGCACGAGCGATGGCACGGCGCGTCGAACGCAACGTGGAAGTGTTGGTCAGTTGCTGCGTGGCTTTTTGCATGCGCAGGCCAAAGTGGGCTTTTTGCAGCTCTTTGACTTCGGCTTTCAGGCCGTCAACGTCTTTTTGGCGCAGTTCAGTAGTGTTCATTGCTTCATTCTCCTGATTACTGGCCGATCATGCGGCTGACGAACGTGGTGCGCAGCGGCAGCTTGGCAGAAGCCAGGCGGAACGCTTCGCGTGCAAGTTCTTCGGACACACCGACGATTTCAAAAACGATCTTGCCGGGCTGGATTTCAGCCACGTAGTACTCTGGATTACCTTTACCGTTACCCATACGCACTTCAGCAGGCTTTTGGGAAATCGGCTTGTCCGGAAAGACACGGATCCAGATACGGCCGCCACGTTTGACGTGACGGGAAATCGCACGACGTGCGGCTTCAAGTTGACGAGCAGTGAGGCGACCACGGTCGGTACACTTCAGACCGAAGTCACCGAACGCAACCGAGTTGCCTCGTGTGGCGATGCCGGTGTTGCGGCCTTTTTGCTCTTTGCGGTATTTTCTGCGAGCGGGTTGCAGCATTTGTATTCTCCGTTATTAGACCGATTACTCGGTCTTGGCACCGTCAGCTGCTGCAGCTGGCGCGGCTTTGCGGACGCGCTTAACGGTGTTGTTCGGGGCTTCGGCGCCAGACGCCTCAGCCGGCTTGTCGCTACCGTCAGCCGGTGCGGTGTTGCCACCGACAGCACTGCGGGGAGCGCGAGGCGCGCCGCGAGGCGCACCACGGTCAGGACGATCGCCAGGACGGGCATCACGACGTGGGCCGCGCGGCTTGCGCTCCTCGTCAGCGACTTCGATCATCTTGGCGCCGGTGCCGTCGTTGCGGCCCAGCGTGTCGCCTTTGTAGACCCAGACCTTGACACCGATGATGCCGTAGGTGGTTTGGGCTTCAGAGGTGCCGTAATCAATGTCGGCGCGCAGGGTGTGAAGGGGCACGCGACCTTCGCGGTACCACTCGCAACGAGCGATCTCAATGCCGTTCAGGCGGCCAGACGACATGATCTTGATGCCGAGGGCACCCAGACGCATGGCGTTTTGCATGGCGCGCTTCATCGCACGGCGGAACATGATGCGTTTTTCAAGCTGTTGTGTGATGCTGTCTGCGATCAGCTTGGCATCAATTTCAGGCTTGCGAACTTCTTCGATGTTCACGGCGACCGGCACGCCCAGCTGGCGGCTCAGTTCTTTCTTGAGGGCTTCGATATCCTCGCCTTTTTTACCGATCACGACGCCCGGACGTGCCGAGAAAATCGTGATGCGCGCATTTTTGGCAGGGCGCTCGATCAGAACGCGCGAAACCGCAGCGTTCTTCAGCTTTTTCTTCAGGTACTCGCGAACCTTGATGTCTTCGGCAAGCATGCCGGCGAAATCACGGTTGCTGGCGTACCAGCGGCTGGCCCAGTTACGGCTGATTGACAGGCGAAACCCGGTTGGGTTGATTTTTTGTCCCATATCCTGCCGCCCTTAATTGCCAACCACCACGTACACATGGCACGTGGGTTTGCTGATGCTGTTGCCGCGGCCTTTTGCGCGCGCAGAAAAACGCTTGAGCGTGGCGCCTTGTTCGACGTAGATGGTTTTCACCTTCAGATCGTCGATGTCGGCGCCATCGTTATGTTCAGCGTTGGCGATAGCGGACTCAACGACCTTCTTGATGATTCCAGCAGCTTTTTTCTGCGTGAAATTCAGGATGTTGAGCGCTTGATCCACTTTCTTGCCGCGGATCAAGTCAGCGACCAGACGGCCTTTGTCGACCGACAGACGAACGCCCCGGAGGGTTGCACGTGTTTCCATGGTCTTTCCTTACTTTCTCACAACTTTTTTGTCAGCCGGATGACCTTTGAAAGTACGGGTGAGTGCGAACTCGCCCAACTTGTGGCCAACCATTTGATCGGTGATGTAGACAGGGACGTGCTGCTTGCCGTTGTGCACGGCGATGGTCAGGCCGATGAACTCGGGCAGGATCATGGAGCGGCGCGACCAGGTCTTGATCGGCTTTTTGTCTTTATTGGTAACGGCCTTGTCAGCCTTTGCTACCAAATGATGGTCGACAAATGGACCTTTTTTGAGTGAACGGGTCATTTCCTGGCCTTACTTCTTGCGACGCGAAACAATCATCACTTGCGTGCGCTTGTTGTTGCGGGTGCGGTAGCCTTTGGTCAGGTTACCCCATGGATCGACTGGATGGCGACCTTCACCGGTCTTGCCTTCACCACCGCCGTGTGGGTGGTCAACCGGGTTCATCACCACACCGCGAACGGTTGGGCGAATACCCATCCAGCGCTTCACACCGGCCTTGCCGAGACGGCGCAGGCTGTGTTCTTCGTTGGCGACTTCACCGAGCGTGGCGCGGCATTCGATGTGGATCTTGCGAACTTCACCGGAGCGCATACGCACCTGGGCATAGGTACCTTCACGGGCCAGCAGCGTCGCGGATGTACCGGCGGAACGCGCAATTTGCGCACCCTTGCCGATTTGCATCTCGATGCAGTGGATCGTGGAGCCCACGGGAATGTTGCGGATAGGCAGCGCATTACCGACGCGAATCGGGGCTTCCGAGCCGCTCAGGATCGTGGCGCCGACTTCAAGGCCGCGGGGGGCAATGATGTAAGCGCGCTCGCCGTCTGCGTAGCAAATCAGGGCAATATGGGCCGTGCGGTTAGGGTCGTACTCGATACGTTCGACCTTGGCCGGAATGGCGTCCTTGTTGCGCTTGAAGTCCACCACGCGGTAATGGTGCTTGTGACCGCCACCTTTGTGACGCGTCGTGATGTGCCCGTTGTTGTTACGGCCAGCTTTCTGGAATTGTGGTTCCAGCAACGGCGCGTAAGGCTCACCCTTGTGCAGGTGATCCCGGGAAATTCTCACCATGCCACGCATGCCTGGTGAGGTTGGTTTCATTTTAATGACGGCCATGATTATGCAGTCTCCCCACCGAGGTTCAGCTCTTGACCTGGCTTCAGCGTCACGTAGGCTTTGCGGAGATTATCCCGACGGCCCACAGACTTGCCAAAGCGCTTGGTCTTGCCTTTGATGTTCAATACGGCAACCGCCTTGACGTCCACCTTGAACATCAATTCCACAGCGGCCTTGATTTCATATTTGGTAGCGTCCTGCAGGACCTTGAAGGTGACCGAATTGGATTTTTCCGCAATCATCGTGGCTTTTTCAGACACGATGGGTGCGACCAAAACCTGCATCAGGCGGCCTTCGTCATATTTGGTTTGGGCGTTCACGGCGCTCATGCGAACATCTCCTTGAGTTGGTCCATGGCGGCCTTGGTCACGAGCACCTTTTTGTAGTGCACCAGTGACAGCGGGTCGGCATAGCGGGGCTCAACAACCAGGATGTTGACCAGGTTGCGGGATGCCAGGTACAGGTTTTCGTCAACCTGATCAGCAATCACCAGCACCGATGAGTTGAGATTCATGGCCTTGAACTTGTCAGCCAGGACCTTCGTCTTGGGCGAATCCACGGTCAGGGAATCAAGCACAGCCAGGCGGCCTTCGCGCGCCAACTGGGAAAAGATCGAAGCCATGCCGGCGCGATACATTTTCTTGTTGATTTTGTGCGTGAAGTTTTCATCAGGCATGTTCGGGAAAATACGACCGCCTCCGCGCCACAGCGGGGAAGACGTCATACCTGCACGTGCACGACCAGTACCTTTTTGTTTAAAAGGCTTCTTGGTCGAGTGACGGACCTGCTCACGGTCTTTCTGGGCGCGGGTGCCTTGACGGGCATTCGCCTGGAAAGCCACGACCACCTGATGAATCAGGCTTTCGTTGTATTCGCGACCAAAAACGGTATCAGGCACGTCCACTTTGGACATGGCCAGACCTTGGTCATTCAGGAGTTCGACCTGCATCAGTTCGCTCCTTTAGCAGCGGTGGAAGGCTTGGCCTTGATCGCGGCACGCACCGTGACAAAACCGCCTTTGGAACCAGGCACAGAGCCACGAATCATCAGCAGTTGACGAGCTTCGTCAATGCGCACGATGTCGAGGTTTTGCGTGGTGATGGTGCAGTCACCCATGTGACCCGTCATGCGTTTACCAGGAAACACGCGACCAGGATCTTGCGCCATACCGATGGAGCCGGGAACGTTGTGCGAACGGCTGTTACCGTGCGACGCGCGCTGCGACTTCATGTTGTGACGCTTGATGGTGCCGGCAAAGCCTTTACCAATGGAGGTGCCCTGCACATCCACCAGCTGGCCGACAGCAAAAATATCGGCAGCAGGTACAACAGTACCCGCAGCGTATTTGCCAGCGACGTCAGCCGTCACGCGGAATTCTTTCAGGATTTCACCAGCTTCAACGCCTGCTTTCGCAAGGTGGCCGGCGGCCGGCTTGGTAACGCGCGATGCTTTACGCGCGCCAAATGCCACTTGAAGGGCACTGTAGCCGTCATTTGCTTCGGTTTTAACCTGGGTGACGCGATTGTTGGACACATCGACCACTGTGACAGGAACGGTATCCCCATCATCAGTGAACAGACGCATCATGCCAACCTTGCGACCCAGCAACCCGAGGGAGTTGCTCAGACTCATGATTTTCTTTCGTAACTTCCACCGCTGCGACTTCAATTGGCCACAGACGTTTTTGTGTGAAAGACTGTTAATAAAACTACCCCAAGCATGCTTGATCTCTCATGCAAATTCAGGACAGCCTAAAAGTATAGCGCAGACTGCCGAAAATGGCAAATCCGCGCTAAACAGGAGAAATAGAAGCAGCCCTGGTGTTGGGTTTTCACCCAGCCACTGCCGGACCCGCTTCGTACTTCAATTACTGCAGCTTGATTTCGACGTCCACGCCAGCGGGCAGATCGAGCTTCATCAACGCGTCCACGGTTTTATCCGTAGGGTCGACGATGTCCATCAGACGCTGGTGCGTGCGGATTTCGAGCTGGTCGCGGCTCGTCTTGTTGACGTGGGGCGAACGCAGGATGTCAAAACGCT
>NZ_JADMJK010000189.1 GCF_018780625.1 Polaromonas sp. | reverse complement strand
TCATGGCATACAGCACGTTGCTGGTGCCCGCCAGCTGCCCGGTGCTTCCGGTGCCCAGGCGCGTGGCCAGCGTCTGCAGGATCTCTTCGTGCCACACCTTGCCAAAGCGCCGGCGCGTGCCGTAATCGGCAATCCGGAGTTCCCCGAGGCCCTCAGCCTGCAGCTGCCTAATCTTGGTGTCCAGACGCTGCCGGCCTTCAGCCATGTCGGGCTGCTTTTGCGTGCTGCGAAAGTAGACCTCATTGATGATGGCCAGCACAGGAATTTCAAACAGGATGGTATGCAGCCACGGCCCTTTGATCGAGACCTCGATCTCCCCCGAGGGCAGGGCCGTGACGCTGACATATTTTTCATTGAGCCGGAACAGGCCCAGAAAATCCACAAAGTCGCTCTTGATGAAGCGCATGGCCTTCAGGTAGGCCAGCTCGTCGTCCTGGAACTGCAAATGGCACAGCCCCCGGATTTCCTCGCGGATCTCGTTGACGTAGGGCGCCAGGTCCGCAATGCCGGGCGCGCCGGCATTGCGGCACTTGAACTGGTATTCCACTTCCGCACCCGGAAACTGGTGCAACACCACCTGCATCATGGTGAACTTGTACAGGTCGGTGTCGAGCAGGCTGGTGATGATCATGGAAAAAGCCAGTAACCGCTTGGTGCGGTGGTGCAGTAGTGCGTCGTGGTGGTGGCCCCGCCAGCGGGGCCCGCTTCAACTCAGGTGCCCAGAAAATCCACTTCAAACAGCAAGGTGGCGTTCGGCGGAATCACACCGCCAGCGCCGCGTGCGCCGTAGCCGAGCTCGGCCGGAATCACCAGCCGGCGCGTGCCGCCAACCGACATGCCCTGCACGCCCTCGTCCCAGCCGCGAATGACCTGGCCCGCGCCCAGTGCAAACTGGAACGGCTGGCCACGGTCTTTGCTGGAGTCAAACTTGGCGCCCTGCACGCCGTCGTTGTAAAGCCAGCCGGTGTAATGCACCTGGACCTGCTGGCCGGCCTTGGCGATGGCGCCGGTGCCAAGAACGGTGTCTTCGTACTGGAGACCTGAAGGCGTGGTGGTGAGGGTCATGGCAATGTCCTTGTAAAAATCAAAAAATAAAAAAGAACGGCTCGACGGACGAGGGGTCTTTTTCAGGAACCCCTGACTTTACCCGCAACCAGCAGCAGCACACGGTCGGCACGGTCGGCAAACAAACGGTTTTGCTCGGCCACCAGCAGCGGCATGCCGCCCTGCTTGAGCGCCAGCAGGGAATCACGAATCGACTCGACCAGCACCGGCGCAATGCCTTCGCAGGGTTCATCGAGCAGCAAAATGCGCGGGTTGGTCATCAGCGTGCGGGCAATCGCCAGCATTTGCTGCTCGCCGCCACTCATCTGCGCGGCCGGCCGCTTGAGCAGCTTCTTGAGCACAGGAAACAAATCAAGCGCCCTGGCCTCTTGCGCGCGCGCATCCGGGCCGGCGGCAACCAGCAGGTTCTCGCGCACCGTCAGGCCGGTAAAAAGCCGCCGGTCTTCAGCCACGTACCCCAGGCCCGCGCGGGCGCGCCGGTGCGTCTCCCAGCGCTCCATCGACACCGGACCGCCTGGCGACTGGTAGCGAATGGTGCCTTCGGTGCGCACTTCCAGCCCCATCAAGGCCTTGAGCAGCGTCGATTTGCCGGCGCCGTTGAGCCCCTGCAGCACCACCAGCTCACCGGGCCCGACCTGCAGAGACACCTCGAACAAGGCCTGCGCCGGGCCATAGAAGGCGCTGAGTTTGTCGACTTCAAGCATGCGCGGCCCCTTGCACCAGGCCTTCACCCAGGTACAGCCGGCGCACGGTGCTGTCGCGCGCGATCTCTTCGAAAGACCCCTGCGCCGCCAGCCGGCCTTCAATCAGCACCAGCACGCGGTCGGCCACGCCCGCCACCGCGTCCATGTTGTGTTCGGTGTAGAGCACCGCCATGCCCTGCCCAGCCAGGCTTTTCACCAGTTGCATCAAGCTGACACGCTCGGCCTCGGCCAGGCCGGCCGCCGGCTCGTCGAGCAGCAGCAGCTGCGGGCGGGCGGCAAGCGCCACGGCCAGCTCCAGCCGCTTTTTAGCGCCATAGGGCAGGCTCAGCGCATCGTGGCTGGCCAAGGCCTGCAGACCGGTTTGCGCCAGCAGAGCAAAAGCCGCCTCGCGTGACTGGCTGTCAAGAATTTTAAAAGTAGAAATAGCCTTTAGCCCAATCTGCACCTGCATGGACAGCTGCACATTTTGTAGCACGCTCAAGGCCTCAAAGACCTGCGCCACCTGAAACGTGCGCGCCACGCCATGCCGCAAGCGGGCCGCCGGGCCCAGCTTGTTCAGCGCTTGGCCGCGCCAGGCGATCTGGCCCGCCGTGGGGTCGTACTGGCCTGCAATGCAGGCAAACGTGGTGGACTTGCCAGCGCCGTTGGGACCGATCAGGGCCACGCACTCGCCGGCCGAGACCTCAAAGCTCACGCCATCCACGGCCCGGATGCCACCAAAATGCTTGACCAGTTGTTGCACCTGCAGCATCAGCGCGCGCCTTCACTTGCAGGGTAGGCGCGCAGCCGGCGCCGGCCCAGGCGGGCCAGGAAATCGCCCAGACTCAGCAGACCCGACGGCGCCGCCACCATGATCAGCATGATGAACACGCCCAACAAGCCGCGCCAGTAAGTCACTTCGCGGCCCAGTTCCGCACTGGCGTAGCTCAGCACCACGCTGCCAGCCACCGCGCCCCAGAGCTGGTGCACGCCGCCCAGCAGCACCACCAGCAAGGCATCAACCGACGTGGACACGGCGGCCAGCGACGGAAACACCGCCCCCTTGTGCGCGGCAAAAAGCCCGCCCGCCAGGCCGGCCAGCACCGCGCTTTCCACAAAGATCCGGTACTTGAGCCAGCCCACGCGCAAGCCCGATGCAGCGGCGCGCAGCGGCGCATCGCGGCCCGCCTGCAGCGCAGCGCCCAGCACCGAACGGCCCAGATGCCGCAGCGCAAACACCGACAACAGCGCCAGCGCCAGCAACAAGGTATAAAAAAGCGGCCGGCCCGCGTCGCCCACCAGCACCAGCCCAATCAGCCCGTTGTCCCCGCCGGTCACGCTGACCCACTGGGTCGCGGTGGCCCAGATCACCTGCGCCAGCGCCAGCGACAGCATGGCCAGATACACACCGCTGCTGCGCACCACCGCCGCGCCAAACACGGCCGCCACCCCCAGCGCGGCGCCGCAGCCAGCGGCCAGCGCGACCGGCAGCGACGCGCCCCACAGGCTGTGCGACAACGCCGCGCCATAGCCGCCCAGCGCAAAAAACGCCGCGTGGCCAAAACTCACCAGGCCGCCCAAGGCCATCATGGACTGCAAACTGATGCCGAAAATCATCAAAATCAGGGCGTCAGCCGCCAATGTTTGCCAGTACGGCCCGCCGACCCAGGCCAGGCCGGCCAGCAGCACCAGGCCCAGGGCCAGCGCCGATTGCCAGAGCCGCCCCAGCGAGAGGCCGCGAAACTTTTGCGCCACCTCGCGCAGGCCGCCGCCCACCTCATGCGCGGCCGCCGACATGCCGCTGATGCCCTGCGGCCGGATCACCAGCACCACCGCCATGGTCAAGAACACCAGCACCAGCGTCGCCTGCGGAAACACGCTGATGGCCAGGGCATGCACCAGCCCGATCAGCAAGGCCGCCACGAACGCGCCGCCTATGCTGCCCAGCCCGCCCATGACGACGACCACAAAGGTTTCCACAATCACATTGGTGTCCATTTGCAGATGCGCCGGCTCACGCGGCAACTGCAGCGCCCCGCCCAGCCCGGCCAGCGCGCAGCCCAGCACCACGGCGCCCAGCATCAGCGGCTTGGGGTTCACGCCCAGCGCCGCCAGCATGGACCGGTCTTGCGTGGCGGCGCGCAGGCGCCGGCCAAACAGCGAGCGCCGCAGCAACAGGTGCAGCCCGCCCCAGACCAGCGGCCCCAGCGCAATCATCACCAGCTGGTAGACGGGAAAGAACTCGTCGCCGATCTGCACCGCGCCCTTGAGCCCCGGAAAACGCGGCGCAAACACCTCGCCCGGCCCAAAAAACCACTGCATCGCGTCGTGCATCGCCAGCGTCAAGCCAAAGGTGGCGACCAGCTGGTACAGCTCGGGCGCGCCCGACATCCGTCTTAACAGGAAGAATTCGGCAATAGCGCCCGCCAGTCCAGCGCAAGCAGCTCCCAAAAGAATAGCAAATAAATACAGCGGCGCACTCTCGCCCCAGGCCGGAAACCAGTTCGTGACCCAGTGCGCCGTGAACAGCGCGCCCAGCATGAAAAAACTGCCATGCGCAAAATTGACGATGCGCGTGACGCCGAAAATCAGCGTCAGCCCGGCCGCCATCAGGAACAGCGTGGTGGCGTACGACAGCCCGCCAAGTAGCTGGACCACGGAAAACGTCATGTATTCAGTTCAATCCAGCCATGTGGTGAAATCTGCCGCCGGCACGCGCGGCGTGCGAAAGGTGTTGACCAGTGCCGTTTCATCGGCATAGCCCAGCGCCATGCCGCAGACCAGCATTTCGTTGTCAGCGGCGCCAATGTGCGGAAGGATGATCCTGGAAAAGCCGTTCCAGGCCGCCTGCGGGCAGGTGTGCAGGCCGTGGCCGCGCGCCGCGACCATGAGGTTTTCCAGGAACATGCCGTAGTCCAGCAGCGAGCCGCGCCCCA
>NZ_JADMJK010000087.1 GCF_018780625.1 Polaromonas sp. | reverse complement strand
CAGTGCTTGACCTGCAACGTCTGCCGCATCCTAAACGCGCTGCCGGTGGCTTTTCTGTGGCGCTGGTGAACGTGCTTGAGCGTGGTTTGGGGCTGTGCAAATGAGCGCCGCCGTTAACCGCCTGCTGCTGCACGTCTGGTGCGCTGCCCCATTCCGATGGTTGCAACTGTGGAGGGCCGCCAAATGAAAACGCCCGACACCACAAAAGCAGTATCGAGCGCCCCAAGCAAGCGCAAGTTTACCGGAACAGACAACCCGCGTCACCTGCGCGCCCTTACCGTGTTGCTGAACCGCCCGATACCGCGTGAGCAACTCGACAGCTTGGCCGGTGCCAGCAACAGCCCCGAACTGGTGGCAGAGCTTCGCCGCCGTGGGCTTGATGTGCCATGCGAGCGCATCCGGTTTATCGACCGTGACGGCTGCGCCTGCCGCCCTGGCGTTTACAGCTTGAGCATTGCCGACCGCCGCAAGATTTACGCATGGATGGGACAGCGCCAGAAAGGGGCAAAGCATGAATAGTGCAGACCTGCACCCGACCGCGCAACAGCTTTGCACGGCTGCCGGAATATCGCGCCGCATGTTCTTTAACGCCTTGAAGGTTCGCCGCAACGGCTGCGCGGAACTGAACGACCTTGTTAAATCCGGTGATGTGTCTATGAATCTGGCGCTTGAGGTGGCCCGGTTCGACCATGCTGCACAGCGTTTAATCCTGGCCGAATTCCCAACCATGAAGCCGCGTGACCGCGCCGGGTTTGTGGAGCTTGTCCGGCTAACGCATGAAAAGGAGCGTGCCAATGGTTAACGACCTTGACCGCGCCCATGATGCGCTGCACTTTCTTGACGCTGGTTGCGACCGTGACACCTGGCACAAAATCGGACGCGGGGCAATTGCTGCCGGTGTGCCGCTTGAGGAAATCGACGCGTGGAGCGCGACCGGTGCCAACTACGCCGGGACACGCGACGTACTGGCCGCATTCCGTACCATCAAACCCGATGGCGGAACCGGTGCCGGAACTCTGTTTCGTCTGGCACGGGATGCCGGGTGGAGCGATGGCGACAAGCCCCAACGCCAAGCGCCAGCACAGACACGCCCGGTAGACCCGCCGCGCCAGCCAGCCCCAGGCATGAGCGCCGCCGATGTTTGGAGCCGGTGCGAAGCTGCAACGAACGCACACCCCTACATCATGGCGAAGCAGGCCGCTGGCGTGCCCTTGGAGAGCTTGCGCGTGCTGCCTGCTGGCGATGCTCTGCCCATTGGTGGCGAACCGATGGCCGGTGCGCTGGTGGTGCCAGTCATTCGCACCGATGGCACGCTATCGAGCTTGCAATTCATTGCGCCGCCCGATGTGGCCGCCCGACTGAAAGCCAAAGGCAAGCCCGGTAAATTGAACCTGCCCGGTGCCAGCGTAGAAGGATGGTTCACTGTGGGCGATGTTGCGCCCGGTGGCGTGGTGTACGTCGTGGAAGGTATCGGCGCGGCCTGGAGTTGCTGGCAGGCAACCGGGGCCGCTGCCGTGGTGTGTTTCGGTTCGGGCCGCATGCGTACTGTGGCCGCTGAACTGCGCCAGCAAGACCCAAGCGCCCGGCTGGTGCTGGTGCCTGACGTGGGCAAGGAATCAGACGCCGCCAAGATTGCGCTTGATGTAGGCGCTGCCGTGGTGACTATGCCCGATGGCTGGCGGCAAAACAGCGACGTGAACGACCTGGCGCAACGTGAAGGCAATGACGCCCTGGCCGCGCTGCTGGAATCAGCAACAGAGCCGCCCAAGCCAGAGCCCCGTTATAAGCTGCTGGGGGCTGATGACCTGCGCGACCTGCCGCCGCTGGCTTGGCGCGTGCGTGGCGTGCTGCCTGCTGTGGGGCTGGCCGGGCTGTATGGCCCAAGCGCCAGCGGTAAATCGTTCCTGGCGCTGGACATGGCCGCCGCCATTGCAGAGGGCCGCCAGTGGTTCGGCTGCCGGGTGGAGGCCGCGCCTGTGGTGTATGCCGCGCTTGAGGGTGAAGGCGGGTTCAAGCTGCGCGTAGCAGCATGGGAAGCCCACACGGGCCGCGCCCTGCCTGCTGGCTTGTCTATGGTGTTGCAGTCGTTCAAGCTGACAGAGTCCCATGACGTGAAAGACCTGGCCGCCGTGGTGCCTGCTGGTGCTGTGGTGTTTCTCGACACGCTGAACCGGGCCGCCCCGACTGCTGACGAAAACAGTTCAAAGGATATGGGCGAGATTCTGAGCGCCGCCAAGCTGCTGCAAAGCCTTATCAATGGGCTGGTGGTGCTGGTTCATCACACGGGCAAGGACGCAACCAAAGGGCTACGCGGGCACAGTTCGCTATTCGCTGCGCTTGATGCCGCCGTGGAAGTCTCACGCGATGGCGAGCGCCGGGAGTGGAAGGTTGCCAAGTCCAAAGACGGACAAGACGGGGACGCGCAACCGTTCAAGCTCCAAATTGAAACATTGGGGACGGATGACTATGGGGACGCCATCACTTCATGCGTGGTGGTGCGAGATACCGCCGCCCAAGACGTGCGAGCCGTGAAGCTGCCCCAGGGTGGAAATCAGCGGCTGGTGTTGGATGCGCTGCGCCCGATGTTCAAGGACGGCGCGACAGGCAAGCCGGGAGCCCCGCCGCTTCGCCCATGTATTGAGCTTGAAGCCGCCGTGATTGCTGGCGCTGGCCGCCTGACGTGCCCGACAGACCGCAGAGCTACCCGCACCAGAGAGGCAATTACCGGGCTGGTTTCCCGTGGTGTGATGGGCTTAAACGAAGGGTGGTTATGGCTGAACTGAATAACCGAAGTTCGCCGTTTTCGCCGTTTTCGGTGAATTCCGTAACCGAAGTTCTCCTCCCCCCATATAGGGGGGAGAAAGTTCGGTGATTTCGGGGGGTGTGCCAATGCCTGATTTATTCAGCCTGGAGCAACAGTCCAAGCCCTACCGCTTGACCTGATTCAACAAAAGGAAAACAAAATGACCGAAAAGAAAATTAGCCGCTGGAAACCCGGACAAACAGGCAACCCCAAAGGACGCCCGCCCGGACAGTCTGAGATAACCCGGCTTCGCGCCGCCCTGGCCGGTGATGTGCCTGAAATCCTGGCCGGGCTGGTGATGGCCGCCAAGGGTGGCGACGTGCAAGCCGCCCGCCTGATTCTGGAGCGCATCCTACCGCCCGTCAAAGCCATAGAACAGGCCGTAGAGCTTCAATTGCCCGCTGAGGGGACACTGACCGCCAAAGCATCCGCCGTGCTGTCTGCCGCTGCTGCTGGCGACCTTGCGCCCGGACAGGCCGCGCAACTGATAGCCGCACTGGGTACGCTGGCGAAAATCCATGAGGTTGATGAATTGGCCGCACGCATTACCGCACTTGAGGCAACCCATGCAAAGCCTTGAACGACGTATTGCCGAACTGGAAAAAGCAGGCTCGACAGGTGAAGGGCCAATGACCATCATCATTCGGTGCATGACGCCCGGAAACCTTGAAGTAGAGATTCAGGAACTGCACGACTCGAAAGGCAGCCAGCAATGGAAGCGCCAGCCTGGAGAGGCTGAACAGGAATTTATTGACCGGGCAAGCCATGAGGTGAAGCGCGACGGGCCGGGCTGTGCTTTGCTGATAGCCGGCGCTTGACGCCTGACCGCACGCTATACGACCAAACCCAGCCTTACCCGCTGGGTTTTTCTGTTGTCTCGTAGGCTGACCCTGAGCGTTCCGCGCGCGTGCGCGAGGCGACCATATAAGATAGCTCGTCCGTTACGTCGGCGCTGAAGTTGCGCCACCTAAAAGACAATCACAATAAGTAAAGCTCTTCAAACAAAGCGAGTGAATATGAGTTCCCTTGAAGATGAGGACAGAGGCTACAGAGGCTACAGAGGCTACAGAGGCAGGCTGATGGCAGATAACTCAGAAAGCATTGATAACACCTCCCAGCGGATTGAAACAAATTTGCGCGAGTGGGAGCAAAACCAGCGGTGGCAGCTAAACGAGATACGTCAAGAGCTCAAAGCAATATCCAAAACCATTGCATGGGTGGGCATGGCTGTTTTGATTGCCGTCATTATTTATGTCAAGCAAGCCATGAAATGGTGACGCAAGACCCGACCAGACCCAGCCCGCCGCGTGCGGGTTTTCTTTCGTCTGGTGCGCTGCATTTGGGCAACTTGCCTACAGATTGCCTACAAGCAACAGACAAGAAAAAACCCCGCTATCTTTTGAATAGCAGGGTTTCTAATGCCTGTAAGGGCTGAACTGGTGGCCTGGGGCGGAATCGAACCACCGACACAAGGATTTTCAATCCTCTGCTCTACCGACTGAGCTACCGGGCCTAAGCCGCATAGTATATATCAGCGGCAACGGCCTTTTCCCCAATGACGCGCAGAAAGTTTACGCGCTGCGTTTGCCGCGCGAAAGATCCACGCCCAATTGCTTCAGCTTTCGGTAAAGGTGGGTGCGCTCAAGTCCGGTTTTTTCGGCGACGCGGGTCATGGAGCCGCCTTCCTTGGCGAGGTGAAATTCGAAGTAGGCTTTTTCAAACTCGTCACGGGCATCGCGCAGGGGTTTTTCGAGGAAAAAACTCTGCGTGGCCTGCGGCCCCAGGTCCATGGCCACCGCCAACGTGCCGCCGGTCATGACGGCCTCCAGCGTGAGCTCGGCCGTACGGACGCCCGCACTCACGGCGATGGGCTTGCGCGCCAGTGTTCTGGCCAGACCTTGCTCCACCGCCTTGAGCAGTTTTTGCAGGGTGATGGGTTTTTCAAGAAACGCCATGGCCCCGATTTTGGTGGCCTCGACTGCGGTGTCTATGGTGGCGTGGCCGCTCATCATGATGACGGGCATGGTGAGCTGGCCGTTGGACGACCACTCCTTGAGCAGCGTCACGCCGTCGGTGTCGGGCATCCAGATATCAAGCAGCACCAGGTCGGGCCGGGCGCGGGTGCGGGCGGCGCGGGCTTGCGCGGCGTTTTCAGCCAGCTCGATCTGATGCCCTTCGTCGTTGAGGATTTCCGAAAGAAGGTCGCGTATGCCCAGCTCGTCGTCGACCACCAGAATATTTGCCATGATTGAATTGCTGCCCTGCCAGTTGTTGCGGATGCGTAGGTGTTGCGAAAGCTGTTGCCAGGTGTGGCGCGGCTTGTGTTGTTAAGCCACAACTGCGAATGATAACGACACTTGCGCGCCTTGCACCTGGCCGTCCACCACGCGGTTGGAAATATCGACGCGGGCGCCGTGCTCGTCGGCGATTTTCTTGACCACCGCCAGCCCCAGCCCGGTGCCTTTGACCTTGGTGGTGACGTAGGGCTCAAACGCGCGCTTGAGGATGTGCTCGGGAAAGCCCGTGCCGCTGTCGCGCACGCTCAGGCGCACGCGCCGGGAACTGTCAAGGTACTCGGTTTTGAGGACCACGCGGCCCGCGCCCTTGCCCTCCTGGGCGTCCTGGGCGTTTTGCAACAGGTTGTGAATCACCTGGCGCAGCTGCTGGGCATCGCCCCGGATGGGCGGGGCGCTGGGGTCAAGCTCGGTCATGACGGGCACGATGGCGCTGTCGCTGAGGTAGAGCTGCATCACTTCGGTGATGAGGGCGTTGAGGTCGACGGGCTTGAGTTCAGCGGCCGGCAGACGGGCGTAGTCGCGGAATTCATTGACCAGGCGCTTCAGGGCATCGACCTGGTCGACGATGGTTTTGACGGACTTGGTGAGCAGCGCCTGCTCGGGCGGCGCGACCTTGCCGGTGAGCTTCATTTCGAGGCGCTCGGCCGACAACTGGATGGGCGTGAGCGGATTCTTGATTTCGTGCGCGAGCCGGCGCGCCACCTCGCCCCACGCCTGCGCGCGCTGGGCCGACACCATGTCGGAGATGTCGTCAAACACCAGCAGGAACTCTTCGGTGCCGGGCATTTTGGCGCCACGCGCAATCAGCGTGATGGCGTGGTCGGGGGCACCGGGTTCGGCGGCGCGGAGTTCAAACGACTGCTGCCAGTGCGCCCGCTCATGGGGAACGTCTTCACGGAGGTAGTCGGCGAACTGGGCCAGCACGTCCTGGGCAAAGGTCTCAAGGCCGGGCACGTCGCCGAGCGACTGGCCCCGGTAGTCGGCCAGGGGCGCCTGCAGGATGCGGGTCGCACCGGGGTTGCTGGACTGGATGTGGCCCCGGATATCCAGCACGATCACGCCTGCGGTGAGGTTGTCCAGGATGGTTTGAACGTTGGCGCGCGCCGCGTCGACCTGGCTCATGCTGTGCTGCACGGCAGACCGGGCATCGGCGAGTTGCTGCGTCATGTCGGCAAACGAGCGGGTCAGCCCGCCCAGCTCGTCCTTGCCCTGGAGCGCGGCCTTGGGCGTCAGGTCGCCCAGCGCCACCTGCCGCACGCCTTCGGCCAGCACCAGCAGTGGCCTGGCGAGCTGGTTGCCCAGCAGCACAGCCAGCAGTACGGCGCCAAACACGGCTAGAAAAAGGCTGAGCGTGAGTGTGCCGATATACATCCGGCGCAGGCCGCCGCGCGCCAGCGCACGCTCCTGGTACTGGCGGTTGGCCTCTTGCACGGCAATGGCGTTGGCCACCAGCGCAGCAGGCAGAACTTCGGTCACCTGTAGAAAACGGAACTGTCCCAGCACACTCACATTCGGGTTGTCCACCACGGCAATGGCTTTGACGCGTGGCGCCAGGGTGGCCGCGGCTGCGCCAGCGCCGGCGGTGAGTTCGCCATTGCCGCCTGGCAGCATTTCCTCCAGCCCTTCAATCTGGGTGACGACGCGCTGGGTGCGTGCATTGCGCAGCTGCTGCACCGAGGGACGCTCGGGCTGGAACAAATACCGCGATTCACCTGCGCTGGCAATCATTTGTCCTGACGCGCTCCAGAGCACCACATCGCTGGCGGACAACTGGTCGCGCAGACGCTCCAGCGCCAAGCCGGCCAGGGCATCGGGAGTTTGGGACAGTTGCGTGGCCGCCTGCCGCGTTTTATTGCCCAGCTCGGTGGCCAGGTTGTCGAGCGTGGCACGGCCCAGGTTCAGGCCGGACGCCAGCGCGCCTTCGACCTCGACGTCAAACCAGCTTTCAATCGAGCGCGAGACAAACTGGTAGGACACGACATAAATCATCGTGCCGGGCAGCAGGCCCACCAGCGCGAAGATGGCCGCCAGCTTGACCAGCAGCCGGCTGCCAAAGCGGCCGCGGCGCACGCGCAGCGCCAGGCGCAACACGATCCAGCCGATCACCAACAGCAACAAGCCCGCCACTGCCACGTTCAGGCCAAACAGCACCGCGTAGTTGCGTTCGTACAGATCGCGGTTGCCGGTGGCCTGCGTCAGCAAAAACAGCAGCACCAGCCCCAGGGCAGCCATGACGCCCACGCCGACGCCCACGGTCCAGCGAAAGGCTTTACTGCTTTTGATCGAGCTCAGGTTGCCGCCCAGGCTCACTTGGCGCCCTCCCCCAAGGCCGCCGCCGGGGTCTCCAGCCGCAGCCGGTCATTGAAACGCGCGGAAATGCTCCATTCGCGCTGCCCGGCCATGCCAATCTGGAACGGGCGCGGCAGCTGGGACAGGTCGAGCCGGAAATTGAAGTCCAGCGTGTATACGGCGCCGGGGTCCAGGTCGGTGGTGTCGGCAATTTTCCAGCGGGCCACGCGCTGGATGGTCGACAAAGCCTCGTCCAGCGTGTCGTAGTTCTGGTTCAGGGCGGCGCGCAGGCCGGCGGAACTGGTGATCAGGCCCGAGGCAATGTTGACGCGCCAACGCCGGGTCAGCGGCTGGTAGGCCAGGCGCAGGGTGCGGGCGCTGCTGGCCACGCGCTGGTCGGTCCAGTACCAGCGCTCGCGGTAGATGTCGGCCTCCACCACGAAAAACAGCGGAATCCCCTTGAGCAGGGCGTCTTGCACGACAGGCGCCAGATCGAAACGGATCAGTGCGGACAGCTGAATCCCGTCATCGGCGCGCTCGACGCGCAGCTGGGTGATCTCGGTGGCCGGGACCGCGCTTTGGCCCAGCGCCCAAAAAGGGCTGATGCACAGGCACAAGCCCAGCAGGACGCGAACCAGGCGGCGCAAAATGCTGCCGCCAAGGGGGCTAGAGGCTGCGTTTTTCAAGAAGCGCGTAATAAAAACCGTCGTGTTCACGCAGTAAATTGTCCGGGAAGACCGCTTGGCCCGCGCCACTTTGGGGCAGCAAATGCCCGGGTGAGGGCATTAATAACGCATCGGTGTGGTGTGCAAGGAACGTTTGCGCCTGCAGTTCGCCCTCTGCCTTGAAAACCGAGCAGGTGCAGTAGAGCAGGCGGCCGCCGGGCCTGACCAGCGGCCACAAGGTTTTGAGCAGATACGCCTGCTGGCTGGCCAGCTGGGCGATGTCGGTCGGTCGGCGCAGCCAGCGCACGTCGGGGTGGCGCCGCACAATGCCCGAGGCGGTGCAGGGCGCATCGAGCAGGATGCCGTCGTACAGTTGGCCATCCCACCAGGCCTTGGGCTTGCCGGCATCGCCCACCACGATGTCGGCGTGCAGGCCGAGGCGCTGCAGGTTTTGCGCAATGCGCTCGCAGCGGCGGGCGTCGATGTCCAGCGCGGTCACCGCGCAGTCGGCCAGCTCCAGCAGGTGCGCGGTTTTGCCGCCGGGTGCGGCGCAGGCGTCAAGAATCCGCAGCGGCGCACTGCCCTCCCCCGCCGAAACAAGGCCGTCGAGCAGCAGCGGCGCGGCCAGCTGGGCCGCCGCGTCCTGCACCGAAAAATGCCCTTCGGCAAAGCCCGGCAGCGCCGTCACGGGGCGGGCCACCGCCAGGACCACGCCATGCTCCCCGACCGGAAATGCAGCGATATCCATGGCCAGCAAGGTGTTCAGGTAGTGCGCCTGCGTGGTTTTACGTTCATTGACGCGCAGGATCAGCGGCGCCCGGGTGTTGTTGGCCTGCAAGATCGCCTGCCAGTGGGCAGGGTGGTCTTTGCGGACCTGGTCTATCCACCACTGCGGGTGGTTCCAGACGGCTTGCGGACTTCTTTCGCTGACGGCCACCAAGGCGTCGCGTTCGCGCAGAAAGCGGCGCAGGCAGCCGTTGATGAAGCTGGCCTGATGCTTGGTGGCTTCGCTGCGCTTGGCCGCTTCAACGGCCTGGTCGACCAGCGTGTGCATGGTGTAGGGCGCCTCCTGGTCTGACCAGCCCAGCGCCAGCGCCACGCACAGCAGCGCATCGGCCTCGGGCGGTGGCGGGCGCTGCGCCAGTTGCTGGCGCAGCGCTTCGGCGCGGCCCAGCCAGCGCAGCGCATGAAAGCCCAGCGACTGCACGCCTGGCCGCAGCGTGGCGTCCACATCTTCGAGCGCGGCCGTCATGGACTGGCCGTCTCGCACGGCCATTAAAAGGGAAGCAGCGCCCTGAAGCTGGCGCCACAGGGGGACTTGGGTCGGGTTATCTTGCATCGTTTCCGTCAAGGCCGGCCCCTTGGGGCCAGCGGTAAAGCCGTCCGGAGGCGGACGGTGCTGGGTACATTATCGAGTCGACGCGGGCCAATGGCTCAAAATAAGGCATCGGGCCGCGTTGGCACTTCATCATCGCGGCGCAAAGGCAGCACCGCCATCGGTCGACCATAGATGCGGCGTATGCGCTCGGCCAGCGGCGGATGGCTGGCAAACCAGCGCTCCTGGAGGTCGCCCTCCACCAGCAGCATGTGCTGAACGTCCGGGTGCAGGCTGTGCTGCACGGCATTGCGCTGGCCGTGGTGCGCGGCCTGCAGGCCCGCAACCTTGCGGAGCACGCCGCCCAAGCCCTCTTTGCTGCGCGTGAACTGCACGGCGCGCGCATCGGCCAGAAATTCGCGCTGGCGCGAGACGGCGGCCTTCAGCGCCCGCCCAGCCAGCCAGCCCAGGGAACCGGTGGCCATGATGGCCAGGCCCGGCAGCGCAAGAAAGGAGCGGCGGCCGTCGTCGTCGGTGGCGCACATGCTGCGGCCCAGGTTGAAGACCATCTCCAGCCCGAACACCATGCCGGCCAGGCGCATGTTCAGGCGGGTATCGCCTTCACGCAAATGGCTGAACTCGTGCGCCACCAGACCCTGCAACTCATCGCGCGTGAGGTGGTCGAGCGCGCCCTGCGTGACGGCCACGACCGCGTCCAACTCGTCCCAGCCGGCTGCAAAGGCGTTGATGCCGTTTTCCCGGGCCAGCACCATGGGCTGGGGCGCCTTCATGCCGGCCGCAATCGCCAACTCATGAACGATATTGCAGAGCCTTTGCTCGGCTTCGCGGCTCGCGGGCCAGGCCTCGCGCGCACCGACCCGACGCGCCAGCT
The DNA here is from genome assembly GCF_018780625.1 of Polaromonas sp. Lineage (GTDB taxonomy): Bacteria > Pseudomonadota > Gammaproteobacteria > Burkholderiales > Burkholderiaceae_C > Polaromonas. The sequence goes on along the minus strand of NZ_JADMJK010000087.1, from coordinate 13,625 downwards.
TTTCCCCGCCGCCGTGCAGCAGGCCGGTTTCCAGCCACCAGCCGCCCAGCACAAACAGCAGCGTCACCCCACTGTTGACGGCAAAGAAATAGGCCGGATAGCCGCTGAAACCGGGCGACACCAGACGCCAGGTCAGTGCCAGCGCGGCATTGACGGCCAGCAACAGCGCGACCACGGTCAGCCCAAACAGCAGCAATAGCCGCAGTGTTTGCCGGCGGGCTTGTTCCTGCCGCTCAAAAAAACGCATGGGGCTCAGGCTTAGGGCGCTGAATGGGCACGACCAGGGTCGGCGGTCATAGCTGGATGCGGACCGCCTGGCGCTCGACAGCGCTCTCGGTGGACTGCAGCATGGCCGAAGGTGAAAAGCCAAACAGGCGGGCAACCAGCAAGGCCGGAAATTGCCCCTGCGCATTGTTGTAGTCAAGCACGGCATCGTTGTAGGCCTGGCGGGCAAAGCCAACCTTGTTCTCGGTGCTGGTGAGCTCTTCGCTGAGCTCGCGTATGGTCTGATCGGCCTTCAGGTCAGGGTAGGCCTCGGCCAGGGCGAAAAGCCGGCCCAGACTGCCGTCCAGCGTCTGCTCGGCAGCGGCCAGCGCGATGATGGCGTCGGCCTTTCCGGGGCGGCTGGCGACTCTTTCGCTGGCGCTGCGGGCCTGGTTGCGCGCGGCAATCACCGACTCCAGCGTGGCTTGCTCATGCTGCAGGTATTTTCGGGCAGCATCCACCAGGTTGGGAATCAGGTCATAGCGGCGCTTGAGCTGGACATCAATCTGGCCAAACGCATTGCCAATGATGTTTTTAAGGCGTACCAGACGGTTGTAGGCGCCCACCGCCCAGAAAACCAGCAAGGCCGTCAGGGCGATGGAAACAAGGGTGCTCATGGACATGGAAAAATTCCTTGGAACTGTGGATTGCAGGCGGCCAACCCCTTGGGTCCGCGACTTTTCTGCGGCTTGTGCTGACGATGGCAGCGAGATTAACCCGCTTTTTGCATGATTCACACGACGCGGCCGTACAGGGCGCATCAATTGCTACTATTTCAGTAGCTACAAAAGCTCGCTGATAAAGGGCCATCATCCTGTTTACCATAAATTCCTGGGTCAGCAATTTTCAACCATTGCCAGGCACCCCGCACACAAAAAAGCCCCACATCCTTTCGGGTGTGGGGCTTGACGCCCTGGAGGGCGCGGGCGTTAGCCTGGCTTACTCCGAGGCAGCACCTTCATCGCTGGTTTCCGCGTGCGCGGCATCCAGTTCAGCGGCTTCGGACTCGGCGATGGCGCGGCGCTCGGCGTCGTCCATCAGGTCCTTGGCCTTGCGGGCTTCGTGGTAGGCCATGCCGGTACCGGCAGGAATCAGGCGGCCGACGATCACGTTCTCTTTCAGACCACGCAGCTCGTCGCGCTTGCCCATGATGGCAGCCTCGGTGAGCACGCGGGTGGTTTCCTGGAAGGAAGCCGCGGAAATGAACGAATCGGTCGACAGCGAGGCCTTGGTGATACCGAGCAGCAAATTGCTGAAGGTCGCAGGGATCTTGCCGTCGGCGCGCAGGGCGTCATTGACGTCCAGCATGGCTGAGCGCTCGACCTGCTCACCGGCGATGTAGCTGGTGTCCCCGACGTTTTCAACCACCACACGGCGCAGCATCTGGCGAACAATCACTTCGATGTGCTTGTCGTTGATCTTCACGCCCTGCAGACGGTAGACGTCCTGCACTTCATCGACGATGTAGCGTGCCAGCTCGGCCACGCCCAGCAAACGCAGGATGTCCTGCGGATCGGCCGGGCCGTCCACAATCGACTCGCCCTTGTTCACGACCTGGCCTTCGTGCACCAGGATGTTCTTTTCCTTGGGCACAAGGTCTTCCCAGACTTTGCCTTCGGGGTCGGTGATCTGCAGGCGAACCTTGCCTTTGGTTTCCTTGCCAAACGACACGGTACCGGTCATTTCAGCCAGCGTACCTTTGTCTTTCGGCGTGCGGGCTTCGAACAACTCGGCAACACGCGGCAGACCGCCGGTAATGTCACGGGTTTTCTGGCCTTCGACCGGAATACGCGCCAGCACCTCGCCGGGGCCCACTTCCTGGCCATCACGCACCTGAAGCAATGCGCCGATCGGGAAACCGATCGTCACCGAGTGATCGGTGCCGGGGATCTTGACTTCGTTGCCGTTGGCGTCGATCAGCTTGACCTGGGGACGAATCACCTTGGTCGCGCCGCGGCGCTTCGGATCGATCACCACCAGCGTGGACAGACCGGTCACATCATCGACCTGCTTGGCCACCGTGACGCCGTCTTCCACATTCTCGAACAGCACCTTGCCGGCGAATTCGGTAATGATGGGGCGGGTCAGCGGATCCCAGTTGGCCAGAATGGCGCCAGCCTTGATGCTCTGGTCGGCCTTGACGGTCAGCGTCGCGCCATAAGGCACCTTGTGACGCTCACGCTCGCGGCCATGCTCGTCGTGCAGCACGATTTCGCCGGAGCGGGCAATCACGACCAGGTCGCCCTTGCCGTTGGTCACATAGCGCATCGGTGCGTTGAAACCGATCAGGCCGTTGGACTTGGCTTCGACGCTCGAAGCAATCGCCGCGCGGGATGCGGCGCCACCGATGTGGAAGGTCCGCATCGTCAGCTGTGTGCCGGGCTCGCCAATCGACTGCGCGGCAATGATACCGACCGCTTCACCGATGTTGATCAAGCCGCCACGACCCAGGTCGCGGCCATAGCACTTGGCGCACAGGCCAAAGCGGGTCTCGCAGGTCAGTGCGGTCCGCACCTTGACTTCGTCCACGCCTTGCGCTTCGAGCTCTTCGATCAGGTCTTCGTCCAGCATCACGCCGGCCTTGGCCAGCACTGCACGATTCTCAGGGTGCAGGATGTCTTCAACAGCGGTGCGGCCGAGAACCCGGTCGCGCAGCGATTCGATGACTTCACCGCCCTCTACGATGGCGCGCATCAGCGAGCCGTCCTGGGTGCCGCAGTCGTCCTCGGTCACCACCAGATCCTGCACCACGTCGCACAAGCGGCGTGTCAGGTAGCCGGAGTTGGCCGTTTTCAGCGCCGTGTCGGCCAGACCCTTACGGGCACCGTGGGTGGAGATGAAGTACTCCAGCACGTTCAGACCTTCGCGGAAGTTCGCGGTAATCGGCGTCTCGATGATGGAGCCGTCTGGCTTGGCCATCAAACCACGCATACCTGCGACCTGACGAATCTGCGCCGGGGAACCCCGGGCACCGGAGTCGGCCATCATGTAGATGGAGTTGAAGGATTCCTGCTCGACTTCGTTGCCGTGGCGGTCAATGACCTTTTCTTTCGACAACTGGGCCATCATGACCTTGGAGACGTCGTCGCCGGACTTGCCCCAGATGTCAACCACCTTGTTGTAGCGTTCGCCAGACGTCACCAGACCGGAGACATACTGCTGCTCGATCTCTTTGACTTCCTTCTGGGCATGCGCAATGATGTCGTGCTTTTCCTTGGGCACCAGCATGTCTTCGATGCAAATCGAAATACCGGCTTTGGTGGCCAGGCGGAAACCTGACTGCAGCAGCTTGTCGGCAAACACCACGGTCTCTTTCAAGCCGCACTTGCGGAAAGACACGTTGATGAGCTTGGAGATTTCCTTCTTCTTCAACGCCTTGTTGATGTTGGAGAAAGGCAGGCCCTTGGGCAGGATTTCGGACAGCAGCGCCCGACCGCCGGTGGTTTCCCACAGCTTGGTCGAAGGCACGAACTCCTTGGTTTCCTTGTCCTTGGTCCACTCGGTCAGACGCACGCTGATGCGGGCGTTCAGGTCGAGCTCGCCCGCATCAAACGCGCGGCGGACTTCGCCGGTGTCCGAAAACACCAGGCCTTCGCCCTTGCCGTTGGTCCGATCGCGGGTCGTGTAGTACAGACCCAGCACCACGTCCTGCGACGGCACGATGGCGGGCTCGCCGTTGGCCGGAAACAGGATGTTGTTGGACGCCAGCATCAGGGTGCGGCATTCCATCTGCGCTTCCACCGACAGGGGCACGTGAACGGCCATCTGGTCACCGTCAAAGTCGGCGTTGAAGGCCGAGCAGACGAGCGGGTGCAGCTGAATCGCCTTGCCTTCAATCAGGATAGGTTCAAAGGCCTGGATACCCAAACGGTGCAGCGTAGGCGCACGGTTGAGCATCACGGGGTGTTCCTTGATGACCTCTTCCAGGATGTCCCACACCACGGGGGTGCCGGATTCCACTTCCTTCTTGGCCGCCTTGATGGTGGTGGCAATGCCGCGCACTTCAAGCTGGGCAAAGATGAAGGGCTTGAACAGTTCCAGCGCCATCAGCTTGGGCAAACCGCACTGGTGCAGTTTGAGCGTCGGGCCCACGGTGATCACGGAACGACCCGAGTAATCGACGCGCTTGCCCAGCAAGTTCTGGCGGAAACGGCCTGACTTGCCCTTGATCATGTCGGCGAGCGACTTCAGTGCGCGCTTGTTGGCGCCCGTCATGGCCTTGCCACGGCGGCCGTTGTCCAGCAGCGAGTCCACGGCTTCCTGCAGCATGCGCTTTTCGTTGCGCGCGATGATCTCGGGCGCCTTGAGTTCGAGCAGGCGGCGCAGGCGGCTGTTGCGGTTGATGACGCGGCGGTACAGGTCGTTCAGGTCGGAGGTCGCAAAGCGGCCACCGTCCAGCGGCACCAGCGGACGCAGGTCTGGCGGCAGCACGGGCAGCACATCAAGCACCATCCAGTGCGGCTTGATGCCGGACTTCTTGAATCCTTCCATCAATTTCAAGCGCTTGGCGTTTTTCTTGATCTTGATTTCGGAACCGGTCAGGTCGTTGCGCAGCTTGTCGATTTCAACGTCGAGGTCCAGCCCTTCAAGCAGGTCCTTGATACCCTCGGCGCCCATCTTGGCGGTGTACTCATCGCCGTATTCCTTGCGCTTGGCGTCGTAGTCGTCTTCGGACATGATGCTGAACTTCTTCAGCGGGGTCATGCCGGGATCGGTGACCACGTAGGCTTCAAAGTAGAGCACGCGCTCGATGTCGCGCAGCGTCATGTCGAGCACCAGGCCCAAACGCGACGGCAGCGACTTCAGGAACCAGATGTGCGCGCACGGTGCGGCCAGGTCGATGTGACCCATGCGCTCGCGGCGAACCTTGGTCTGCGTGACTTCAACGCCGCACTTCTCGCAGATGACACCGCGGTGCTTGAGACGCTTGTACTTGCCGCACAGGCATTCGTAGTCCTTGATAGGGCCAAAGATCTTGGCGCAAAAAAGACCATCGCGCTCGGGCTTGAAGGTACGGTAGTTGATGGTCTCAGGCTTTTTGACTTCACCGAAGGACCACGAACGGATCTTTTCGGGCGAGGCCATGCCGATCTTGATGGCATCGAAATGCTCATCCGGCGTGAATTGCTTGAACAGGTCGAGTAATGATTTCATGACTTAAATCCTTTTCTTTCCTGCTGAATTAGCTGCGTTCCAGCTCGATATCGATACCGAGCGAACGAATCTCTTTAACCAGCACGTTGAACGACTCGGGCATGCCTGCGGTGATCGCGTGCTCGCCCTTGACAATGCTTTCGTACACCTTGGTACGACCCTGCACGTCGTCGGACTTGACGGTGAGCATTTCCTGCAGCGTGTAGGCGGCACCATAGGCTTCCAGCGCCCAGACCTCCATCTCGCCGAAACGCTGTCCACCGAACTGCGCCTTGCCGCCCAGCGGCTGCTGCGTGACCAGGCTGTAAGGACCGGTTGAGCGGGCGTGCATCTTGTCGTCGACCAAGTGGTGCAGCTTCAGGAAGTGCATGTAACCCACGGTGGTCGTGCGCTCGAACGCGTCGCCCGTGCGGCCGTCGTACAACTGCGCTTGCGTGCGGGTTGCAGTCAGTCCTTTGGACTTGGCGATATCGGCGGGGTAAGCGAGTTGCAGCATCGCCATGATGTCTGCCTCGGAAGCGCCATCGAACACCGGCGTGGCAAAGGGCACGCCCTCTGTCAGGTTCCGGGCCATGTCCAGCACATCGGCATCGGACAAGTCGCCGAGCGTCTCGGCACGGCCCGACTTGTTGTAGATGGTTTCGAGGAACGCGCGCAGCTCGGCCAGCTTGCTCTCGGCTTGCAGCATGTCGCCAATCCGCCGACCAAGTCCCTTGGCGGCCCAGCCCAGGTGAACTTCCAGCACCTGCCCAACGTTCATCCGCGAGGGCACGCCCAGCGGATTGAGCACGATGTCGCACGGTGTGCCGTCGGCCATGTGGGGCATGTCTTCGATCGGAACGATCTTGGACACCACACCCTTGTTGCCGTGACGGCCAGCCATCTTGTCGCCTGGCTGCAGGCGGCGCTTGACGGCCAGGTAGACCTTGACCATCTTGAGCACGCCCGATGGCAACTCGTCGCCCTGCGTGAGTTTTTTGCGCTTTTCTTCAAAAGACAAATCAAAACTGTGGCGCGTCTGCTCCATCGAGTTCTTGATGCTTTCCAGCTGAGCCGCGACTTCGTCGTCCGCAGGCCGGATGTCAAACCAGTGGTATTTCTCGACATCGGCCAGGTAGGCCTTGTCGATCTTGGTGCCCTTGGCGAGCTTTTTCGGGCCGCCGTTGGCGACCTTGCCATTGAGCAGCTTTTCGATACGGTCAAACGCGTCGGCTTCCACAATGCGCAGCTGGTCGTTCAAGTCGAGGCGGAAGCGCTTGAGTTCGTCGTCGATGATCTGCTGGGCACGCTTGTCGCGCACGATGCCTTCACGGGTGAAGACCTGCACGTCGATGACGGTGCCCGACGAGCCCTGGCTGACGCGCAGCGAGGTGTCCTTCACATCGCTGGCTTTTTCGCCAAAGATGGCGCGCAGCAGCTTTTCTTCCGGTGTCAGCGTGGTCTCGCCTTTTGGCGTGACCTTGCCCACCAGCGTATCGCCCGGCTGGACTTCAGCACCGACATAAATAATGCCGGATTCGTCGAGACGGTTGAGTTGCTGCTCGGACAGGTTCGGAATGTCGCGGGTGATCTCTTCGCTGCCCAGCTTGGTGTCGCGCGCCATCACAACGAGTTCTTCGATGTGAATCGAGGTGTAGCGGTCTTCGGCCACCACGCGCTCGGAAATCAGGATCGAATCCTCGAAGTTGTAGCCGTTCCACGGCATGAACGCGATCAGCATGTTCTGGCCGATGGCGATTTCGCCCAAATCGGTCGATGCGCCGTCAGCGATCACGTCACCCTTGGCCAAACGGTCGCCCCGTTTGACGATGGGCCGCTGGTGGATGTTGGTGTTCTGATTGGAACGCTGGTACTTGATCAGGTTGTAGATGTCCACGCCGACTTCGCCGGCGAGGGCTTCTGCATCATTGACACGCACCACGATGCGGGTTGCATCCACGTAGTCCACGAGTCCGCCGCGGGTGGCCGTCACGACGGTTCCCGAGTCCACGGCTGCAACGCGCTCGATGCCGGTGCCGACCAGCGGCTTTTCCGGACGCAGCACGGGCACGGCCTGGCGCGACATGTTGGCGCCCATCAGTGCGCGGTTGGCGTCATCGTGTTCCAGGAAAGGAACCAGCGATGCCGCCACCGACACGATCTGCGCCGGCGACACGTCCATGTACTGGACGCGCTCGGCGCCGACCAGAATTGATTCGCCGTTTTCGCGGGCAGACACCAGGTCGCCTGTCAACTTGCCCGAATCATCGAGCAAGGCATTGGCCTGGGCAATCACGTACTTGCCTTCTTCAATCGCCGACAGGTAGTCGATCTGGTCGGTGATCTTGCTGTCCACCACCCGGCGGTACGGTGTTTCAATGAAACCGTACTCATTGAGGCGAGCGTACAAGGCCAGCGAGTTGATCAGACCGATGTTCGGGCCTTCCGGCGTTTCAATCGGGCAGACGCGACCATAGTGGGTCACGTGCACGTCACGCACTTCAAAGCCGGCGCGTTCGCGGGTCAAACCACCGGGGCCAAGGGCCGAAACACGGCGCTTGTGGGTGATTTCGGCCAGCGGGTTGGTCTGGTCCATGAACTGCGACAGCTGGGACGCGCCGAAGAATTCCTTCAGGGCCGCCGAAATCGGCTTGCTGTTGATCAGGTCATGCGGCATCAGCGGCTCTTGCTCGGCCTGGCCCAGACGCTCTTTCACGGCTTTTTCAATACGCGCCAGTCCGGTGCGGTACTGGTTTTCTGCCAGTTCGCCGACACAGCGCACGCGGCGGTTGCCAAGGTGGTCAATGTCATCGACCTGGCCATTGCCGTTGCGCAGGTCCACCAGGATCTTGACGACGGCGAGGATGTCCTCGTTGGTCATGACCATGGGGCCGGTGGAGCTGTCGCGGCCCACGCGGGCGTTGAATTTCATGCGGCCCACGCGGGACAGATCGTAGGTATCCGGGTTGTAGAACAGGCGCTGGAACAGGGCCTGGACGGCGTCTTCCGTCGGCGGCTCACCGGGACGCATCATGCGGTAGATCGCCACCCGTGCGGCAAACTCGTCAGCCGTTTCATCGGCACGCAGGGTTTGCGAAATGTACGCGCCCTGGTCAAGTTCGTTGGTGTACAGCACTTGCAGGTCACGCACGTCAGCCGTACGCAGCTTTTTAAGCAACAGTTCGGTCAACTCGTCGTTGGCCTTGGCGATGATTTCACCGGTGTCGGCGTCAACGATGTTCTTGGCGACCACACGGCCGATCAGGAAATCTTCAGGGACGCTGATGGTGGTGGTGCCGCTTTGCTCCAACTCACGGGTGTGGCGCGCCGTGATGCGCTTGTCCTTGGCCACGACAACCTTGCCTTCTTTGTCCGTGATGTCGAAACGGGCCACTTCGCCGCGCATGCGCTCACCGACGAACTCGAGCTGTGCGCCACTGTCCATCAGGCGGAAGTTGTCAAACACAAAGAAGTTGGCCAGGATGGATTCCGGGTTCAGGCCGATGGCCTTGAGCAAAATCGTGACCGGCATCTTGCGGCGACGGTCAACCCGGAAATACAGCACATCTTTCGGGTCGAACTCGAAGTCGAGCCAGGAGCCGCGGTAAGGAATGATGCGTGCCGAAAACAGCAGCTTGCCCGAACTGTGGGTCTTGCCCTTGTCGTGCTCAAAAAACACGCCCGGCGAGCGGTGCAGCTGGGACACGATCACACGCTCGGTGCCGTTGATGACGAACGAGCCCTTGTCGGTCATGAGCGGCACTTCGCCCATGTAGACCTCTTGCTCCTTGACTTCCTTGACGACCTTGGACTGCGACGTGGAGGACTCGCGGTCATAAATGATCAGCTGGACCTTGGCGCGCACGGCCGAGGAAAAGGTCAAGCCGCGCGTCTGGCATTCCCGCACATCAAATGCAGGTTTGGCCAGGTTGTACTCGAGGAATTTCATCTCCACAAACCCGTTGTGCGAGACGATGGGGAAGGCGTTGTCAAACGCGGCCTGGAGACCTTCGATGGTGCGTTTCTGGGGCGCGCGGTCAGCTTGCAGGAACGCTGTATAGGCGTCCTTCTGCATTTGCAGCAAATAAGGAACAGTCAGCACGCTTTCGCGGCTGCCGAAGCTTTTGCGTATGCGTTTGCGTTCGGTATAGGAATAGGCCATGAGTTCTCCGCATTGATGGGCTCTGGCGACTCTGGTGCCCGAATACACCACGTATTCAGGCAGACTTGGTGGTTGGCCACTACCAACCATGGCGGACGGTAACGCATTGCGCGTCACCCGAACCAAGGCGTTTTCTGCAGTCGGGGTCAGAAAACACTGGAAAAAAGACTAGCCAATCTTCTTTCCAGTGTTTTTACGAAGTACCAAGCACACATCAAGCTGCTGGAGCCTTCAGGAAATACTGCAAAACCAGCTTCTCGGCAGGCCTTGCGGTGTACTCCTTGAAACACGAAAGGCTGGAAGCCCGAGGAGGGTCTTCCAGCCTTTGCAAACGCAAGAATTACTTGAGTTCGACTTTCGCGCCAGCTTCTTCGAGCTTTTTCTTGGCAGCTTCTGCGTCGGCCTTTGGTGCGGCTTCCTTGACGGTCTTCGGAGCACCGTCAACCAGGTCCTTGGCTTCTTTGAGGCCCAGGCCGGTGAGTTCGCGAACGGCTTTAATGACCGACACCTTGTTGGCGCCGACTTCGAGCAGAACGACGTTGAATTCGGTCTTCTCTTCAACAGCAGCACCAGCAGCAGCACCGCCAGCAGCGGGAGCAGCCATAGCAGCTGCGCTCACGCCAAATTTCTCTTCGATGGCTTTCACCAGCTCGTTGAGTTCGAGGACCGTCATGCTATCCAGCGCGGTCAAAAATGCGTCTTTATCGAATGCCATTTTGATTTCCTAAAAAGTTGGGTACAAGTTACGCCGCTGGGGCGTCTGCGGCTTCTGCAGCAGGCTCTTCGAGCTCCGCCACCACATCGCCGCCGCCTTTTTTCGCCGACAACGCGGCCAGCACAACGGCCGTACGCGACATGGGCGACATCAGCAAGCCACACAACATAGCCAACAACACATCCTTGGATGGAATGCTGGCCAGTTGCTTAACGCCGTTCACGTCCAGGGCTTTGCCGCCAAATGCGCCACAACGGATCACCAACTTGTCGTTGGTTTTCGCGAAGTCAGCCACTACTTTCGCAGCAGCTACCGCATCGGTGGAAAAGCCGTAGATCAACGGACCGGACATCTGGTCGGACACGACGTCAAACGCGCTACCTGCCACGGCACGGCGAGCCAGCGTGTTCTTCAGAACACTCAGGGTCACGCCTTTGTCGCGGGCTTGGCTGCGCAGCTTGGTCATGTCAGCGACCGTGATACCACGGTATTCCGCCATCACGAGCGTTTGAGCTTTAGCGGCGAGGCCTGTCACTTCATCAATGACGGCTTGTTTCTCACTGCGATTGAGACTCAAGGTCTACTCCTTAAAAATGTGTTTTCAGGTTTCAGCTTGCGCCTTCGCCATTCAACACGCTCATATTCAGCGACCAACTGTTTCAGATTCTTTGCAAAACCATTCAAGCAGCGGGACCGCCATCTGCGTTGGCTATCTTTCGATTAAGTGCCTGGCTCAAACTTTTACATTCAGGCTGGCACACCAACGGTCTTGGATGACCTGCCGGAGCGAACGCCGACAGCCCACCACATCGAAAACCCTTGCGGGTCTTCAAATTTTCAAGTTGCGAGGCTCAGGCCGCGATGCTTTGCGTGTCGACGCGAACGCCCACACCCATCGTTGACGAGACTGCAACTTTTTTCAGGTAAACACCCTTGCTGGTAGCAGGCTTGGCCTTGACCAGCGCCTCGATCAATGCAGCCAGATTGCCTTGCAGCTTGGCTGTTTCAAACGAACGAAGTCCGATGGTGCCGTGCACAATACCGGCCTTGTCAACGCGGAACTGGACCTGGCCAGCCTTGGCGTTCTTGACAGCGGTAGCCACGTCAGGCGTCACCGTCCCGACCTTCGGGTTAGGCATCAGGCCGCGTGGGCCGAGGATCTGACCCAGCGTACCCACGATGCGCATGGCATCAGGGGAAGCGATCACGACGTCGAAGTCCATCTTGCCGGCTTTGATGTCGGCAGCCAGATCGTCCATGCCCACGATGTCGGCGCCAGCGGCCTTGGCTTCTTCAGCCTTGGCACCCTGGGCGAACACAGCGACGCGCTTGGTTTTGCCGGTGCCGTTAGGCAACACGACTGCGCCGCGAACGACCTGGTCGGATTTCTTGGCATCAATGCCGAGCTGCACTGCCACGTCGATGGACTCATCGAACTTGGCAACGGCAAACTCCTTGACAAGGCCCAAGGCGTCGGACAACGCGTACAGCTTGTTGCTGTCGATCTTGTCACCGACAGTTTTTTGGCGTTTGGTCAGCTTGCTCATACAACCCCTTCCACCGTCACACCCATGGAACGGGCAGAACCGGCAATAGTACGAACCGCAGCATCCAGATCGGCTGCAGTCATGTCTTTCATCTTGTGCTTGGCGATTTCTTCCAGCTGGGCGCGGGTGATCTTGCCGACCTTGACGGTATGCGGCGTCGCAGAACCCTTGTCAAGCTTGATCGCCTTCTTGATCAACGTGACAGCCGGTGGCGTCTTGATGATGAAGGTGAAGCTCTTGTCTGCATAAGCAGTGATCACCACTGGCAGTGGCAGGCCTGGCTCAATACCTTGGGTCTGGGCATTGAATGCCTTGCAGAACTCCATGATGTTCAAGCCGCGCTGACCCAGCGCAGGGCCGATCGGTGGTGATGGATTGGCCTTGCCAGCTGGTACTTGCAGCTTGACGAAGCCGACGATTTTTTTCGCCATACTTTTCTCCTTGCGGGTCATGACGCCTGGACGCTGTATTGAACAGGCTCAGGCTCCCCGGGGTTACACAACTCAATCAGGATTCAAAAGAACCCTCTGCGCCGAGTTGCAAAGCGCAAAACTTTAGCCTGTGGCGGTTACTGCAACGCGGCGCCGGGCGGGCGCTGGTCAGTTCCGGGAACCGCCTGGTTTTTCAGGTCTTTTCAATCTGGCTGAATTCCAGCTCGACCGGCGTGGCACGTCCGAAAATCGTGACCGAGACCCGCACACGGTTTTTGTCGTAGTTGACTTCTTCCACCGTGCCGTTGAAGTCCGTGAACGGGCCATCCTTGACGCGGACATACTCACCCGTTTCAAACTCAACCTTGTGACGCGGCTTCTCGGTGCCTACCTGCATCTGGTCCACGATTTTCTGTACATCTTCTTCAGAAATCGGAGCCGGGCGATTCTTGGCGCCGCCGACAAAACCAGTCACCTTGTTGGTGTGCTTCACAAGGTGCCAGGTTTCATCATCCATGACCATCTCGACCAGCACGTAACCAGGAAAGAAACGGCGCTCCGTGGTTTTTTTCTGGCCGTTCTTGATCTCGACCACTTCTTCAGTGGGCACCAGGAAACGACCAAACTTGGATTGCATGCCGGCGCGGTTGATCCGCTCGACAATATTTCGCTCAACCGCTTTTTCCATACCGGAATAAGCATGCACGACATACCACTGCATACCGGGCGTCGGCGTGAGCGAGTCGCCCGCCGCCACTTGACTGACCATCGCGCCATTCAGATCGCTCATCATCGTCTCCATCCCAGGATCAGGTCGTAAAACACCCATTCGAGTGTCTTGTCGGTTAACCACAAAAACAACGCCATCACCACTACAAAACCGAACACGTACAGAGTCATCTGCACGGCTTCTTTACGGGCCGGCCAGACGACTTTTTGCACTTCGCGCCAGGAGTCGCGCCCAAAGGCAACGAACTGCTTACCCAATTCCGACGACACGAACACAACAACCGCCACCACAAGGCCCGCGATCAGGGCGCCCCACTGCACCAATGGACCCTGCTTGGTCAGCATGTAAAAGCCTACCAGCGCGCCCAGCACCAAAACGACAGCCAGACCCAGCTTGGCCTTGTCGGCATTGGTGCTGACGGTTTCAACTTGAGAAGAGGCCATAGTTGCCAGAGTTCCTGTTCAGTCTTTGCGTATCTCTTCAGACACTTAAGCCCACCTGAAGCGTTGAACTCCTGGCGGGCTTGCTTGTTATATCTTCACATCACCTGCGGCACTGATATTTCTCAGCAACCGGGTGGCAGGGGCAGAAGGAATCGAACCATCAACCTTCGGTTTTGGAGACCGACGCTCTGCCAATTGAG
>NZ_JADMJK010000205.1:14580-23987 GCF_018780625.1 Polaromonas sp. | reverse complement strand
GTGGCCGACGTCGTCAGGCTGGACGCCAACAACCGCCGCCTGGTGGCCCAGGGCCTCAAGCGCATCCGCGCTGGCGCGCTGCCGGCAGGCATTGCCAGCCTGTTCACGGCGGCAGGCCGCAAGGCCCCGGTGGCAACCACTTTTGACTTTGGCTTTGCGCTCGGCCCGCGCATCAACGCGGCCGGCCGGCTGGCGGACATGACGCTGGGCATTGAATGCCTGCTGACCGACGACCCGGTGCGGGCCGACGCGCTGGCGCAGATGCTGGACGGCATCAACCGCGAGCGCCGCGACATTGAGGCCGGCATGCGCGAGCAGGCCCAGATGGCCGCCGACGCGATGATTGACGAGGACCAGGACGCGCCGCCCGCGATTGCGATTTTTGGCGCTGACTTTCACGAAGGCGTGGTCGGCATCGTGGCGTCGCGCATCAAGGACAAGCTGCACCGCCCGACCTTTGTGTTTGCCGCCAGCCAGGCGCCCGGCAAGGAAGACGAGCTCAAAGGTTCGGGCCGCTCGATTCCCGGTTTTCACCTGCGCGACGCGCTGGACCTGGTGGCCAAGCGCTGCCCCGGCGTGCTGCTGCGCTTTGGCGGCCACGCCATGGCCGCCGGCTGCACCATTGCCAGGGCGCAGTTTGGCGCGTTCGAGCAGGCGCTGCAGCAAGTTGCCCGCGAATGGCTGGACGCCGCCACGCTGACGCGCCGGCTCGACACCGACGGCCCGCTGGCGCCCGAATACCGGCGCGCCGACCTGGTTGATACCCTGCACAGGGAAGTCTGGGGCCAGGGCTTTGCCGCGCCCACCTTCAGCGAAGAAGTCGAGGTCGTGTCGCAGCGGCTGGTCGGCGAAAAGCACCTGTCGCTCAAGCTCAAGCACCAGGGCCAGCCCGTGGACGCGATCTGGTTTGGCCACACCGAAGCCCTGCCGGCCCGCGTGACGCTGGCGTTTCGGCTGGACGCCGATGAGTGGCAGGGCGTGAAACGGGTGCGGTTTTTGGTGGAAGGGGCGGAACTGTAGGCGCTTGCGAACTTGTCTGACGGCGCCTGGGCGAGGCGGCCTACAGGCCGGCGCTGCCGGTGCGGCAATGATCAATGTTCAGAAGGCGCCCACACCGGAGCGCCCACCATCCCATAGAGGAAATCATGAACTCCATCATCTACATCGTCGGCCTGGTCGTCGTCATCCTGTTCGTTCTGTCTTTCTTCGGTCTTCGCTGAAATCGCCCGGTCTGGCTCCGTTGGGCCCGCATGTGCGGGCTTGGCAGGCGTCAGAGCGCTGCAGCGACAGAAAGCCTAAAATCACGGGGTGTCCACCTCAAACATCCTCAACGCCGATCTCCATTGCCACTCTGTCGTATCCGACGGCACGCTCACGCCCGAAGTGCTGGCAGCGCGGGCCAAAACCAATGGCGTCGAGTTGTGGGCGCTCACCGACCATGACGAGATCGGCGGCCAGCACCGCGCGGCAGCGGCCGCCAAGGCGCAGGGCTTGAAGTACCTGACCGGCACCGAAATTTCCGTCACCTTTGCCAACGAAACCGTGCACATCGTGGGTCTGGGGTTTGACCCCGACAGCGCCGAGTTGCTGCAAGGCCTGCGCAACACCCGGGGCGGCCGCGAACAGCGGGCCATGGAAATGTCCGACTCGCTGGCCAAGGCGGGCATCACCGGCGCATTCGAGGGCGCGCTGAAGTTTGTCGGCAACCCCGAATTGATTTCACGCACGCACTTTGCCCGCTTTCTGGTGGAGTCTGGCGTGTGCCGCGAAACCTCTGAAGTCTTTCGCAAATACCTGACCGAAGGCAAGCCCGGCTATGTGCCGCACCGCTGGGCCACGCTGCAAAACGCCGTGGGCTGGATCACCCGGGCGCATGGTGTCGCGGTGATTGCCCACCCGGGCCGCTACAACTTCACGGCCAACGAAGAGTACGCGCTGTTTACCGAATTCAAGGCGCATGGCGGAATGGGCGTGGAAGTGGTCACTGGCAGCCATACCCGGCAGGAATATGTGAAATACGCCGAAACCGCCCGGGAATTTGGACTGGCCGCCTCGCGCGGCAGCGACTTTCACAGCCCCGACGAAAGCCACACCGACCTGGGCTCCCTGCCGTTTTTAACCGGCGAACTAACGCCAGTGTGGGAACTGCTGGCAGAGCGCGTCCAGTGATGGGCAGCGCCACCAGAGCGATTGCGCAACCGGCCGCCAACCGGGCGCTGGCCGGCATTGGCCTGCTGGTGGCCGCCGTGGCCTGCTTTGCGGTGCTGGACACCACGACCAAATTCATCTCCCTGAGCGTGCCTGCCCTGATGGCGCTGTGGTTTCGCTACGCCTTTCAGGCCATCGCGACCACGGTGGCGGTGTTGCCAAAGCGCGGCTGGGCGCTGCTGCGCACCGCGCACCCCAAGTTTCAATGCCTGCGCGGCGTGCTGCTGCTGACGACCAGCCTGCTGGCGTTTTTCAGCCTCAAGTACATGCCGGTGGGCGAATTCACGGCCATCGTCATGATCACGCCGCTGCTGATCACGCTGCTGGCGTCGCTCACGCTGGGCGAACGGGTGTCGGCGCTGCGCTGGACGCTCGTCATTGGCGGCTTTGCCGGCACGCTGGTCATCATTCGCCCGGGCGGCGAAGGATTCGACTGGACCATGCTGCTGCCCCTGGGGCTGGTGGTCTCGCACGCCTGGTTCCAGATTTTGACGAGCCGGCTGGCCAGGACCGAAGACCCCTTTACCATGCACTTTTATACCGGCTGGGTCGGCACGCTGGTCGCGTCAGTGGCCCTGCCCTTCGTCTGGGCTCCGCTTGATTCGTGGATGCTGTGGGGCGGCCTGTTCATGATGGGGCTGATGGGCACGGTCGGGCATTTCTTGATGATCCTGGCCTACGCCCGCGCGCCGGTGTCCACCCTCACGCCGTTTCTTTATGCGCAGATTGGCTTTGCCATGCTGGGCGGATGGCTGGCGTTTTCACATGTTCCCGATCAACTGTCCATGCTGGGCATGGGCATGATTGCGGTATGCGGGGCGGCAGGCGCCTGGCTCGCGGTGCGCGAAAGCCGGGTCACCATTCAGCCGCCCGAATCCTGAAAGGCAACCCACATGGCACAGTTTTTTGAAGTTCATCCCGAGAATCCGCCGGCACGCCTGCTCAAGCAGGCGGTGGCGCTGCTGCAGCGCGGCGGCATCGCGGCGGTGCCGACGGATTCAAGCTACGCGCTGGTCTGCCAGCTCGACGACAAGGCCGCAGCCGACAGCCTGCGCCGCATTCGCGGTGTCGACGACAAGCACCACCTGACGCTTCTGTGCCGTGATTTGAGCGAACTGGCCAACTACGCGCGGGTAGACAACAAACAATACCGCCTGCTGAAAGCCGCCACGCCGGGACCCTACACCTTCATTCTGGAAGCCAGCAAGGAAGTGCCGCGGCGCCTGAGTCACCCGTCGCGCAAGACCATCGGCCTGCGCCTGCCCGAGCACAAGGCCCTGCAAGCCCTGCTGGAACTTCACGGCGCGCCGCTGCTGGCCACCACGCTGATCCTGCGCGGCGACACCGAGCCGCTGAACGATGCGAGCGAGATCCGCGAGCGCCTGGAGCATGAACTGGCGGCGGTGATCGACGCAGGCGCCTGCCACCAGCAGCCCACCACGGTGATCGACCTGACCGCCATGGCCGACGGCGGCGAGCCGGTCGTCATCCGGCAAGGCCGGGGCAGTCTGTCCGCACTGGGGCTGTAGGCGCCCACCAGGCGCAACGCACCCGGGGGTCTGAGACAATCGGCCGATGGACATTGCCAACCTGATTCAAACCATCGCCATCTATGCCTTGCCCGTGCTGTTTGCCATCACGGTGCATGAAGCCGCGCACGGTTACGCCGCCCGCCATTTTGGCGACAACACGGCCTTCATGATGGGCCGCATCACCCTGAACCCGCTCAAACACATTGACCCGTTCGGCACCATCTTGATGCCGCTGCTGCTTTATTTCGCCACGTCGGGGGCCTTCCTGTTTGGCTACGCCAAGCCGGTTCCCGTGAATTTTGGCAACTTGCGCAACCCCAAGCGCCACATGGTCTGGGTCGCACTGGCGGGTCCGGCGTCCAATTTTGCCCAAGCCCTGCTGTGGGGGCTGGCGCTGGTGTTAATGGCCGGCATGGGCATCCAGGAGCCATTTTTCATCAAGATGGCGCAGGCGGGCATTCTGGTCAACCTGGTCATGTGGGCCTTCAACCTTTTCCCCCTGCCACCGCTGGACGGCGGCCGGATTCTGGTCGGACTGCTGCCCTACAAACAGGCCGAACTGGTTTCACGCGTTGAACCCTGGGGCTTTTTCGTGGTGATGTTTCTGGTTATTGCCGGCGTCGTCGGCACGCTGTGGCTGCGCCCGTTGATGACGCTGGGTTACGCCGTCATCAACACCGTGCTGGCGCCCTTGCTGTTCCTGCTGCAGTAAATCTCTTGCTGCGCCGCTCTTCACTCTTTTTCCGCCGTTCCACTGGCATTCATCCCATTTTTGTATGAGCACTGCATCACCTTCGCCCCAACGTTTTTTGACCGGCATCACCACCACCGGCACGCCCCACCTGGGTAATTTTGTGGGCTCCATCCGCCCCTCGGTGGCGGCGAGTCGCCTGCCTGGCGTGCAGAGTTTTTACTTTCTGGCCGACTACCACGCGCTGATCAAGTGCGATGACCCGGCGCGCATCCAGCGCTCCACGCTGGAAATCGCAGCCAGCTGGCTGGCCGCCGGACTGGACCCTGAACGGGTGACGTTTTACCGCCAGTCCGATGTGCCCGAGATTACCGAATTCACCTGGCTGCTGACCTGCGTGACCGGCAAGGGCGTGCTCAACCGCGCCCATGCCTACAAAGCCGCCGTCGACAAAAACCAGGCCACCGGCAACGACCCCGATGCCGATGTGACTGCCGGCCTGTTCATGTACCCGGTGCTGATGGGCGCCGACATCCTGATGTTCAAGGCGCACAAGGTGCCGGTCGGGCGCGACCAGATCCAGCACATTGAAATGGCGCGCGACATGGCGCAGCGTTTCAACCACCTCTACGGCGAGCACCTGGTACTCCCCGAAGCGGTGGTTGAAGAGTCGGTGGCATTGCTGCCAGGGCTGGACGGGCGCAAGATGAGCAAGAGCTACGACAACACCATCCCGTTGTTCACGCCGCGCGATCAGTTACGCAAGCTGATCGCCGGCATCCTGACCGACTCGCGCGCGCCAGGCGAGCCCAAGGAGGTCGAGGGCTCCGCGCTGTTCCAGATCTACCAGGCCTTTGCCAGCGAGCCAGAAACCGCAGCGCTGCGCCAGGCTTATGCCGACGGTATCTCCTGGGGCGACGCCAAGCAACTGCTGTTTGAGCGCGTGGAACAGGAAGTCGCGCCCATGCGCGAGCGCTACCACGCCATGGTCAACGACCCCACCCACATCGAAGCGCTGCTGCAGGCCGGCGCCGAAAAAGCGCGCGCGGTGGCCACGCCCCTGATGCGCGAGTTGCGCCATGCCGTGGGCCTGCGCGCGCTAGGCGCACTGCCTGCGGCTGCAGCCAAAAGCAAAGCCGCCAAAGCGGCTGCGCCGACGTTCAAACAATACCGCGAGAAAGACGGCCGGTTTTATTTCAAGCTGCTGGATGCCGATGCACGTTTGCTGCTGCAAAGCCAGGGCTTTGAATCCCCCAGGGACGCAGCGATGGCCATATCGAACCTGCAAAAGGAAGGGCCAGCCGCACTGGCTGCCCTGCCAGGGCAGGTGGCGCTCGCACAAGGCATCACCCACATCGAGCTGGATACCGCCTTGCGGTTTTTTGCAGCGACGCACGCCTGAATTCCCGGGGGCTGACCGTACAAGTGCCGCTTCAGCCTGGCGGATGAAAGCCGGGCGCATGGATGCGCGCCAAAATGGGAATATGCCCCAGTTTCCATATTGTTGTTTTTTTGAATCAAACAAAGGAACAAATACTGCAATCGAAGATTGAAAAATGTCATGCAGTTGACATTCAGCAGTTATGCTTACTGGCTGTAAATGTCAAAGCAATCTGAAGTCATGAGTATTTTTGTCATAGACGACCATCCCCTGATGAGGGAGGCGCTCGTCATGCTGATACATCGCGTGAACAGCACGGTTCAAGTAACCGAACTGGATCGCCTGGCCGCCGTCAAGCCTGCGGCGCAGGCGCACGGTGTCCCCTCCTTGTTCTGCCTGGACCTCAAGCTGCCTGACACCGAGGGCGTGTCGGGCATTCACGAACTCAAGCAGCAGTTTCCGGATGTTCCCGTCATCGTCCTTTCAGCAGCGCCGGCGCATGAGTACGAAGACCTTTCCATCGAGGCAGGTGCGGACGCCTATATCCAAAAATCCGCAGGCGCGGTCGAGATTGCCAACGTGTTGCGCGTCTTTTTGCACGGCGAGCAGGAACCGGAGGCCTGCGCCTCCACGGAAAAACTGTCCAAGCGCCAAAATCAGTTACTGGCGATGATCAACAAGGGCCAAAGCAACCGCGACATTGCAGAAGAACTCCAGATCAGCGAGCACACCGTCAAGGTGCATTTATGGCGCTTGTTCCGGCGCCTGAATGTCAAGAGCCGTTCGCAAGCCAGCCACCTGGCCCGCACCCAGGGCTTGCTTTAGCGGTCTTGCTGCGCCACGCATTGCTTGCCCGGTTGCACTGAAGGATGTCCTAGAAAGTCGCTGGCGTATTCACCCAAAAAATTCTTGCAGCGACCTTGCCGACATTACGATACCCATGAGGCGTCTGGCTGGAAAAATAAAACGCATCCCCAGCCTGGACCAGGTGACGCTCACTCCCCAGCAGCAGCTCCAGGCTGCCCTCCAGAACAAAGCCAACTTCTTCCCCGACATGCTCTATCAAGCCATCGCTCGCCTCGCCTGGCGGAACGATGTGGATATTGGCCTGTAGAAGGCCACCCCGCTTGGGAAGCGTGATGCGCTCCAGGGAAATTCCCCCGGCCTTGATCACTGGGCGCTCGCCATTGAGCAGGACGGGGCCCTCCCTGGGCGCTTCTTCGGTCGTCAACGTGGCGATGTTCGTGTCCAGCGTGACCGCAATTCGATGCAGCATGGCCAGTGAAGGAGAGGCCTGCCCGGCTTCTATTTTTGAGATCAGGCTTTCCGAACATTGCGACTTCTGCGCCACCTGCGTCATGGTCAGACCAGCAACCAGGCGAGCGTGCTTCAACCGGACGCCCAGCATGGAGGGTGGCTTGACGACAGCGTCCTCCGTCTTTGGCGCTGCAACGAGATTTGATTTCATGCGCACCTCCATTTGTTTACCCGAACGGTCAGGCATTGGCCAGCGATGTCACGGCATAAGCGAGCGCCTGAACACCCAGAAACAACTCCTGAGGTGCGGTTTCCTCCGCGGCGTTGTGACTGACCCCCCCTTTGCTCGGAACAAAAATCATCGCTGTCGGGCAATGCTCCGCGAGGTACATGGCGTCATGAAAAGCACCGGACGTCATCCGCAACGGCGCAGCCAGCGACGCGCGGCTGGAAGCGCGCGTGCAGGCCCGTTCAATCAGCGCCAGCATCGCGGCAGGGAAATGCGTCGGGGGACGGGAAAAAATGGATTCGAATTCGATCTTCCCTGCCCAGGAATAGGCTTGGGTGATCTGTTTCAAAGCCGCCTCGAACTGAACCAGAACCTGCTCATCGACACTGCGGACATCAACGGTGAACTCCACGGCACCGGGAATCGTGTTGATGGAGTTCGGGCTCACCTGCCACCGGCCCAGCGTCAGCCGCAATTTCTCCCCAGCCTCCACCGCCTGGTAGGCATACAGCTGCTGCGCCAACCCGACGGCAGCGGCCATGGCATCGACACGCTCATCCATGGGCATGGTGCCCGCATGGCCGGCAGTACCCGTCACCTGGATGCGATACCAGCGCACGCTCTGGATGCCCGTGACGACGCCCAGCGGCACAAGCGCGCGCTCAAGCACAGGGCCCTGTTCGATATGCAGCTCCACGCAAGCGGACATCGGCTCAGCCATGGGCCGACGGGGAACATCCGGTACAGCCTCCAGGGCCAGTTCCAACGCGTCCCCAAAACGCACACCCTTGGCATCGACAGAATTTCGATAAGCAGGCAGGCAACTCGGGTCGACAAAGGCGCTGGAGCCCATGGCACCCGGACCGAAGCGGCACCCCTCTTCGTTGGTCCACGCAACGACCTCGACAGGTCGCAGGGTCTTGATACCCGCATCATTCAACGCAGCAATCACCTCCAGGCCTGCAAGCACGCCGTAGGCCCCGTCCAGCTTGCCACCTACGGGCTGGGTATCGGCATGGCTTCCGGTCAGTACAGGCGGCAAATCGGATGTTCCCGGACGGCGAAAGAAAAGATTGGCGCAGTCATCGATCGTGACCGAGCACCCACGCGAACGGGCCAGATCGATTAAATAGCGGCGCGCCTGAAGATCAGGATCGGTCAGGGTCTCGCGAGAAACACCACCGTCCGACCGTCCGCCAAAGGTCGCAAGCTCGGCAATGACCGACTGCAGGCGATCATGTTGCACATGGTCCTGCGCGCGTTCGCTGGCCGCCGTCTGATCTCGCTGTTCGAGGTTGCTCACATTCAACTCTTTATTCATGTTCCGCCCAGACTGAGCTCCAGCGTATGCGCTGCGCTCAATGTCAGCGCATCAGCCCATCGCGGGCCAATCACCGTGACGCCTACCGGCATGCCGTGCCCTCCCGTCCCTGCCGGCACATGCACACAGGGATTCCCCAGCAGCGTCCAGAGACGGTTGAAGATGGGGTTGCCGGTGGCGCCCAGCCCGGCAGGCGCCTCGCCTTCGGCGCTGGGGGCAAGAAGCACATCGACCGACCCGAAGACGGCGTCCAGCGCGCGTCGCGCAGCAATCGCCAGTAACTGCGCGGCTGCGAAGTCGGCCCCGTGCAGCGACTGTCCCAATGCAAGCAGTTGCGCAAAGGCCGGGCTGAACTTCTCCGCCTGCCGCTGGCGCTCCGGCGCAAACGCTGCCGCGGCTTCATAAGCCATGATCTGAATTTGCGCCTGCGTCAACCCGTCGCACGAAGCCGGCAA
This sequence comes from Polaromonas sp., assembly GCF_018780625.1. Taxonomy (GTDB): domain Bacteria; phylum Pseudomonadota; class Gammaproteobacteria; order Burkholderiales; family Burkholderiaceae_C; genus Polaromonas. The sequence goes on along the minus strand of NZ_JADMJK010000205.1, from coordinate 14,913 downwards.
AACGAGGTCATGAACCTGTGCGCCAACCTTTTCAAACTGGCGTGCCGAATGTTCAAGCACGCGGCGTGCATCGTCCGAGGCGAGATCCCAATGGGGAGTACGGCAAATCCCCACGCGAAGGGCAGTTTGCCGCTGCGGGTCCAGGTTGACCCGGGTCAATGCGCCAACAAAAAAGGCGGCATCATCCACCGAGCGCGCGAACACGCCGACCGTGTCAAGACTGGGCGAGAGCGGCTTGACGCCGGCCAGCGGCAAGGTTCCATGGGTGGGCTTGTAGCCGACCACGCCACAGTAGGACGCCGGCCTCACGATGGACCCGGCCGTCTGGGTCCC
>NZ_JADMJK010000205.1:11521-14480 GCF_018780625.1 Polaromonas sp. | reverse complement strand
GTCACGGCTTCGGCCGTCAATTCCCTGCGCGAAACCCTGGCGGCCAGCGCTCGTGCGGACAGTGTGAGGATGTCAAGCATGTCACCGCCTCAGCCGAAATAGGCCGAGCGCACGTTGTCATTCTCGGACAGCGCTTGTGCCGTGCCAGAAGCGACGACCTTGCCCTGCGAGAGAACATAGCCGTAGTGCGCAATCGCCAGCGTTTGACGGGCGTTCTGCTCCACCAGCAAAACCGTCACCCCGAGCTCATTGATCTGCTGGATCACCTTGAAGTTTTCTTTCACATACAAAGGCGACAAACCAAGCGAGGGTTCATCAATCAGCAGCAACTTGGGTTCGGCCATCAGGCCCCGGCCAATCGAGACCATGGCCTGCTCGCCCCCGGACATGGTGCCGGCAAGCTGCACCGACCGCTCCTTCAGACGGGGAAATATCTCGTAGACCCGCGCCAGCCGCTCCCGGATTCGGGCAGGAGAGGTCTCCAGGAAAGCGCCGAGCGCCAGATTTTCCCCGACGGTCATGCGCGGAAAGACTTTGCGGCCTTCGGGGATGCAGGCGATGCCGCTGGCGATGATTTTGTGCGTTTTTTCCCCGGCAAGGTTACGCCCATCCCACCAGATTTCGCCCTGGCGCGGAGGCGTCAGACCGAGGATAGAACGGATCAGCGTGCTCTTGCCTGCCCCGTTTGACCCCAGGATGCAGGTGATCTTGCCCGGCTCCACTTCGATCGAAACATCATGCAGGACATTGACCTTGTCATAGCCGGTAGTGAGATTCTTGACACTGAGTTTGCTCATGCGGCTTCTCCGAGATAAGCGGTCTGTACATACGGGTCGGCTGTGATCTCGAGATAGCTTCCTTCGGCGATCTTCTTGCCGTAGTTCAGGACGACGCAGCGGTCGGTGATTCTTTCGATCACGTTCATTTCATGCTCGATCAGGACGACAGACAGCTTGTCAAGCTTTCTGCGTACCTGCAAAATATCCTGCATCAACTCGTCTGTTTCATCATGGGTCATCCCCGCGGACGGCTCGTCCAGGAGCAACAGGCGCGGCTGACTCAGCAGCGCGCGACAAACCTCGATGCGGCGGCGGTCGATCATCGTGAAGCTCTCGACCGGCTCGAACAACCGCCCGACCAGCGGAGGACTGAAGATCTCCAGCAAGGCCTTCACTTTTTCGACGTAGGCATCGTACTCGGCCCGAAACGCCTTTCGCCGCAGCAGATTGAAAATCAGGCCGTGCTGCATGTGCTGGTAATCGCCAATGACGATATTGTCGAAAACCGTGAGAGACAGCGAAAGACGGGAGCGCTGGAACGTACGGGCGACGCCACTGCGGTAAATCTGCTGCGGCGTCTTGCCAAGAATGTTTTCACCCTCCAGGGTAATGCTGCCGCTGCTGGCTTTGTACAGCCCGGTCAGCACATTGAAAAAAGTGGTCTTGCCAGAGCCGTTCGGACCCAGCAGGCCGAGTATTTCGCCCTCATGCACAGACATGGACAGTTCATCGAGCGCCGTCAGGCCGCCAAAGCGCATGGTCAGCTTGTCAACCGAGATCAAGGATTGGCCGGCCATCATGAACCCTTCCTGGCGAAAAATATCCGTGTCTTGCGCGGCAGCAACCCCTGCGGCCGGAACAGCAGAATCACGATCACCAGCGCGGCGTACAAAAGGAAACGGTACTCCTGGATGAACTGAAGTTTTTCAGGAAGAATCAACACAATCATGGCGGCCGGAATCAAGCCGGCAATGTTGCCCAGGCCACCCAAAATGACAATCGAGAGCATCAGCAGCGAGTCACCAAACGTGAAGTTATTGGGCGCGACGAATGCAATGATCATCCCGTAAAGACCGCCGGCGATTCCCGCGAAAAAGTTGCCCATGGTGAAGGCAATGACCTTCCAGCGAACGATGTGCAGGCCGAAGGTAGATGCCGCCGTTTCATCGGTTCGCACCACGTCCATGCTCAGGCCGACCCAAGAGCGCTCCAGTGCATTGACCAGGGCATAGACGCCTGCAAACATGGCAAGACTGAGCAATGCGTAGGGAACATAAAACGAGATCTCCAGGCCGAACAGACTGAAGCCGTCGTTCAGCGAAAAGCCGAACAGGTTCAATCCGGGCACCTGCAGGCCTTGCGGCCCACCCAGCACATCGTTGACCTCAATGAAGGTCTTGAACAGGATACCGAATGCGATGGTGACCAGCGCCGCATAGTGGCCACGCGTTCGCAACACGGGCAAGATCAGCAGCGAACCAATGACAGCGGCACTCACGCCAGAAATCAGGATGACAAGAACGTGGGGAATGGCCGTGTGGGTGGCGAGAACGGCCGTGGCGTAACTGCCAATGCCGAAAAAGGCGGCCCCGGCAAAGTTGGCCACGCCCGAATATCCGAATTGCACCGTCAAACCGAGACAGGCCGTGGAGTACAGCAACACGCCGCACAACATCAACAACACGAAGTGTGAATTGTAGAAAGCCGCGATCAAGGCCAGACCGGAGCCAACGGCCAGCCATCGGGACAGGCCCGGGCGCCGTGCGGCCGACTGCTCGACCTGCAAGGTCACGCCGAATCGGCGACTCAGAATCACGACCAGGATTGCGGCAACCAGCAAAATGGCAATGCTGATTTGACTCTCTGCATGGAGGAAAAACCACACATAGACGGTCAGTACAAGTGCCGCGATGCTGAGCATCAAGGCAGATTTCGCGGGGGTGATGATTTCTTTTTGTTTCATGGTACTAAACTCGTTCGCTCGACTTTTCGGCGATCAGACCAGTCGGTTTCCAGGCCATAAAAATGATGACGACGGCGAAGGCAAAAACGTCCTTGTAAGAGCTGGGAATGCCGGGAATCAGTGCGGGCAACATGGCGCTGCCAATCACCTGCAAGGCAGCGAAAAGAAATCCGCCAATGATGGCGCCATAGATATTGCCCAGCCCGCCCAGGATGGC
>NZ_JADMJK010000205.1:0-11421 GCF_018780625.1 Polaromonas sp. | reverse complement strand
AAAGAAATCCGCCAATGATGGCGCCATAGATATTGCCCAGCCCGCCCAGGATGGCCGCAGCAAATCCAATCACACCCAGCAGCAAACCGACATTGAAGTTGACTTCGTAGTAGTACAAGCCGTTCATCACACCGGCGAGCGCAGCCAGGCCAGAGCCCAGTGCAAAGGTAATTAACACCACCGCCTCGAAGTTGATACCCATCAACCGCGCGGTCTCTCCGTCTTGCGCCACAGCACGAATCGCCAGGCCGAGCTTGGTTCGCGTGATCAGAAGGTGTACGCCGGCAATGGCGAGCAGGCCGCTGGCCAGCAAAATCAGGTTGTCAATTCGCAGCGAAAGCCCGCCAAGCTCCACCATGGAGGTAGGCAACAACGCGGGAAACGGTTTCGGGTTGGAGCCGTCAGGATAGAACAGACGAACCGCCTCGCGCATCACGGTGCCAAGCATCAGCGTCGCCAGCAGCGTGTTGAGCGGCGGCGCATGGCGCAGCGGCAGGATCAGGAACTTGGCAATTCCCGCCCCCAGCAACCCAGTGACGGCGACTGCAAATACAACCACCGCAAGCAACTGCAGCACCGGAGAATCCAGTCCGATTTTCATCATCAGGATGGACGCCGTGAGCCCGGCGAAGGCACCCACCATCAAGGTGTCACCGTGCGAGAACTTGATCACGTCCAGAACCCCGAAAAACAGGGTAAAGCCAACAGCGACCATGGCGTAAATCACGCCCAGCATCAGGCCATTGAAGATATATTGACTAACTTCGCTCATCAGGTTTCCTGAAACGGTTGAGGATTACCCTCCCGCGTCGCCGATGGCGTGCAGGAGGGCATCTTGGGGATTACAAACCGGCGAGCTTGCGCTTGCCTTTGCCGTAGCTGCTGTCTTCCCAAACCACCCAGGCACCGTTTTCCACCACGTACTTGGTGATAAGCGACACGATGTTCTGGCGATGGTCGTCAAAGGTCACCTTGCCGACAATCGTATCGACATCATTGGTCTTGTTCAGAACGTCACGCACTTTTTTGCGATCCGGACCAACCTTCTCCACGGCATCCATGATCAGATTGGCGGCGGCAAATGCAAAGGGACCATAAGCCTCTGCCGATTCGCCGTATTTTTGCTGCGCGTATTTGCTGGTGAAGAAAAGACCGCCTGGCAGCTTCTCCCATGGCGCCCCTTCGATAAACGAAAGCGTGCCTTCAGCCAGTTCCTTGCCGGCGCCCTGAATATAGGCATCGGACTTGATCCCGGAGGTACCCTGGAATTGCGCCTTGATGCCCAGCTTCTCCATCTGCGTCCGAATCCGCACGCCGAGCGGCGTCAGTCCGCCGAAGTAAATGACGTCCGGATTCAACTCGCGAATCTTGGTCAGTTCGGTGGTGAAATCCTGTTGGTCAGCCGTCACCCCGAAGGTGCCCAGGACCTTGCCGCCACCTTTTTTCAGGAATTCGCCAAAGTATTTGTTGTGTCCTTTGCCGTAGTCCGTTGTGTCATGAATAATGGCCCATTTTTTGTAGCCCAGTCCGGCCATGAACTTGTAGGCGACCTCGTTCTGATTGATCATCGTGCCGTTGACACGATGAATTTCCTTGAAGTTGTTGCCGTAGGTGACCTCGGGCAGAACCGCACCCCACACCACAGCCGGCATGCCAAAACGGTTGTACACGCCCGCCGTGGCCATGGCGACTGCCGAGCAATAGTGTGTGACGCCCGCCACGATATTTTTATCTGCGGCCACCTTGGTCGCCACCTGCACACCCACATTGGGCTTGCACTCGTCGTCCTGCGGCACCAATTCGTAGGTGAACTTGGATTTGGGATCCTGATTACGCAGGCGCACTGCCAGGTCGGCGGAATTGCGTCCCCCCAGGCCCATATTGGAGACCCCACCGGTCAACGGACCGATAAAGGCGATTTTCACCACTTCTTTCGCCATGACGGGGCTGGCCACGAGAGCCAGACCCATACATGTCGTCAACAACGCCGTTCCTGCCAATACCGTGTTTCGCCTGCGCATAGTCACTTCCTTTCGGGTGGATTGAAGAATTCAAATTAAGTAACATGATCCTGATTGACTGTCTTTTGAATACAGTTCAAGTCACTTGAATATTGACATGCATGATTTATGCCAGATATTATCCTTACTGACCACGAGGGGAAACCCGAATCAGCCCACCTTAACGCGCCAGAAGCAGTGGGCCACTTGGATCATTTGACAGGGTCCAGGTCAATGAACAACCCCAATCGAATCGCTGGTTCGACGCACCGCTGCGGTGCTCAAGGGGGCATCCCACGTTGGTGCCGAAAGCAGACTGTCGTACCATTCCCGAACAAGGCGCCGCACTGAATGATGCTGACCGGTTCGCACGCATCAACAGCGCAAACTGCCGGGCGGACGCAAAAACACACACTGGGCAGTAAGGGCTCTGGCTTGATCGCCCCGCCACATCAATCGCACTATGGAACCCAAAATGGCTGACAACTTATCAAGTATCCCGGTCAACGATGCCGTCGCGTTGACCCAGACCCTGTTGCGGATGAACACCATCAATCCGCCCGGCAATGAAGACCAGTGCACCCGGTATCTGGCAGAGCTGCTGTCGGCGGCGGGCTACGATTGCCGGCTGGTTGACTTCGCACCGCACCGCAGCACCCTGGTCGCACGCATAGGCGGCAAACCCGACAAGCCGCCGATTTGCTTCACCGGCCATGTCGACGTGGTCCCGCTCGGTTCAGCGAAATGGGCACATGACCCGTTCGGCGCAGAGATCGTGGGCGACAAGCTGTACGGCCGTGGTTCCAGCGACATGAAAAGCGGCGTTGCTGCCTTCACCATTGCCGCGATCGCGGTGGCCAGCGAGATCAAGGACAGCGCCGGTTTGACATTGGTCATCACCGCGGGCGAAGAGACCGGCTGCGAAGGCGCGTTCCATCTGGTGGGCATGAGCGATGTGGCCGAAATTCTTGGCAAGGCCGGAGCGCTGGTGGTGGCCGAGCCGACCGGCAACCAACCGCTGGTGGGCCACAAGGGCGCGTTCTGGCTAAAAGCCAGTGCGACCGGCGTCACCGCCCACGGCTCCATGCCGGAGAGCGGCGACAACGCTATTTACAAGATCGCGCGCGCCGCACTGGCGCTTGAAAACTTCGATTTCGCGACCCCGCCCCATGCGTTGATGGGACAGGGCACGCTAAACATCGGAACGGCGCGTGGTGGTTTGAATATCAACTCGGTACCCGATGCGGCCGAGATGACGATCGACATTCGCACCGTCGCTGGACAGGACCACAGGCAGATATGGGGTTGTCTGTGCAGTCGCATGGGTCCGGGCATCGGCTTGCAAACCCTGCTCGACGTAGGCAGCGTCTTCACCGCACCCGAAGACCCCTGGATGCAGAGCGTATTCGCGCGTTGCCAGACCCTTTTCGACACGCCCTTGCAGCCCAAGACGGTTTCTTATTTCACTGATGCAGCAGCCTTGCGCGAACCGCTGGGGCAGCCACCGACCGTGATTCTGGGACCAGGCGAGCCGCATATGGCGCACCAGACTGATGAATTTTGCTATGTGGCGCGGATAGGCGAAGCGGAGCAACTGTTCCGGCAGATCATCCTTGACTGGTGCAAGGGATGACCTTGATCTGATCGTGCGCAAAGAACTGTGCACGAGCGCCATGCGGGCCAGGACCGCGCGCTGCGGTCAAAGCGTGCGGACGTCTGAAATAGAGCCGCTTGATCACCTCGCAGCGGGTGGCCACATTTGACACCGCAGCCGAGGCCCATGCCCACGGCCAACCTGTATCACGGCCGATACACTCGCAGCATGACCAACCCGAATCCCAATCTCTCTTCCTTCATCTGGTCCGTCGCCGACCTTCTGCGCGGCGACTACAAGCCCTCCGACTACGGCAAGGTCATCCTGCCCTTCACCGTGCTGCGCCGCCTGGACTGCGTGCTTGAATCGACCAAGGCCGCCGTGCTGGCCGAGAAAGCCACCCGGGAAGCGGCCGGCCTGAACCCCGAGCCATTCCTGCTGCGCAAGTCCGGCCAGTTCTTCTACAACACCTCGCCGTTGGACCTGAAAAAGCTCATGGGCGACCAGGACCACATCGGCGAGAACCTGCGCGCCTACCTGCAGGCGTTTTCGCCGGCCGTGCGCGACATCTTCGAGAGCTTCGAGTTCCACACCCAGATCGACAAGCTGGCCAAGTCCGGCCTGCTCTACATGGTCACCGAGAAGTTCGCCACCATCGACCTGCACCCGGACGTGGTCAGCAATGCCGACATGGGCGCGGTGTTCGAGGAGCTGATCCGCAAGTTCGCCGAGCTGTCCAACGAGACAGCCGGCGAGCACTTCACTCCGCGCGAAGTCATTCGCCTGATGGTCAACCTGCTGTTCATCGAGGACGACCAGGCGCTGACCAAGCCCGGCGTGGTGCGCTCGCTATACGACCCCACGGCGGGCACGGGCGGCATGCTCAGCGTGGCCGGCGAGCACCTGGCCGGCCTGAACCCCGATGCCCGGCTGGTCATGTACGGCCAGGAGCTCAACCCCGAGTCCTATGCGATCTGCAAGGCGGACATGCTCATCAAGGGCCAGGACATTGCCAACATCATCCTGGGCAACACCTTGTCAGCCGATGGCCTGGGCGGCAAGGTGTTCGACTACAGCTTGTCCAACCCTCCCTTTGGCGTGGAGTGGAAGAAGATCGAGAAGGAAATCCGCAAGGAAGCCGAGCAGCATGGCTTCAACGGGCGCTTTGGCCCCGGCCTGCCGCGCGTAAGCGACGGCTCACTGCTGTTCCTGCTGCACCTGATCGCCAAGATGCGCCCGGCGGTCGATGGCGGCAGCCGGTTCGGCATCGTGCTCAACGGCTCGCCGCTGTTCACGGGCGGCGCGGGCAGTGGCGAAAGCGAGATTCGCCGCTACGTGCTCGAAAACGACCTGGTCGAGGCGATCATCGCGCTGCCCACGGACATGTTCTACAACACCGGCATCTCGACCTACGTCTGGATCGTCAGCAACAGGAAGCCCGCCGCGCGCAAAGGCAAGGTCCAGCTGATTGACGCCAGCAGCTTCTGGCAAAAGATGCGCAAGAGCCTGGGCAGCAAGCGCAAGGAACTCAGCCCGGCCCACATCGAGGACATCACGCGCCTGTTCGGCAGCTTTGATGAACTGACCCGCGATGGCGTGCCGATCAGCCGCATCTTCAAAAACGAGGACTTTGGCTACCGCACCATCACCGTCGAGCGCCCAGAGCGGGACGCCAGCGGCCAGGTTGTGCTGGGCAGCAAAGGCAAGGCCAAGGGCAAGCCGATGGCCGACTCCAGCTTGCGCGACACCGAGAACGTGCCGCTGGGCGAGGACATCGACGCCTACTTCAAGCGCGAGGTGCTACCCCATGCGCCCGATGCCTGGATTGATGCGGACAAGACCAAGGTCGGCTACGAGATACCGTTCAACCGCCACTTCTACGTCTTCAAGCCGCCGCGCCCGCTGGCCGAGATCGATGCCGAACTGAAGGGCGTGACCGACCGCATCCTGACCATGATTGGCGGGCTTACGGCATGAGCTTTTCGCGTTACCCGACTTACAAGGACAGCGGCGTGGAGTGGCTGGGGCAGGTGCCGGGGCATTGGGCAGTGAAGCGCCTCAAACAAGCCTGTCATGTGTTCCCAAGCAACGTGGACAAGAAATCTCACGATGGTGAAACGCCCGTTCTGCTCTGCAACTACACGGACGTGTATTACAACGAGACGATCACCGCTGGGATGGAGTTCATGGCGGCGACTGCATCGACCGACCAGATTGCCAAATTCACCCTTCGCGCCGGTGACACGATCATCACTAAAGATTCTGAGACAGCCGATGACATTGCAATCGCTGCGTATGTTCCAGCGGACTTGCCTGGCGTTATTTGCGGCTACCACCTGTCCATGGTTCGCCCGCTGCCTGATGCCGATGGTGCGTTCATCAAGCGGTTTTTTGATTCAAACTTTGCCAAGTCCTGTTTTGCCGTTCTTGCGAATGGACTGACTCGCGTTGGTCTAGGCCAATACGCTCTGGACAATGTAGAACTGGCTTTCCCACCTCTTGCCGAACAAACCCAAATCGCCGCCTTCCTGGACCGCGAAACCGCCAAGATTGATGCGCTGGTGGCCGAGCAGCGGCGGCTGATGGCGCTGCTGAAGGAAAAGCGCCAAGCCGTCATCTCCCACGCCGTCACCCGGGGCCTGAACTTCGACGCACCCCTGAAGCCGTCCTGCATCACAGGCATCGAATATGTTCCTGCTCATTGGGATGTGATGGTAATTAAACGGTTTTCGACGCTTCACCGAGGCCACGACCTTACAGATTCAGAGCGTACAGAGGGGCCATACCCTGTGGTGACATCAAGCGGGATTAACGGAACACACGGATCATTCATGGCACATGGGCCTGGTGTCGTCACGGGTCGCTACGGCTCTACTGGCCGTCTTTTTTACATTCAAGATGACTTTTGGCCGCACAACACATCTTTGTATGTGTCCAACTTTCACGGCAATCACCCTCGCTTTGTTTGGTACTCCCTTCAGACGGTGGATTTTGCGGCTCATTCAGCAAAGGCAGCTGTTCCTGGAATTGACAGAAATGACATTCACGTCCTTCCAGTTGCCGTACCACCTAAAGAGGAGCAAGTCGCCATTGTCACGTTCCTCGATAGTGAGCTTACTAAGCTCGACCTCCTCACTACCGAAAACCAGCGCGCCATCCACCTGCTGCAAGAGCGCCGCACTGCGCTGATTTCGGCTGCCGTCACCGGCCAAATTGATGTTCGTGGTGTTGTTACCCAAGCAGAATTGGAATCAGTATGAACCAAGACAAGCCGCTTTCAATTTCGGCTGATTCGTTCCAGATCACCACACCTTTTGAAGGTGACCAGTTTGGCCGAGCGGCTTTGGCGACTCAACTCAGCACCTACATCAATCGGCTGAAGGCGGGTGCGGTGATTGGTATTGACGCTCCATGGGGTGAGGGTAAAAGTTGGTTCGGCCGTCATTGGGCCGAACAGCTTAGGACAGACCACAAAGTGGCGTTTATCGACGCTTTTGAGAACGACTATGTTGATGACCCGTTCGTGTTGATCGCTTCGGAGTTGTCTGCGTTGCTTGATGACGCTACAGGGCAAGGTGACTCTTTGCAAAAGAAGGCGGCGGGCGTGATGAAGGCAATCGTCCCAATGGGGACGAAGGTTTTGATCAACTTGGCAGGACGACTGCTTACAGGAACATCGGATTTATCCTCTGACGTGGAAGATACGCTGAAGGGAGCGACGGATGGGGCTGCAGATGGTGCAGAGAAGTGGATTGAAAAACGCATTGAATCCATGGCGGAGGAACGCGCATCATTGAAAGGTTTTCGGGTTACGCTGGCTGAAGCCGCCCTGAAAAGTGAACGCCCTGTAGTTGTAATGATTGACGAACTGGATCGATGCAAGCCATCATTTGCCGTCACACTGATCGAGCGCATCAAGCACTTGTTTGACGTGCCCAATTTGGTCTTCGTCTTGCTTTTGAATAGAAAACAGATGGAAATTGCGATTGAGGGCCAGTATGGGCAAGGTACAGATGGTCAAGGGTATCTCGGCAAGTTTGTAAACCTGTGGTTCGAGCTACCCAAAGCGACTATTGGAACAAATGGGTCTGACGCGCGTCATGACGCATTCGCAAATCATGTGCTTGAGCGGTATGGTTTTAACAACGAGGACCGGCAAGGTGTCGAAGCGTTCAGAAATGATATCGTCATTTGGATTGGTGCATTTTCAATGTCATTGAGGGACATCGACCGTATGTGTGCGTTGTTCGTAATGGCCGATCGCCCTTACACGGGCTTACTGGGTTACCTGATCGCTACAAAGATCAAGCATCCAAAAAGATTCACAAATCTTCGGAAAAATGACACTAAAACCCATATCGAGTGTAACGAGGCGCTTCAAAATATCGTAAATGGCAGATCGATAAATAGCCAATCTACTTGGGGAGATATTCTCTTGGTTGGACTCGCTGAACTCCACCAAGTTCAGGCTAAGTTAATTGAGCAAAAGGACGCGCATACTTTTCTCGAATATCAAGCTGAGTTCATTGGTCGAATGGGTAGATACACGAATAACTTTATTGCGACGGCTAACCACCTCGACCTACAGATCGAAAGTTTTTGATCATGTCGGGGCTCCACAAAGAAATCAGCTTCGAGACCGAGATTTGCCAGCACCTGGCCGCCCACGGTTGGCTCCATGCCGAAGGTGATGCGGCAGGCTACGACCGCGCCTTGGCGCTGTTCCCGGCCGACGTGCTGGCCTGGGTGCAGGCCACGCAGCCGAAAGCCTGGGAAGTGCTGCTCAAGAACCATGGCGCCAAGGCAGGCGACACGCTGTTGTCCCGCCTGCGCGACCAGCTGGACCAGCGCGGCACGCTCGATGTGCTGCGCAACGGCATCGAACTGCTGGGCCTGAAAAGCCCGCTCAAGCTCGCCGAGTTCAAGCCAGCGCTGGCCATCAACGCCGACATCCTGGCCCGCTACAGAGCCAACCGGCTGCGCGTGGTGCGCCAGGTGCGCTACTCGCTGCTGAGCGAAAACAACATCGACCTGGTGCTGTTCCTCAACGGGCTGCCCGTGGCCACGGTGGAACTCAAGACCGACTTCACCCAGAGCGTGCAGGACGCCATCGACCAGTACCGCTTTGACCGCCACCCGCGACCCAAGGGCCAGGCGGCCGAGCCGCTGCTGTCGTTTCCTTGCGGCGCGCTGGTTCACTTTGCCGTGAGCAACTCCGAAGTGGCGATGGTGACGCGGCTGGACGGCCCTGCCACGGTGTTCCTGCCGTTCAACCTGGGCAACGAGGGCGCGGCCGGCAACCCGGTGAACGCGCTTGGGGGCCACCGCACCGCCTACTTGTGGGAACAGGTCTGGGCGGTTGACAGCTGGCTGGAAATCCTGGGCCGCTACCTGATTGCCCAGCGCGACAAGAAAAAGCAGATCGAGCGCATCGTCTTTCCGCGCTACCACCAGCTCGACGTGACGCGCAAGCTGCAAGCTGCGGTGATCCATGATGGCCCCGGCGGGAAGTACCTGATCCAGCATTCGGCGGGCTCCGGCAAAACGAACTCGATTGCCTGGACGGCGCACTTCCTGGCCGAGCTGCACGACGCCGAGAACTGCAAGGTGTTCGACACCGTGCTGGTGGTGTCTGACCGCAACGTGATCGACTCGCAGCTGCAGGAGGCGCTGTTTGACTTTCAGCGTACCACCGGCGTCGTGGCCACCATCAAGAACACCGACGGGTCCAAGAGCGCGGCGCTGGCCGAGGCACTGGACGGCAGCAAGAAGATCGTGGTCTGCACCATCCAGACCTTTCCCTTTGCGCTGGAAGCCGTGCGCAAGCTCGCCGCCACGCAGGGCAAGCGCTTTGCCGTGATTGCCGACGAGGCGCACAGCTCGCAGACTGGCGAAGCGGCCGCCAAGCTCAAGGCCGTGCTCAGCCCGGAGGAATTGAAGGAGCTGGGCGACGGCGGCGAAGTCAGCACCGAGGACATCCTGGCCGCGCAGATGGCCACCCGGGCCGATGATGGCGGCATCACCTTCGTGGCGTTCACGGCCACGCCCAAGAACAAGACCCTGGAGCTGTTTGGCACCTGCCCGGACCCGACGCGCAAGCCGGCCCCCGACAACGTGCCCGTGCCCTTTCACGTGTACTCCATGCGCCAGGCTATCGAGGAAAAATTCATCCTGGACGTGCTGCAGAACTACACGCCCTACGCCCTGGCCTTCAAGCTGGCCCACAACGGCCAGGAACTGAGCGACCAGGAGGTCGAGCGCAGCGCCGCCATGAAGGGCATCATGGGCTGGGTGCGGCTGCACCCGTACAACATCGCCCAGAAGGTCGAGATCGTGGTCGAGCACTTCCGGGAGTTCGTCTCGCCGCTGCTGGCCGGAAAAGCCAAGGCCATGGTGGTGGTCGGCAGCCGGCTCGAAGCGGTGCGCTGGCAGTTGGCCATCGAGCAGTACATCAAGGCACACAGCTACGCCATCGGCACGCTGGTGGCGTTCTCGGGCGAGGTGAACGATCCGGATTCCGGCCCGGACGGCTTCACCGAGAACAGCCCGGCGCTCAACCCCAGGCTCAAGGGCCGCGACATCCGCGAAGCCTTCAAGGGCGAGGAATACCAGATTCTCTTGGTCGCCAACAAGTTTCAGACCGGCTTTGACCAGCCGCTGCTGTGCGGCATGTACGTGGACAAGCGCCTGGCGGGCATCCAGGCGGTGCAAACCCTGAGCCGCCTGAACCGCGCCCACCCCGGCAAGGACACCACCTACGTGCTGGACTTCGTCAATGACACCGAGGAGGTGCTGGCGTCCTTCAAGGCGTACCACACCACGGCAGAACTGTCGGCCACGACCGACCCCAACCTGGTCTTCAACCTGCGCGCCAAGCTGGACGCCGCCGGGCACTACGACGACTTCGAGGTCGAGCGCGTGGTGGCCGTCGAACTCAAGCCGGACGCCCGGCAGAGCGAGCTGGTCGCGGCCCTGGCGCCGGTGCAGGATCGGCTCATGAAACGCTACCAGGCCGCGCAGGCCACATTGAAGATGGCTCTGGCCAAGGACGACAGCAAGGCGGCCAGGGGCGCGCAAGATGAGCTGGACGCCCTGGTGCTGTTCAAGGGCGACATGGGCGCCTACCTGCGGCTGTACACCTTCCTGTCGCAAATCTTCGACTACGGCAACACCGACATTGAAAAGCGCGCCATGTTCTACAAGCGCCTGCTGCCGCTGCTGGAGTTTGGCCGGGAGCGGGAAGGCATCGACCTGTCCAAGGTGGTGCTGACGCACCACCACCTGAAGGACCAGGGCCTGCGCAAGCTGCTGCTGAGCGCGGGCGAGACGCCCAAGCTGGCGCCGATCACCGAGGCGGGCAGCGGTAGCGTGCAGGAAAAACAGACCGCCTACATGGCCGAGCTGATCGACAAGCTCAACGACCTGTTTGGCGCGGGAACGAGCGAGCAGGACCAGCTGCGCTACGTGAACGGCACGCTTCTGGGCAAGGTGGCCGAATCCAAGACCCTGCAGCAGCAGGCGAGTAACAACTCGAAGGAGCAGTTTGCCAACTCACCGGACCTGACCAACGAGCTGCAAAACGCCATCATCGAGTCCTATGACGCGCACACCGTGATGAGCACCCAGGCGCTAAATTCGCCAGTGGTGCTGCGCGGCCTGCTGGACATTTTGCTGAACCACTCGGGGTTGTATGAGCGGCTGCGGGAGAAGGCTGTTGCTGGGTGAATGAGCAGCCTGAATGCAGCCCCTGCGCTTTGTTTGGGTTGGGGCCCAGCGCGACATTGATTTGGCCCGCAAGCGCCTCAAGGACCTTCTAAAGGAGATTGG
>NZ_JADMJK010000181.1 GCF_018780625.1 Polaromonas sp. | reverse complement strand
GCGGCAAGGACGCCAGCCCGCTGTTCAGGCAGCTGGCCGCCAGCACCGGCAAGGCACCGGGCTGGAACTTTCACAAATACCTGGTGGCCCGCGATGGCTTCAGCGTGCTCAGCTTCGACACCCGCACCGACCCCGCCAGCCCGTCATTTGTCGCCGAAATTGAAAAGCAACTGGCCCGAAAATAATCCGCCGCTGAATTTAATTACCAATCAGTCACTATATTGACTAAATGGTAATTTACGTTTTATGATGCAGGCATGCGCCCACCTTGCCGTCGCCATGACACGCCCGCCACGCCCCTGAAAAAAGCCTTGACCGTGCCGGTGGCAGGCCTGCGCCGTTCCAGCCTTCACAAAACTTTACCGGGCCAGCCCCGGGCCGGCAGGGAACTATGGTCACCACGCCGCCCTCCAAAAAAGCCAGGCGCCGTCTGTATTTACACGCGGCGCCCGCGAAAAATCAGTTTCATTGCTGCGAAGCCTTCCGAGCCGTTGTGGCTCGGATGCCAGCCCGGGGCGGTTCTCCTCCTCCCTCCCCAAGTTCGCTTCGGGACGCTTCGCAGCATTTTTATCTTTCCGGGGCGCCCATGAGCGGCCCTTTACGCGTGGCGATTGTGGGTTCGGGCATTTCGGGCCTGGCCGCCGCGCATGCACTGCGCGGCCTGGCCGATGTCACGCTGTTTGAGGCCGGCGACTATTTTGGCGGCCACACCCACACGGTGGACGTCACCCTGCCCGGCCCCCAGGGCCCGGTCACGCACGGCGTGGACACCGGCTTTCTGGTGTTCAACGAACACACCTACCCGCACCTGATCGCGCTGTTTGCAGAGCTCGACGTGGAAACCGCAAAGTCGGACATGTCGTTTTCGGTCCAGGTGCCCGGTGCGTTGAACGGCCGGGCGCTGGAATGGAGCGGCTCCAGTCTTAACAGCGTGTTTGCCCAGCGCGGCAACCTGGGCAACTGGAAATTCCTGCGCATGCTGGCGGACATCGTTCGCTTCAACCGCGTCACCACGGTGCTGGCCCAATCGGGCGCCGACAGCGCGCCGGCCATGATGCAGCCGCTGGGCGATTTCTTGCGGGCCCGGAAGTTTTCAGACGAATTCCGCGACTGGTACTTTTTGCCGATGATGGGCTGCATCTGGTCCTGCCCGACCGAGCAGATGCTGCAGTTTCCGGTGGCCACCATGATCCGCTTTTGCCACAACCACGGACTGCTGCAGATCACCAACCGGCCCCAATGGTGGACGGTCAAGGGCGGCGCCCGCCACTACGTGGACAAAATCGTCAGCCAGATTGGCGACAAGCGACTGAACACCCCGGTCCGCCTGATTGAGCGCGACGCGGGCGGCGTGCGCGTGGTCACCGACAGCCAGGCCCAGCGCTTTGACAAGGTGGTGCTGGCCGCGCACTCCGACCAGTCGCTGGCACTGCTCCGCGCGCCCAGCCCGGCCGAGCAGGCGGTGCTGGGCGCCATCCGCTACCAGCCCAACCGCGCCGTGCTGCACACCGATGCCTCGGTGCTGCCGCAAAAAAAGCTGGCCTGGGCCGCCTGGAACTACGAGCGGACCCCGGCATCGGCGGGACAGGCCCCCGGCGTGTGCCTGCACTACCTGATCAACCTGCTGCAACCGCTGCCGTTTACCCAGCCCGTGGTGGTGTCGCTCAATCCGGTGCGCGAGATTGCGCGACAAGAAATCCTGGGCGAATTCGACTACACGCACCCCGTGTTTGACATGGCCGCCCTCCAGTCGCAAAAAGAACTGGCGGGCTTGCAGGGCCTGCAGCACAGCTATTTCTGCGGTGCCTGGACCGGCTACGGCTTTCATGAGGACGGGCTGAAGTCGGGGCTACAGGCCGCGCAGCTGCTGCTGAAACACGCACGGGAGGCGGCATGAACTGCGGCGACTGGCCCCCCCAGCCGCTGATCGGCTTTGGCGAGGTGCGGCACACGCGGCTGCGCCCGGCCCGCAACGCCTTCAACTACCCCACTTATTTCCTCATGCTGCCGATGCGCCATTTGCACCAGCACGGCAGCGGTGCGCTGGCGCACAACCGGCGCGGGCTGCTGAGCTTTCATGACCGCGACCACGGCGAAGGCGGCGACAACGCGCTGGCCTGGCTCGATGCGCTGCTGCTGCGCGAAGGCGTGCACGACGCCCACGGGGAAGTCTGGCTGCACACCTACCCGCGCGTGCTGGGCTACACCTTCAAGCCGGTGAGTTTCTGGTACTGCCACCGCGCGGACGGCACGCTGCGCGCCATCGTCGTCGAAGTCAACAACACCTTTGGCGAACGCCACTGTTACCTGCTGGACGATCCCCAGTACGGGCTGGAACTCACGGCCAACAAGGTGTTCCATGTCTCGCCATTCTGCACGCTGGCGGGCGGCTACCGCTTTCGTTTTTTGCAAAGCGCGCAAGGCGGCGTGAAAAAAACCGTGGCCCGCATCGACTACCACGACAGCGACAACGACAGCGGGCCGCTGCTGCAAACCAGCGTCAGCGGCACGCTGGAGCCCCTCACCGCGGCCAGCCTGCGCAAGGCGGTGTGGCGTTACCCGGCCATGACGCTGGGCGTGGTCGCCCGCATCCACTGGCAGGCCTTCAGGCTCTGGCGCAAACATGTGCCCTTTATCCGAAAACCGGCTCCCCCCAAACCTTTTGTGACGCGATGAACACCCTCCGACCCTCCACCGTGCCGCAGGCCTTTGCCATTCCAGACGGTGCGCCGCGCGCCGGCCGCACCGCCCTGAAGCTGCTGCAACGCCTGCGCCACGGCACGCTGACGGTGCAGTTTCCCGATGGCTCGCTGCAGCGCTTTGGCAACGGCACGTCGCCCACGGCCAGCCTGCACCTGCACAACTGGAAACCCTGCGCCGCCGCGCTGCGCTCGGGCGACATCGGCTTTGCCGAGAGCTACATCGCCGGCGACTGGAGCACAGCGCACCTGACCGACCTGCTGCAGGTCTTCATCGTCAACCGCAAGGAAGTCGAGGACGTGATCTACGGCAGCTGGCTGGGCCGCCTGGCCTACCGCGTCAAGCACCTGCTTAACCGCAACACCAAGGCCAACAGCCAGAAAAACATCCACGCGCATTACGACCTCGGAAACGCCTTTTATGCGCTGTGGCTGGACAACACGATGAACTATTCGTCGGCGATTTTCGAGTCGCCAGACAGCACCATGAAGGAAGGCCAGTACGCCAAGGTGCGGCGCGCGCTCAGCATGGCGCGTGTGCAGCCCGGCGATCGGGTGCTTGAAATTGGTTGCGGCTGGGGCGCGCTGGCCGAAATGGCCACCACCGAGTTCCAGGCCAGCGTGGTCGGTGTGACGCTGAGCACCGAGCAACTGGACTGGGCCAGAGCCCGCATGGCGAGGCTGGGCACCGCAGACCGGGCTGATCTGCGCCTCCAGGACTACCGCGACATTGGCAAAATCACGCCCGATGCGCCCTTTGACGCGATCTGCTCGATTGAAATGATCGAGGCCGTGGGCCGCGAATACTGGCCCGAATACTTCCAGACCCTGGCCCGCCTGCTCAAGCCCGGCGGCCATGCCTGCATCCAGAGCATCGTGATTGCCGACGAGCTGTTTGAGCGCTACATCGGCTCCACGGACTTCATCCAGCAGTACATCTTTCCGGGTGGCTGCCTGCCCTGCCCGCGCGAGTTTCGCAAGCAGGCCCATGCGGCCGGCTTTGACGTGGTGGACGAGCTGTCGTTTGGCCAGGACTACGCGCGCACCCTTCAGCTGTGGCGCGATGACTTCTTGGCGCAAGAGTCACGGGTGCTCCAGCTCGGGTTTGACAAAAGGTTTATCCGCATATGGGAGTTCTACATGGCTTACTGCGAAGCGGCTTTTACGCAGGCCAACACCAGCGTCATGCAGTTCACGCTGCGCAAACGACTGGACTCGCGCTGAAACGGCTGCTGCTGGCCGCTGCGGCCGGCCTGCTGTGCGCGGGCGCCGCGCTGGCGCAATCGCCCGCGGCCACCACGCTGGAAGTTGCAGGCGCCCTGCCGCAGGGTCAGCTGATCGGCCAGGGACGGCTCACGGTCTGGGGTTTTCAGGTCTACGACGCGCGCCTGTGGGCGGCCACCGGCTTTGGCGCGGGCGGCTACGCCAGCCAGCCCATGGCGCTGGAACTGGCTTACCTGCGCGCCTTTGACGCGGTCGAGGTGGCCAAGCGCTCGCTGCAGGAAATGCGCCGCAGCGCCGCCATCAGCGAGGCGCAGGCGGCGCAGTGGACCACCGAACTGCTGCGCGTGATTCCGGATGTCCGCAAGGGCGACCGCATCACCGGCGTGCACCGGCCCGGCGTGGGCGCGGCGTTCTGGGTCAACGGCCGGGCCAGCGGCGAAATCCGGGACGCCGAATTCGCCCGCCTGTTTTTTGGCATCTGGCTGTCCCCGAACACCTCCGAGCCCCAGTTGCGCCAGGCGCTGCTGGCCGGAGCCGGCGAGTGATGCTGCCCCTCACCACGCGCCAGGGCCTGGCCTATGGCTTGCTCGGCCTGCCGCTGGCCTTTGTCGCCTTGCCGCTGTATGTGATTTTGCCCAACCACTATGCGCGCGCGTTTGGCGTGCCGCTGGCCACGCTGGGCGCGCTGCTGCTGGGCGCCCGGCTGTTTGATGCGCTGATCGACCCGCTGCTGGGCCGCCTGGTTGACCGGCTGTTTGCGCGTTCGGCCCGCGCCGTGCTGGCGCTGGGCGGCGTGGCCGCGCTGGTGCTGGCGCTCG
>NZ_JADMJK010000109.1 GCF_018780625.1 Polaromonas sp. | reverse complement strand
AAGCCGGTTTTTTCGTGGTGATGGCCGGCTTCCACCGGCTTGAGCAGGGAGGCGCACAAGGCCGGCGTGAGGGACAGCGCCAGGAAGGCCGAAAAGCCGATCGACGCGACCATGACGGCGGAGAACTGGCGGTAGATGTTGCCCACCGAGCCGGCAAAAAACGCCAGCGGCACGAACACCGAGATCAGCACCACCGTGACGCCGATGATGGCGCCCGAAATCTGGCCCATGGCCTTACGCGTGGCTTCCAGCGGCGGCAGGCCCTCCTCGCTCATGATGCGCTCGACGTTCTCGACCACCACGATCGCATCATCGACCACGATGCCGATCACCAGCACCATGCCGAACATGGTCAGCACGTTGATCGAAAAGCCCAGCGCCAGCAGCGTGGCGAAGGTGCCCAGCAGGGCAATCGGCACCACGATGGTCGGGATGATGGTGTAGCGCCAGTTCTGCAGGAACAAAAACATCACCAGAAACACCAGCACCACCGCTTCAATCAGCGTGATGGCCACCTGTTGGATCGAGATGCTGACGAAGCGCGAGCTGTCGTAGGGAATCGAATAGTTCACGCCCTGGGGAAAATAGGGCTTGAGTTGTTCCATCTTGGCCCGCACGGCCTTGGCGGCATTGAGGGCGTTGCCGCCCGGCGCCAATTGCAGGCCGATGCCGGTGGCCGGCTTGCCGTTCAGGCGCGCCGAGGTGGCATAGGCCTGCGCACCGAGTTCGATCCGGGCCACGTCCTTGAGCCGCACGGTCGAGCCGTCGGTCTTGGCGCGCAGCACGATGTTGCCGAACTGCTCGACGCTGGACAACTGGCCGTTGACGACCACCGTGGCGGCAATGCCCTGGCCGGCCACATTGGGCAAATCGCCAATCGTGCCGGAGGCGATCTGGGCATTTTGTGCGCGGATGGCCGTGGTGACGTCTGCCGATGACAGCGCAAAGCCCGCCAGCTTGGCCGGGTCGATCCAGATGCGCATGGCGCGCTCGGTGCCGAACAGCTGGGCCTGGCCGATGCCGGTCAGGCGCTGGAGTTCGGGAATCACGTTGCGCGAAGCGTAGTCACCCAGCGCCACCGGATCAATCGCCGGATTGTCGGACGACAGCATGGTGAACAGCAGGAAGTTGGCGTTGGACTTGTCCACCCGCACGCCCTGCTGCGTCACGGCCTGCGGCAGGCGCGGCGCGGCGCGCGACAGGCGGTTTTGCACATCGACCTGGGCCAGGTTGGCGTTGGTGCCGGTCTCGAAGGTCAGGGTCAGGTTGCCGCTGCCATTGGCCTGGGCCACGGACTCCATGTAAATCAGGCCGGGCGAGCCGTTCATTTCGCGTTCGATCACGCTCAGCACGCTGTCTTCCAGGGTCTTGGCGGAAGCGCCTGGGTAGCTGGCCGTCACCACGATGGAAGGCGGTGCTACCGGAGGGTACTGGGCAATCGGCAACTGCGTGACTGCCACGGTGCCCAGCACCAGGATGAACAGGGCGATCACCCACGCAAAGATGGGCCGATCAATAAAAAACTTTGCCATTCGGTGTACTCCTTACTTCGCTGCCGCTGAGGCAGCGGGCATTGCGGCGCTGGCCGGTGCCGAAGCGCCTGCTGCGGGCGCTGAAGCCGCACCGGCGGGTGCTGCACCTGCCGGCTGCCAGGGCACGGCCTTGACCGGCGTGCCAGGCGGCATCATCTGCAGTTTCTGGAAGCCATCGACCATCACCTGCTCGCCGGCTTTCAGGCCTTCCAGCACCACCCATTGCGTGCCTTTGGCCGAGCCAATCTTGATCGGGCGCGGCGTGACTTTGCCATCGCTGCCCACCACCATGACGGTGTCGCCCTGCGCCGTGCGCGTGACGGCTTGCTGCGGCAAGGTAATGGCATTCGCTGCCTGGGCCTGCTCCAGCCGCACGCGCACATAAAGACCTGGCAACAGCTGGCCACCCGGGTTGGGAACTTCGGCCCGCAAGGTGATCTGTCCGGTGGTGGCGTCGACCGTCAGGTCCGAAAACAGCAATTTTCCTGGCTGCTGGTACTCGGTGCCGTCTTCCAGCAAAATGCGGACACTGGCCGCATCGGCGCCGCTGGCCCGCTTGAACTGGCCGCTGGCCATGGCCGCGCGCAGTTTCATCACGTCGGATGCCGACTGGGTGAAATTGACATACATCGGATTGATCTGCTGGATGACAGCGAGCTGCGTCGCGTCGCCCTGCCCCACCAGAGCGCCTTCGGTCACCAGCGAGCGGCCGATACGGCCCGAGATGGGCGCCGTCACCGAGGCATAGCCCAACGTGATATTGGCAGTCTGCACATTGGCCTTGCCCACGGCGACATCGGCAGCAGCCTGCTTTTGCGCGGCCACTGCATTGGCGTATTCCTGCTTGCTGATCGCATTGGCCTCGACCAGCGGTTTGTAGCGCTCGGCCAGGGCCGTGGCTTGCGCCAGATTGGCTTCAGCACGCGCCAGGCCGGCCCTGGCGCTCGCGGCTGCAGCGGCATAGGGAGCGGAGTCAATGGTGAACAGGGGCTGGCCGGCCTTGACGTCACTGCCTTCACGAAACAGGCGCTTTTGCAAAATGCCGGCGGCGCGCGCCCTGACCTGCGCGACACGCGAAGCCTCCAGGCGTCCGGGCAACTCGGTCACCAGGCCCACATCCCCTGGCGTCACCGTGACAACGCCGACCTGGGGCGGCGGCGGCGCTGCGCCAGCACCGGGCGCCGGTGCATTCCCCTTGCCGCATGCGGCCAGGAACAATGAAAGCGCAGCCACTGCAAGCAGTGGCTGAACGCGGACAAATGGGGGAAGACCACGAGAATGGGCAAGGCTGGAAGGAGGCATGCTGTTCCTGGATTTTTTTGAAGGGAACGCGAAAATGAAGCGCTCGACCTCTTCGGCTGAGGAAAAACTCCACCACCGAAGACGCAAAGAATAAGGGTTTTCGCGAATGCTACAGTATACATACAGCCATGAATGTATGATGACTCATCTATAAAAACCCTTCAGGAGATCCCCATTGGCCCGTCGAACCAAAGAAGAAGCGCTGGAAACCCGCGACAAGCTGCTGGATGCTGCAGAACATCTGTTTCAGGCGCAAGGCGTTTCCCACACCAGTCTGCAGGACATCGCGCGGCGCGCAGGCGCCACGCGCGGTGCCGTCTATTGGCATTTCAAGGATAAGGCAGACTTGTTCAACGCCATGATGGAGCGCGTCACCCTGCCTATGGAGGCATCGTTCAATCAGGAGGATGGCGGACGTGATGCGGGCTGCGGCGCAGGCGTGGACGCCTTGAAGCGGATACGGCGCGTCACCGTCGAAGCGCTTCAACGGATCGTGACCGATGCGCAGACCCGCCGTGTGTTTGAGGTCGCCACCCACAAAGTGGAATACATCGAAGAGCTTCAGGCCGTTCGTCTTCGCCATCTGGCGGTGCGCCACGGTTTTTTGAGCCGGATTGAACAAAGCATGGACGCCGCATGCCATCAGACCGACATGAAGTTGGCCATGCCCACCGCGACGGCCGCCCAAGGCCTGCATGCGCTAATCGATGGCCTGATCCAGAACTGGTTACTGGAACCGCAAGCCTTCGACCTGCTCCAGGTCGGCCCTTGCGTGGTGAACGTCTATTTGACTGGCCTGGGCTTTGCCGGCGAGCAGGGCGCCTGCCCGGCGGCCGGACAGGAACCAAGCCTGCCTTAGTGGAAATTCAGTGAAGGTGCCGCGGTTTGCGGCCGCCCCCATGGCCCGTTCCGCCCTGCGACCCACCGGATCCACGCGGCGGCCTGCCGAGTTGCATGGAGTTGACCAGGGAATCAAAGCGGTGGGCAAACAACTTGTCCACGGCCAGCACGACGTCACCCAACTCCGAGGCGTCAAAATGCCGTTCCATGAGACCAATCATGTCCTGCACCAGCAAGTCGCGCTGAACCTGCATGATGGCGGCGGGCGTCGGGCCGACGAAATACATGGCAAAGTCATCACGCGCCTCATCGCCTTCGGCAGACTCCTCCTCATCGTCGAAGTCCGCGTCGTAAAACGTCACCTCGATCGGTGCACCCACTTCGGCCAGGTCATTCAGGCCCATGCACATTTCATCGAGCGCCTGACGAAAATCCTCGTCGCCGGGCACCGTCCAGCACATCTGGAGCACATGCTTCTTGACATCAAATTGAATGCCGGGCTCTTCTTCGTAGGTGCTGGCTGCGCCCGCTGCGAGTGACTTCGAGCCGGCGTAAGTCCACAGCGGCTTGAGCGCCTCCTGCAATTGCTCAAAGGTGACATCCGCTCGCAAGGGAACCTCGCCGTGAACGTGGATTTCAAAAGGTGTGTTGTAACGGGTCATGGAATTTATCTTACCCAATTTTCAAGGGGGTGCCCGGGGCGTGGGGGTGTGCCTGAGACCGGAATCGAACCGGTACGCCCGCTATTCGCGAAGCGGCGGATTTTAAGTCCGCTGTGTCTACCTATTTCACCACTCAGGCCCAAAACCATTACACCGTATTGTCAAACAAAAAAGCCCCATTGCAGGGGCTTTTGGCAACAACTGGATGGAGGCGCGGCCCGGAGTCGAACCGGGCTAGCCGGATTTGCAATCCGGTACATAACCGCTTTGTTACCGCGCCCTGTCATTTTTCAAATTTTCCAACCAAAAAGGGCAGCATTTTGAAGTGCTGCCCTTTGAATTGGAGCGGGAAAAGAGGCTCGAACTCTCGACCTCAACCTTGGCAAGGTTGCGCTCTACCAACTGAGCTACTC